>DASRRM010000060.1:0-51324 GCA_035695715.1 Tepidisphaeraceae bacterium
CTTTTTCGGGGTGGCGGGGGCCTTTTCAGGAAGGGCCGCCTCCATCTTTTTCACGTCCGCCGGATTAGGCGTTCCCGCCAGGCAAGGCCCGACAAGAATCAACCCGCCCAGACACGCCGCCGCCAACAGTGTTACAATCGAACCCTTCCTGCGCATGAGATTCTCCGAGGTATTAGGTAAATGTCGCTTGCGGTCACGTTTCCGCTCAAGAGCTTCTACCACGGGAAAGTCGCGGCGCTGATTGGGATTTTGAAAATCGGGAAGATGGGCGCACGCCCTTAAGGTTTTGTCCAGTCTTCGACGCGAAGCCCTGGGACCTTCTGGAAGTCGCGCAGGTTTCTTGTGATCAGCAGGGCGTTTCGCGACAACGCAATCGCGGCAATGCGTAGATCCATCGTCCCCAACCGAATTTTGGAACGCTGAAGGTCTCCAAATGCCGCTGCCGCTGCTTTGCAGAATTCGACCATCGGAACTTTTCGATAATTGAGGACATGCTGCTGGAGATGCGCGTAGGCGCCGACAAGCTGTTGATCGTTGCGGGCACGACTAACCGACGCGAGCCGGCCGCGCGATTGCTCTTCGTAAGTAATGACCGAAGTCGTGACGGGAACGGGAGGGTCAAGTTGCGCAATTCGAGCGCGAAGTCGCGCAAACTCCCGCGAGTCAGGAAGCTCCAAAAGACTGAAAACATCGGTGTCAAGAATAATCATTTAGTTGATGATCTTCGGGCGATTTTCCCCGAGGATTTGCGCCATTTGCGACCAAGCCGCGCCGCGCGCTGATAAGTGGCGTCATTCCTGAACGTGCCATGGATTTGGTCGATCCAATCGTTCATGTCCGCAGAAGGAGCCGGCACCTCCGAGAGTTTCCTGGCAAGATCTGCCACCTTCCGCTCGACAGCGGTAACACGTTTTTCAATTTCCAAATTCGACATATCGGTTACTCCAGTACCCAATTGTATCGTCAATTCCCCCAGCGGCGAACAATTTGTATGAAAGCCTGAAGCGGACGGGCTGTCCTACGACACGCCGAGGCGGGCGGGCGTGTCGCGGTCGCCAGAACCAAAACTATACACTTTCGCAACGGCGGCATATTCAACGCCGCCCCGCGCGTTCCACCTTCTCGGCGGCGACCTTCTCCGCGGCGTGCTTCTCCGCGTCGGCATCGTCCCGTTCCTTTTTCGTGAGGCGCTTGATTTCCTCCGGCGGCAGTTGGGCGTCGTTGTCCAAAGCGCGGTCGATTTGATATGCAGCTTCGCCGGCCAATTTTGGCCGTTTGGTGGAGATGGCGGCCTTGAGCAATTCACGGGCGAAATCCAGGCGCATCCGCACGTTTCTTGGGTCGAGTTCCAAGGCCCAGCCAAGATCCTTCAGGCCGGCGTCGATCTGCGATTTATCGTTCTTTTGCTGCTCGCCCTGGGTTAACTCGAATTGCGCGCGGCGGGTCACGTCCTGCATGGACGAGGGGTCGGCGGCAATCGCCGCATCGAGCATCTTGAGGATCTCCGATTTGCTCTCGCCGGCTGCAACCAGCAAATCAGTCGAGCGGCGGGCGTAGTCCGCATTATACGGAACCGCCGCGAACGCCTCGGACATTTCCTTCGCCGCCTTGCGCAGCGAGGCCGATTCGTGCGCAGAGATGGCGGCGACCGTGTCGTTGTCGGCCTGGTGGGCGAGCGACTCGGCTTCCAAAACGGGAACGGCAAGCACCGCCGCCGCAGCCACCCACGCTGCCACTGCCAGCCCAAGGCCAACGATCGGCTTAAGCGGGCGTCTGGGCGCTTGCTTGACGGCAAGGTCGCCCGCCTTTGCAGCGCCCTCGCTGCGCAGGCCCAATGCCGAGCCGGCCAAAAGGCAAAACAGGAACATCGGCCCTGGTTCGAAGAGGGAAAACTCGATCAGGTTATGAATCAGAAACGTCGCCAGGCCCGCCAGGACCGCATAAAGAATCCAGGGAGCCGGGCGGTCATCCAGTTCCACGCGGATGTTTCCCGCTTTGATGTCAGCCGCCGACGGCCTGGCCCGGCGGACGGCCACAACAAACATTCCGGCCGTCAGCAGTATCAAAAAGACCCCCCGGCGAAACAGCTCGACCACAGCCGTTGCAAACTGCGCCGTAAAATCGATGGAAGCAAATACATTGAAAAGGATGGCCAGCAATACAACGCCGCCGATGGTCAAAAACGCGGTATTCTGGCTGTAGGCCCCGGGGGCGGAATGGCTGGCGGCGGTTTGGCCCGAAGTAATGGGTGCATCGGGCACGGCGGGGCGGGTCAATTCCCACCATAGCCGCAGCATCCAGGCCAGTATCAGAATTCCGCCGACGATTCCCAACTCGACAAAAGCGCGAATCACAAAATTATGCGGGTCGCGGATTTCTTCCGAAGCGGTGGCAAGCCGATGGATCAGATAGTAAGGCCCGAAATTTTCCCATCCGACGCCGAGATAAAGATCGAAATATTTCCGCGGATAATGATAAAGCCCGTCGGTCAGGATCGAATATGCGCCGGTCCAGTAGCGCCAGCGAAAACTCAGGCTGTCTTGCCACAGGGTGCCGGTGCGCCGGCCATGATGCACCAGAACTGCTGTCGCGGCGGCGATCATCGCCAGCGCGAGGAAATACCCGCCGTGCCAGATGCGATTGAGGCGCTGGCGGCTTCGTGAAATCGCCGGCCGGCGAATAATCCAGGCGGCAAGCAGGATGATTCCCCCAATGACCGGTGTCGCATACGCCGCCCGGCACGCTGTCCAGCGTATGAGCAGAGGCACGGCCAGCAGTGCCAGAATTGGGACAATGATCCATCCCCAATGATCCCGGTCGCTGATGCGCTCGATCACCACGCCGCCGCAAATCACGCCCAGCAGCACCAGCAGGGCGGCATACGTGTTGGTCGATGTCCGGTATCCAAGCGGTTGGCCGTTAAGCACGCGCTTCTCGAACATTTCTGCCTGGAATGAGCCCGGCGTCCAGCCGTGCTGGGAGATGATTTCTGCCTTTTTCTCGCCCCACATCTGGCGAAGATCGGCGCTTTCGGACAGCCGGTAACTATAACCGACGTAGGAGAGCGCCATCAGTAGGCCGATGCCCACGCCCGCGATGATGCGCAGGCGAAGCCAGGCGCGGACAAGCTGGCAGGTCGACCAGAGAAAGACGATGGCGCAGAAAAAATGCGATGCCGACACCACGCAGGCGAATTTGTCGGCGGCCCACAGGGTGCTGAGCATCGCCAAAGCGCCCAGCAGCGCCATCGGCACAAACGACCCCGCGAAAAGCAAGCGATAATCAGCATCAAATGCCCGCCGGGCGAGGATGAGCAACGCCGGCAGGCAAAAGAGCAGATCGAGCACGATGCCGGTGGCAGGCCCGGGACTTTGTGGCGCCTGGCTGAGCAGCACATCGCTCTGCCCCGCGGCCAGTTGCTGCGCCGGACGGCTGGCCGCCAGTGCATCCAGCGGCGCGCGAATTGATTCAGGCATCAACACCCGGCAGACGACCAGCGCCAGCGAAATGATAAACGCCGCCTGCGTCAAGCGACGCCAGGGCGAAATTGACGACGTCATGACGCCGCGTTGGCCGGGCGCGGAGGCCAGCTGGCGCGATGCATAAGCGAGCGTGCGCGAAACTGGCGCTTTGCGCTGGCTCATAAGCCTCCCGCAATGTTCTGGTCATTCTGCTGCGTTGGCTGATGGCGCGTCTTTTCGCCAACGCGGTCGTCGTCGAGAGATAGGGAGATGGCCAAACCCGGTCGCCCCATCTCCGCATCCCGCCGTCCTCCGTCGCCGACCGGCAGCGGATGCTGTTCCAGCAGCATCACCACCCCAAGAATCAATAGCGTCTGCACGAAGACGAACACGGCTACGAAGGTGGATGGCGCGTGGGCGAGGATAATGGCGGCCACCGCCGTTGCCGCACTGATGAGATAGAGGCACAAGACGGCCGTTCGCCGGGACATGCCGCGTGCCACGAGGCGATGGCTGAAATGATTGGTGTCGCCGACAAACGGGCTCTTGCCGCGCATCAGTCGAATGAAGCTGACCACCACCAGATCGTAAAGCGGAACTGCCAGCACGATGACCGGCGCAAAAATCGCATACCACCCCGCGCCCCAGCTCGTGTTGGGCGGCAAAAACGTGGTGCGAACGGTGAGCGTGCCCAAAAGCAGGCCGATCACCAGACTGCCGCTGTCGCCCATGAAAATGCTGGCGGGGGAAAAGTTGAAGCAGAGAAACCCCAAAAGCGAGCCGAGCAAAAGTGCCAGGGAAGCGGCGACGAACCACTGATGGATCGAAAGGGTGGCCACCAAAAATGCCGCCGTGCACACCGCCGCCACGCCAGCGGAGAGGCCGTCCATGTTGTCCAGAAAGTTAAACGCGTTGGTCACCGCGCCGATCCACAAAATCGTCACGGCGATCGACACCGGCTTTCCCAGGAATGTCAAAACGCGCAGCTCACCGTTCAAGACCACCAGCAAGGCAATGATCGTGAGCTGAACGATCATTTTGAAATACGGCCCCAGTGCCTTGCGGTCATCCATCAGCCCCAGCAGATGCATCGCCAATGCCGCGGCGATCATTCCCAACGCCATCGGCGTGTGCTCGCGGGCGCCAGACCAATACGCCGGTATCGGCGAAGGCTCGGCTCCCGATGAGGGAGATACAGCCGGTGGACGAATGACGTGAATGACGATCAGGCCCAAAACCACCGGAAGAACAAACCCCAGAAAGATTGCCACGCCGCCGCCCAGCGGCTTGGGATTGGAATGTATTTTCCGATGCCCCGGCTTGTCGACAAACCCAATTTTCGGCGCGATGTGCTTCATCGCCAGCGTCGTAAAAAACGCGATCGCAAAGCTCACGGGAATCAGGCCGAGGATCGCGACGATCAGATTCATGGGAGTGATAAAAGGTAATCGCCACAGATGGACACAGATGGACACAGATAATATTGATGCGATTAAGTTTTATCTGTGTTCATCTGTGTGAATCTGTGGCGATATCGCATCTGTTTTGGTTGCGGCCGTCAGCCGCGCTGAGAAGTACCTCAGAACCGGCGTCACGAAGAACGTATTGCAAAATCACTTCTTTGAGCGATCCCTGTCGCGGCACGTTTTTTAAACTGCTTTCCTGAACGCCGAAAAAAGAAAGACCCGCTGGCGGGTCTTTTCGCGTTTCACTTCAAGCCCTGCGGACGCGCTTTCAAGGCAATCTGGCCCGCAGAAAACTGATCTGGTTCTTGATTTCTTCCAATTGACGGTTCAGCGCCCGCCTGTCCTGCACCGTGTGAGCATGTTCCACCCGCCGCCGCGCATCGCGCGCCTCCAGTTCAAGCCGTTCAATTTGCGCCGTTACTTCAGATTCAGGATTATAAACCTGGCTCATTGGACCTCCCGTCATTTCGCACTCTCGCAACCGTGATTATATCGGCCAGCCTGCGGATAAATCAATTGAAATTGCCAGGTTGCAGCAACCCGCGCTTTTCCCACTTTCCACCGCACCGCGAATCGGCGATGATTTGGGCCATGGCACAAAAACTCGATTACACCCAGTTTCCCAGGGCTGAAGTACCGGCGGTGACCGTTCCGCCGATCCTTAAAGGGCAAAAGGCCATCGTCACCGGCGGAGATTCGGGCATCGGCCGGGCGGTGGCGATCGCAATGGCGCAGGCGGGGGCGGATGTGGTCGTCAACTATCGCAAGAACGCCACCGCCGCCGCCGAAGTGGTTGCCGATGCCTTGAAATGCGGCGGAAAAGCGTACGCCCATCAGGCCGATGTCTCGAAGGAAGATGAAGTCGAGGCGATGTTCCAAAAGGCATTCTCGGCTTTTGGCACGGTCGACATACTTGTTGCCAATGCCGGGCTGCAGCAGGATGCGCCGTTGGAAAAGATGACGCTGGCGCAGTGGAACACGGTTATAGGGGTGAATCTCACCGGGCAGTTTTTATGTTGCCGCGAGGCGGTCCGCGAGTTTAAAAGGCGGGGCGTCGTTCGCGAAGTTTCCGTTGCCGCCGGCAAAATCATCTGCATGTCTTCGGTTCACGAGGTGATCCCCTGGGCGGGGCATGTGAACTACGCCGCTTCAAAGGGCGGCATCATGATGATGATGAAGAGCATCGCCCAGGAAGTGGCGCCGTATCGCATTCGCGTCAACTCCATCGGCCCCGGCGCCATCCGCACGCCGATCAACACCGAAGCCTGGCAAACCCCCGAAGCCTACAGCGACTTGATGCACCTGGTCCCGTACAAGCGCATTGGCGAACCCGAAGACATCGGCCGTGCCGCGGCATGGCTGGCATCCGACCAGGCCGACTACATCACCGGGACGACGCTATTCGTCGATGGCGGGATGACGCTGTATCCCGGGTTTGAAGCGGGAGGATGATTGCGTGGAGGGCGCAATTACACGATTCCCAGAAAATGACAATTCGATCGCACGGTTGGACAGAAAAAGTCTTCGCGTAGCGGTTGGACCGAAGGTCCACGTCTTTCTCAGTAATAGTGGACCTGCGGTCCAACCGCTACGCAATTCCGCGCGATTTCCAAAGTCCGCGCCTTCACGTGAGAACGTGTGAATCCAATTCCCTCCTTGGACTTCCCACCCTCCGCGCATACAGTTTCACCATGTCCGAATCACCGCAACCCGCACCATCGCTCCCCAATCCCCTGCGCGATCTGCACGAGAAGAACAACGCCGAGTTTCAGCCCTACGCGGCGGTGGAAATCGTCAGCACCTTTGGCGAGCCGCAGGCTGAATATGCCTCGATCCGCAAGGCCGCGGCGATGATCGATGAGCCGCAACGCGGCATCCTGGAACTTTCCGGCGCCGATCGGCTTTCGTTTCTCAACAACCTGCTGACCAACGCCACCTGGGACAAAGCAACCAGGGCGGGGCTGAGCGCGGGACAGGGGGTTTATGCGTTTTTTCTCAATGGCAAGGGGCGGATCGTTACCGATGTCAACGTGATCGAATTAGGCGATCGCACCTGGCTGGAGATGGACGGCCGACTGGTCGAATCGACGCGCGCCGCCTTTGATAAATTCCTGTTTCGGGAACAGGTGAAAATGACCAGCCGAATCGGCTCGCTGCATTCGCTGGCGATTCACGGGCCCGTTTCGCCAAAGCTGCTGGAGGAAGTCTGCGAGCCAACATTCCCGCCGCTAAAGCCCGGCCAATCATTTGCCGGAAAAATGTTCGGCGTTGACCTCGTCATTTGGCGCGACGATCCGTGCGCGGTTCTTGGGTTTCACATCGTGGTGGAAAGTGCGTCGGCGGAAGAAATCTGGACGAACCTTCTATTGCGATTCCATGAAAACCAGGAACATGGCCGCCGCCGATTGCGCCCGGCGGGATGGGCGGCGTTTAATGCCTGCCGGATCGAAGGGGGCCGGCCGATTTTCGGGATCGATTTTGACGATTCGGTTCTGCCCGCCGAGACCGGGCAGTTTGACCGTGCCGTCAGCATCACCAAGGGATGCTACCTCGGCCAGGAGATCGTCGCCCGCATGCACGCCCGCGGCCAGGTGGCCCGCCAGCTTGTGGGCCTGCGAATTAACGAAGATGCGCTGCCGATGGCCGGCGCCCTGCTCTACGACGACGCCGACAACCAGATCGGCGGCATCACCAGCAGCACCCTTTCGCCGGTGCTGTCCAACGCGTGCATCTGCCTGGGAATCGTGAAAAAGGCGTTTATTCCGGTAGGAAGCGTGGTGAACGTGCCGGCTGAAGGTGGAATGAGGAAGGCGACGGTGGTGGAATTGCCGTTTGTGAAGCCTTTGCCGGCATAAACGAGTTGCTATAATCGCGAAATGCGAAAGATTATTATCGACCCGGACATTTGCAACGGCCAGCCGATCATAGAAGGCACGCGAATCTCGGCCGGCACGATTCTGGAATTCCTCTCCGCTGGCGACAGCATTGATGATGTGCTATCGGGATATCCGACGCTCACGCGCGATGATGTTCTCGCCTGCCTCGCGTACTCCGCGCGCCTGCTAAAGCATCATTTTGAAGTGGGAACCGTTGCATGAGAGGCTTCCTTTTCGACGAGAACATCCCGGTTCCCCTGCGATTCTCGCCATCATTACCGGTGATACATGCCACGTTGCTTGGCCGTGGTACTTCAGACAGCGAGTTGTGGCAATATGCCGTGGACAATGCCCTCGTGATCGTCAGCAAAGACGCGGATTTCGCTGACCGCGTCATGGCGGCAACGCCACCGCCGTGGATTGTGCATCTGCGTTTTGGCAACCTTCGGCGAATCGCATTTGAGACGACCCTCGCCAGCGCGTGGCCGCACATCGAGTCGCTGCTACCAGCCCACAAACTTATCCGGGTATTCGCAAATCGAATCGAATCGGTGCGCGATTGACAGAAGGTGTGCCCTGTTCTGCCATTTGCTGGTAGACTTCGCGCCATGATTGATTCACCTTATCTCGCGGAACCGGGCAAAAAGTTTAAAATCTCGCAGCACAAGTCCGACGCCACCGGCGACTTCAAACATAAAAAAGATGCCATCCCTGAAATCAAGAAGAACCTGGAAAAACTGATCGTCCTGCAGGATCGGCTATACGCCCAGGCGAGCCAGTCGATTCTGATCGTCTTTCAGGCGATGGACGGCGGCGGGAAGGATGGGGCGATCTCCCATGTCTTTTCCGGCGTCAACCCTCAGGGTTGCACCGTCACCTCCTTCAAGCAGCCAACCCATATCGAGCTGGCCCACGATTATCTCTGGCGCATTCATGCGGCAACGCCGGGCAAGGGAATGATCGGCATCTTCAATCGCTCGCACTATGAAAGCGTGCTGGTGGAGCGCGTGAAAAAAATCGCGCCGAAGGAGGTTTGGTCGAAGCGATATGACCAGATCAACCATTTCGAGAAACTGCTGAGCGACGAGGGAACGACGATTCTCAAATTCTTTCTGAACATCTCGTGGGAGGAGCAAAAAGTGCGGATGGAGAAACGGCTGGCCGACCCGAAGAAGAATTGGAAGTTCGACCCGGAGGATTTAAAGAGCCGCCAGCGCTGGCCGGATTACATGGAGGCCTACCAGGACGCGATCGGCAATTGCTCGACCCACCACGCGCCGTGGTATGTTGTGCCATCCGATCATAAATGGTTCCGCAACTGGGTGATATCCGATTTGCTGGTGCGCACGCTGGCGAAAATGAATCCGAAGTATCCGCCGCCGTTGAAGGATGTGGAGGATATCACGGTGAAGTGAGATTTCGGCGACGACAATCCCGATCCGAAGTGCGCAGAGAGCGCGGAGGCACAGAGAGCACAGAGATATCTTAGCTTAGAGTTCCTAACAAAATGGGATGAACGCCAAGTCGCCACGGGCGCCAAGATCGGAAAGAAGCGATGCGTTCATCGGCAATTCGGTGTTTTCTTGGCGCTTTTCGCTTGGCGTCCCTGGCGTCTTGGCGTTCGTTTACAGCATTTTGTCAGGAGGTCTTAATGAATTCCTCTCTGTATTAATGTTGCGCGTAATCCTCGCGACGCACGACAATTTTCAAACCGCAAAGACGCAAAGAACGCAAAGAGGACGCAAAGAAAAACCGGAGGAGGGAGAATAACTTCGATCGCAAAATCCCGGCTTTGCGTCCTCTTTGCGTTCTTTGCGCCTTTGCGGTTAAACCGCGTAGGGTTCTCTGTGCGCAATTATCACGCCAGTAGTTTCGTCACCACATTCCCCGCCACATCGGTCAGCCTAAAATCGCGGCCTTGAAATCGATACGTCAGCTTCGTGTGATCAAATCCCAGCAGGCGAAGAATGGTCGCGTGAAGATCGTGGATGTGGACTTTGTCGGTGACGGCGTTGAAGCCGAAGTCGTCGCTTTCGCCCATAGTGAAGCCGGGCTTGATTCCGCCGCCGGCGAGCCAGTAGCTGAAGCAATTGGGGTGATGGTCGCGGCCGTCGTTTCCACCCTGCACCATCGGCGTACGGCCGAATTCGCCGCCCCAGATGATCAGCGTGTCCTCCAGAAGGCCGCGTTGCTTGAGGTCTTTGACCAAGGCGGCGGAGGCGCGGTCGGTGTCTTCGCAATTCTTTTTCAGGTCGGCAGTCAGGTTGCCGTGCTGGTCCCAGGCTTCGTGGAAAAGCTGGACGTAGCGCACGCCGCGTTCGATCATTCGGCGGGCGAGCAGGCAACTGTTGGCGAACGACGCCTTGCCCGGCTCAGCGCCGTACATCTCCAGCACATGCGGGGATTCCTGGCTGATGTCCATCAGTTCCGGCGCGCTGGACTGCATGCGATACGCCATTTCAAATGAATTGATGCGCGTGGCGATTTCCGGATCGCCCACGACGCCGAGATGTTGCTCGTTGAGCGCGCGGAGGGTGTCGAGTGAATCGCGTTGGATTTCGCGGTCGATGCCGGGCGGGTTGGAGAGATAAAGGACGGGATCGCCGCTGTTGCGGAAGACAACGCCCTGGTGAACGCTGGGGAGGAATCCCGCGCCCCAGTTGGATGCGCCGCCGCTGGGCCCTTTTTTGCCGGTGGAAAAGACGACAAAGGCGGGAAGCTCGCTGTTTTCGCTGCCCAGGCCGTAGGTGACCCACGAGCCCATGCTGGGCCGGCCGAAAAGCGAACTGCCGGTGTTCATGAGAATCTGTGCCGGGGCATGATTGAAGGCTTCGCCGTGCATGGATTTGATGATGGCGATGTCATCGGCGCAGGTGCTGAGGTGCGGCAGGATTTCGGAGATTTCCTGCCCGCTGTTTCCATGGCGGGCGAATTTGAATTTGGGGCCGAGCAGCGTGGAATTGGGGTTGATGAAAGCGGTGCGATATCCCTTGAGCAGGTCGGCAGGGGGAAGTTTGCCGTTCCATTTCGCCAGCTCGGGTTTGTTGTCGAACAACTCGAGGTGCGACGGCCCGCCGGCCATGAAAAGGTAGATGACGCGCTTGGCCCTTGCCGGCAGCGGCGGCAGTTTCGGAGCGAGCGGATTGAGCGCTGCGGCATTGGCTTTTTGCGACGTAGCGCCAAGCAGATCGGCCAGCGCGATTGCGCCAAGGCCCACGCCGCATTGCTTGAAAAACCAGCGGCGGGTGATGAGCTTGCGATATTCCTGCGAAAATTGTTCCCTGAAATTCATGTCATTTTCCACGTAGGGTGGGCGTACTCGCCCACCGATTATCGCACACGCTGTAATACGCAGACGGTGGGCGAGTACGCCCACCCTACGATTTCAGGCGATACTTTTTTCGTGCACTATTCGGTCAACTTCGATTTCAACAAGGTTCCAGTTTTCCCAGTCGATATCGCACGCGGGAAACGGGTGTTCCAAGATTTCACCCGCCTGTTGTTCCAGACCCGCGTCAAATCCCCGCAACTGCTGCCAGACGCGAGCGAATCGTAGGAACTAGTAATACCGGTTCCAGAATATCTCTTCGTTCGATAGGCGTATTGCGCTCAGCGCGCCCGGCAATTTGGTGAAAACCAGGTACCACCTCAAATAGCTTCCGCATATGGGGTCGTCGAACATCTCCGCATCGATTTGCTCGCGAAGTGCGCGGACCGCCTCACCGTCGGGATCGACGAATTTCTTCAGGAAGTTTTCATCCGTGATCAGATTCATTCCTTCGTTATCGCCTCGTCCAAATTCAACAGCACCCGGCTGACCACCGTCCACGCCGCCAGTTGGGTGGGCGTTATATCCGTCGGAAAATCGGCCGGGGCCGCAGTTTTGCCCGTGGCGACTTCCAATGCGTTGGCCCATCCGTCGGCAAAATGCTTTTGCTCTTTTTCCAGGAGCGCCAGCAGTTCTTTCTTTTCCGCCGCGGTCGGCTTTCGCGAAAGCACCCGGCGGAAGGCGTAAATTATCCGGGCATCATCGTCGGCTCCGCCTTCCTGCAAGGTCTTGCGCGCCAGGGCCTGGGCGGCTTCGACGAACATCGGCTCGTTGAGCGACACCAGCGCCTGCAAGGGCGAATTGGTGCGCAGCCGTCGCACACAGGAAGATTCTCCGTTGGGAACGTCAAATGTCGCCAGCATCGGGAAAGGCGTGGAGCGGCGGCGGAAGGTGTAGACTGCCCGGCGATACCGTTCGCTGCCGGTCGCGTCGATCCAGGGGAATGGGCCATAACTGGCCGGCGGCAGAAACAAAAATGCCGGCGCCGGAGGCATCACCGGCGGCCCGCCCATCTTGTCGTTCAGCAACCCGCTGGCGGCCAGGACGATGTCATGCACGATCTCGCCGTCCACGCGCTGCCTCGGGCCGTGGGCCAGCAGGCGGTTGTACGGATCGCGGGCGATTTCGTCGGCGTCCATATTGCTGCTTTGGCGGTACGTGGCTGAGGTGACAATCAGCCGTTGAATGTGTTTGATGCTCCATGGAGCCGGTGCGGCCGATGCACCATCCGAAGCGGCGGCGCCTGATTCAGCCGGCGCGACATTCCCCGGCTCCATGAATTCGCACGCCAGCCAATCGAGCAGTCCCGGATGGCTTGGCAATTCCCCCTGGTTGCCGAAATCCTCCGGCGTGGCGACGATGCCGATGCCAAAATATTGCTGCCACATGCGGTTGACGAACACCCGCGCGGTCGTCGGCGATTTGCGATCGACCAGCCAGTGCGCCAGTGTCAGCCGGGTTGGCGGGGCATCAGGCGGAAGTTGGTTCAGGAACGCGGGAACGCCGGCGGCTACCGTGGCCGTCGGCTTGAGCCAGTCGCCGCGGCTGAGGATATGCGTTTGGCGGCCATCTTTTCTGGCAACCAGCGTTTGCGTGGTGACGCCTTCGGGCCATTCGCTCCAAAGGCCTTCGATCTTCGCGTTCGCTTCCTTCCACTCCGGCACCGTCGTCCGCCAATAGCTGAAAACCTCGGCAGTTTGCAAAGCCGTGCGCTGGGCGGCGGGAATCGCCAGAATGTCGCGCACGCGGCGCGGCAGTGGGTCGGCAGACACTTTGCCACCGGCATCGGTGATGGAGATGCGGAAGCGGCCGGGGTTGTTGTTCTGGTTGTCGTCGCTGTTCCATCCGCCGTGGTTTTGCTTGATGTGGAAGGTCAGGATCACATCGCCATCCAGATCGGTCGGCTTATCGAAAGTGAAGACCGCCTTGCGATCCTGATTGCGCCTGCCCGGGCCGGCGTCAATTCCCCAAGCCGTGTCGTCGTTGCCGTCGATGGCATATGAGGCCGGGCCGGTGGTGCGATGCTTGTCGGTCTTGTCGTAGAACATTTTTTCCAGATCGCGCACCGGCTGATCGTAATCGGATGTCGCGGTGGAAAACTTCAGGCGGGTTTTCTTGTCCGGAGATGAGGCCAGCGCCGCCTCCACCCAGAATTCGCTGATGGCGCACGAGCCTTTGATCGACCGGCCCGGCCCGCCCGCCGGGAGATTGGGGTCAGTCAGCAATTCCAGCCGAACGGCGCTGATATTCTTCATCGATGTCTTCGATTTGAAGACTTCGGTGAACTTGGTGGTGGCGTATCCCTGGGCGAGATACGAGCCATCCGGTTGGCGGTAAAAATAGGTGTCATTGTCGGCGGTGTGCTCGAGGTTCATCACCGTCCATGCCGGCTGATCGTTGGAAACACCCGCTTCCCATTGCGCCATCTTTTCCTGCCAGTCGGGCGTTTGATGTTGCAGGCCGGCTTCGATCTCGCGCATCTGCCGCGAAAGATCTGCCACCTTCATTTGCTGCTGCGGTAGGTAAACGACGCGAAACGCCTCGTTATCGTTGTTCAGAAAAGCAAAGAGCCGGTAATACTCTTCCTGCGTCAGCGGATCGAATTTGTGGGAATGGCACTGGGCGCACTGGATGGTCAGGCCGAGGATGCTTTTCCCGATGGCGTCCATCCGGTCGAACATTTCGTCCATGCGGAATTGTTCCGGCTCAACGCCGCCCTCTTCATTCAGCATGGCGTTGCGCAAAAACCCCGTGGCGACGTTGTGATCCTGCGCTTCGTGGCGCGAGGCGGCGGGAAGCTGGTCGCCGGCAATTTGCTGGATGATGAATTGATCGTAAGGCAGGTCGCGATTGAAGGCATTGATGACCCAGTCGCGATAAAACCAGATGAATCGCTGCTTGTCTTTTTCATAGCCATCCGAGTCGGCATAGCGCGCCGCATCCAGCCAATGCCGGCCCCAGCGCTCGCCATAGTGCGGCGAAGCCAGAAGCCGATCCACCTGCTTTTCATAAGCAGCCGGCGATTTGTCGGCGAGAAATGCATCGACTTCAGCAATGGTCGGCGGAAGGCCGATCAGATCTAGCGAAAGCCGCCGCAGGAGGGTGGTTTTATCCGCCTCCGGCGAAGGACGCAGGCCTTCTTTTTCCAGCCGGGCAAGGACGAAGCGGTCAATTGGATTTCGCACCCAGGCCGAGTCTTTTACCGCCGGCAATTCCGGCCGCACCGGAGGGGTGAATGCCCAATGCGATTCATATTTCGCGCCGTCGGCGATCCATTGCTTCAGCGTCGCGATCTGCTCGGAAGACAACGGCTTCTTCCCGCTCTTTGCCGGCGGCATGCGATCATCTTCATTGGCGGCGGTGATGCGCTTAACCAGTTCGCTGTCGTCCGGTTTCCCAGCCACGATGGCAACCAACCCGCCCTTGGCCGGGTGGGTTGCGATTTCGCGATCGTCCAGCCGCAACTCCCCTTTGCGCTTATCCACGTCCTGTCCATGGCATGAGAAGCAGTTGGCGGCAAGAACCGGCCGCACATCCCGGCTGTAGGAGATGTCCGCCGCGCCGCAGAAGGCGGTGGACGAAAGGACAATTGCGGGGATGAGCAGGGGGGATTTTGTCATGAACAATCGGTCCCTTTGGAAATTGTCGTCACCACTTCGGGAGAAGTTGCGATGCGCTCTGCACCAGGACTCGCTGTTGCGAATCAGAGTATCTCAGGATCACGCGCACGCGAGCGACGCGCGTACATAATCGCGCACCGATCAGGAAGGCTTTCGCGTAGCGGTTGGACCGAAGGTCCACTCTTTCCAATGCGGAGGAGTGGACCTTTGGTCCAACCGCTACGCGGGAATTTCCGGACTAATTTCACGAACTGTAATCAGCGTTGCGCCCATTCCCTTGTTTACCTGTGGAACAATCGCATGTTACCTCCTGAAAATGGTCGTTCAAACAATAACGCGTCCTGCATCATCAGGTTCATCGAAAACGACAACGCGTTTCGGCAAGACAGGTAAATATTGATGGTTCGGCATCTCTGTGATCGCGCAGGACGCCCTTCGCCGATGAAGGGCAGTGAAAGGGACCGATATTATGTTGAGGATCGATGGCAGCCGGGGACGCTTTTGTGACGGGGTGTCACGGCGCAATTTCCTTAAGGTCGGCGCATTGGGGTTCGCCGGCCTTTCTCTCCCCAATATTCTGCGGGCCGAAGCCGTTACCGGAAACAAGAACCCGCACAAAGCCGTCATCATGATCTTCCTGCCGGGCGGGCCGGCGCATCAGGACATTCTCGATCTCAAGCCCGAAGCGCCAGTCGACATGCGCGGCGAATTCAGGCCAATTAAAACCAACGTGCCCGGCATGGAAATCTGCGAGATGATGCCGCTGCTGGCCAGGCGCGCCGACCGCTACGCCATCATCCGATCCATCGTCGGCTGCAGCGGCGACCACGATGCCTTCCAGTGCCAGACCGGCCGATTAAAAAGGCAGATGCCGCCCGGAGGCTGGCCGTCGCTCGGCTCGTGCGTGGCGAAGCTTCAAGGACAGGTAAACAAGTCCACGCCGCCGTTCGTTGGCTTGGCGCCGAAAATGGGACACATGGAATGGGCGGATCCGGGCCAGCCGGGGTTCCTCGGCCCCGCCTATGCGCCGTTTAAACCCTCGGGCGAGGGCATGTCCGACATGGTCCTCAACGGCATGACGCTCGACCGCCTGTCCGATCGCGGCGCGCTTTTGAAAAGCCTCGACACCTTCCGCCGCGATGTCGACACGACCGGCATGATGTCCGGGATGGACGCCTACGAGCAGCAGGCAATGGGATTGTTGACCTCAAGCGATCTGGCCAAGGCGCTGGACCTGGCCAATGAAGACCCGCGCACCGTCGAACGCTACGGCAAAGGCGATCCCGCCAATCGCGATGACGGCGGGCCACGCTTGACGTCCAACTTCCTCGTCGCCCGGCGGCTGGTGGAGGCGGGGGCGCGCTGCGTGACGCTGGCATTCAGCCGCTGGGACCATCACGGGCGGAATTTCCCACAACTGCGCGAGGATCTGCCGTTGCTCGACCAGGGCTTGTCCGCGCTACTCGACGATCTGCACGATCGCGGGCTGGAGAAGGATGTGTCGGTGATCGTGTGGGGCGAATTTGGCCGCTCCCCGGCCATCAATAAGGACGGCGGACGAGATCACTGGCCGAAGGTGTCCTGCGCACTGATGGCCGGTGGCGGAATGAAAACGGGACAGGTTATCGGCGCAACCGATCGCATCGCCGGCGAATGCGTCGATCGGCCGGTGCAGTTCGGCGAAGTGTTCGCCACGCTGTACGAAAATCTGGGAATTGACGTGAACAAGACGACCCTGCCGGATCTGGGCGGGCGGCCGCAATATCTGGTGGATGGGTGCCAGCCGATGAAGGAGTTGGTGTGAACTGGAGATATTCACTTTGGTAGCGCCGGTGCGCAACCGCCATCCTGAGGTACTCCAAGTTGAACAGGGAATGAATTCAAGGGGATTGAGGACAGCAATTGCATGCGAACATGCTCCGGCACAATGCCGGCCAGAAAGGACCTCCCATGCTGACGATCTATGGCAAATCCGAACGTTTCTGCGACGGGGTTTCCCGGCGGAATTTTTTGAAAATCGGTGCAATCGGATTGGCGGGGCTTTCATTGCCCGAAATCCTGCGCGCCGAGGCGCTGGCCGGGGCAAAAAATCCGCACAAAGCCGTCATCATGGTCTATCTGCCCGGCGGGCCGTCGCACATGGACATGTTCGATCTCAAGCCCGATGCGCCGAGCGATATTCGCGGCGAGTTCAATCCGATCAAGACCAACGTTTCGGGAATCCAGATCTGCGAGCATATGCCGAAGCTGGCGCAGATGATGGACAAGCTGGCCGTGCTGCGAACCTGCGTCGGCTCCGAAGGCGCGCACAGCGAGTTCCAATGCCTGACCGGCCACGTGAAGAAAAACATGCCGTCGGGCGGCTGGCCGTCACTTGGTGCTTGCCTTTCGAAATTGAAAGGCCCCAGCGATCCGGGCGTGCCGCCTTACATCACCCTGGGCGGCGGCAGCCGGGAGACCATCGACGCCGGGTTCCTTGGCGTGTCACACAATCCGTTCTCGCCATCGGGTCCGGGTAAAGCCGACATGATCCTCAACGGCGTCACCCTCGATCACCTGGCCGACCGCAAGGCGCTGCTGACCAGTCTCGACCGCTTTCGCCGCGACTCGGACAACAGCAGGACCATGGAAGGGATGGACGTTTTCGATCGCCAGGCGATGGACGTCATCACCTCCAGCAAACTGGTGGATGCCCTGGACCTGCAAAAGGAAAAGAAGGAAATTCGCGAGCGATATCAGAGCGGCAAAGGCGACCGCCGAAGCACCGACTCGTTCCTGCTGGCCCGGCGGCTGGTCGAAGCGGGGGCACGCTGCGTGACGCTGGCGTTTGGCGGATGGGATACGCACGGGCAGAATTTCAAGTCGATGGCCGAGCAGTTGCCGCGCCTCGACACCGGCTTGTCCGCCATGATCCAGGACCTGCACGACCGCGGGATGGACAAGGATGTGTCAGTGATCATGTGGGGCGAGTTTGGCCGCACGCCAAAGATCAACAAGAACGCCGGCCGCGACCACTGGCCGAAAGTCACCGGCGCCCTGATGGCCGGCGGAGGAATGAAGCTTGGCCAGGCAATCGGTAGCACCGACCGCGACGCCGCCGACGTCTCCACCCGCCCGGTGCAATTCAGCGAAGTGTTCGCCACGCTCTATCACAACCTGGGTATTGATGCGAGCAAGGTCGTATTGCCCGACCTGACCGGCCGGCCGGAATATCTGGTGGACGGAGTTCTGCCGATCGAAGAACTGGTTGGCTAAGCCGCCGTATCACGGGCGTCTCGCCCGTGTTTTGAAATTGAAAATTTCGCGGCTCGCCGGCGGACCGCGGTGCAACGGCTTGCTCGATTTGCAGCGTCGTAGGGTGGGCGTACTCGCCCACCATCGCCCTTCACGGGAAACGGTGGGCGACCACGCCTACCCTACGACGATCCCGGTTTGCAGGATTTGTTGGAGGTTTGCAATGCAGGCGCTCAGTCGATATTTGGCGATGGCAGTTGTTGCAGTAGCAGGCGCCAGCGCATTCGGTGGCGAGCAATCGACCACGCCCGTGGCCGCCGACATTGGCTCGCTCAAGCAAGTCACCATCGACGATGGAAATGAGGCCACCGCTCCCCTGCAAATCCGGGGAGCTGACGCCCGGCAACAACTTATCGTCACCGGCTCATATACCTCCGGCGCGCAGCGCGATCTGACCCGCCAGGTTCATTATGATGTTTCCCCCGCGGGCGTCATTTCCGTCGATGACAAAGGGCTGATCACGCCGCTCGGCGATGGATCGGCCACCCTGTCGGCCAAAACCAAGGATGGTCCGGCGGCTGAGCTTTCCGTCAACGTCAAACAGTTCGGCGAGCAGATTCCCGTCAATTTCCCCAATCAAATCGTCCCGATCTTCACCAAGCTCGGGTGCAACTCCGGCGGCTGCCATGGCAAATCGGGTGGGCAGAACGGCTTCCGCCTGTCGCTGCTCGGATTCGAGCCGACCGAAGACTACGAGCATCTGGTGAAGGAAAGCCGCGGCCGGCGAATCTTCCCCGCCGACCCCGAGCGAAGTCTCCTGCTTCTCAAAGCCACCGGCACGCTTCCGCATGGCGGCGGCAAGCGCATTGAAATCGGCTCCGACGAATACCGCCTTCTCGTCCGCTGGATTTCCCAGGGCATGCCCTACGGCAAAGCCGACGATCCAGTCATCAAGTCGATCGAGGTTTTCCCGCAGCAGCGCATCATGGCGCGCGGCGGCGACCAGCAGCTGCTGGTCACCGCCCGCTACAGTGACGGCTCAACCGAGGATGTCACCCGGCAGGCGCTTTTTGAGGCCAATGAAAAGGAAATGGCGGGGGTGGATTCATCCGGCTTCGTCAACGTCAACCAGCAGCCCGGCGATGTGGCCGTGATGGTGCGCTACCAGGCGCGGGTTGGGGTTTTTCGCTCGATGATTCCGCTGGGGGCGAAGGTCGACAACCTGCCCGTTGCGAAGAATTTCATCGACGATCTGGTATTCAAGAAACTTAAGGCCATCGGCATGCCGCCGTCGGCGATTTGCTCCGATGAAACATTCCTGCGCCGGGCTTCCATCGACATCGCCGGGCGTTTTCCGACCGAGGAAGAGCTGCAAGCGTTCATGGCCGACCGCGATCCATCCAAGCGCGACCGGTGCGTGGATCGACTGGTGGACAGCACCGGCTATGCCGACTATTTCGCCGACAAGTGGAGCGCCCTGCTGCGAAATCGCCGGGCGCAGGCCAGCTACGCCAAGGGGACATTTGAGTTCCACGACTGGATTCGCGACAGCCTGCTGACCAACAAGCCTTACGACCAGTTCGTGCGCGAAATCCTCACCGCCAGCGGCGATATCGATGACAATCCCCCGGTGGCGTGGTATCGGCAGGTGAAAGACCCCAACGCCCAGTTGGAAGACGTCGGCCAGCTATTCCTGGGCATGCGAATGCACTGCGCCCAATGCCATCATCACCCATTCGAGAAATGGAGCCAGCACGACTATTACAGCTTTGCAGCCTTCTTCTCCAACACGGCCATCAAGGCGGGGAATAATCAGAGCGGCGAGGAGATCGTTTACCATCGCCGGGGCAATGCCTCGGCGGTCAATCCAAAGACCAGACAGTCGGTGAAGCCCGCCACGCCCGGCGGCGAGGCCCTGAATCTTTCGCCGGATGACGACCCGCGCGTTGCCCTGGTTGATTGGATGACCCGGCGGGATAATCCTTATTTTGCCCGCTCGCTGGCCAATCGCTATTGGAAGCATTTCTTCGGGCGGGGAATTGTTGAGCCGGAGGATGACATCCGCGACACCAATCCGCCCACCAATCCCGAATTGCTCGATGCCCTGGCGAGCCATTTTGCCGCCAGCGGATATGACCTGAAGGACCTGGTGCGGACGATTTGCAAATCGCAAACGTATCAGCTCGATTCGATTCCCAACGCGGTGAATGAAATCGACAAGCAAAACTTCTCGCGCTATTACCCCAAGCGCCTGGAGGCGGAGGTATTGCTCGATTCGGTGAACGATCTGACCGGCGCCAAGAGCCGCTTCGCAGGCCTTCCCACCGGCACCGAGGCGATTCAGTTGCCCGACAATTCGTTTAACAGCAGCAACTATTTCCTGACGGTGTTCGGCCGGCCCGATTCATCCAGTTCGTGTGAATGCGAACGGTCGGGCGAGGCCAGCTTGGCGCAGTCGCTTCACCTTCTCAACGCGCGGGAAATCCAGGACATGCTGACGGCCGGCGACGGCCGGGCCGCGAAAATGGCGGCGGACAAAACCCACAGCGACGAGGAGAAGATTGCCGAGCTCTATTGCATCGCCTTCGCTCGCCAGCCCGAGCCCAGCGAAATGGCGGCAGCCAAAGGCTATATCGAGCAGTTGCAAGCCAAGGCCGGCAAGAAGGAAGACAAGGCCTCTGTGCAGCGGCGGGCCTATGAAGACTTGATCTGGGCACTGATTAATACGAAGGAGTTTTCTTTTAACCATTGAGTGAGAGAGATGGATATGAAAATGCGCCTGGCACGGTTCTGCAATTGGATCACATCTTGCGCCGCGCTCGTTGCCGTTGTGCTTATTCTTCTTTTCCAGGCGAGCGCCCACGCACAGCTTCCCTCCGCCCGGCTTACTTCCATTTTTCCGCCCGGCGGAAAAGTTGGGGCCACCGTCGAAGCCACCGCCACCGGCGCTGATCTCGATGACGCAACGGAAATCCGCTTTAACACGCCCGGCATCACCGCCAAAGCCGCCGATGAACCGGGCAGCGAAACCGATCGCAAGTTCACCATTACCATTTCGCCGGATGTTGCCCCGGGAAATTACCAAGCGCGCATCGTGGGGCGATATGGCATTTCCAACCCGCGCGGGTTTGTCGTGGGTGATATGCCCGAGCTCGTGCCTGCGGCTAAAGCGCCCGATGGCCCGGTTCCACTGCCGCTGGACACCGTCGCCAATGGCCGAACCTCGGCCAATGCGGTCGATCAATATTCGCTGGAACTGAAGCAGGGGCAGCGCGTGATCATCGTCGCCGCCGTTCGCGAGCTGGATTCAAAACTGATTCCCGTGATGACGCTGAATGGGCCGCAGGGAAGCGAAGTGGCGCGGGGCCGGCGCGGCGAGTTGATCGACTACACGGTGCAGTCCGACGGCGCGTATACGCTCAGCCTGCACGACCTTCTATACAAAGGCGGCCCAGAATACTTTTACCGCCTGACTGCCAGCACGCGTCCGTACCTTGACGCCATCTATCCGCCGGTCGCCGCGGCCGGCGCGAAGGGAAAATTCACGCTGTTGGGCCGCAATCTGCCCGGCAGCAAGACGACCACCCTGCACAGCGCCGATGGAAAGCCGCTGGAACAACTTGACGTTGACATCGACATGCCCGCCGATCCATCGGCTGCGGCCAATGCCGACACGCTGTCGGCGCTGGGGGCGGCGGGGGCGGGAATCGACGCCATCGCCTGGCGGCTCAAGAGCGACAAGGGCGTTTCCAATCCGATGCTGATCGCTTTTGCCAAGGCGCCGGTCCTCGAAGAGCAGGAGCCCAACGATTCGCCGGAGCAGGCGCAGAAGCTGACGGCTCCATGCGAAGTGGTGGGGCGGTTTTATCCGCATGGCGACCGCGATATTTACACCTTCGACGCCGAGAAAGGCAGCGTCTACTGGATCGAGATCATCTCCACGCGCCTCGGCCAGCACACCAGCCCGGAATTACTCGTGCAGACGGTCGGCAAGACCGACAAAGGCGCAGAAAAGCTCAATGACGTCCAGGATTTGGGCGGGCCCGACATGCAGCCAATGGGAAAGCGCGGCGGCGGCGCCAGTCCCGCATTTCCCGCGCAGAGCCGGGATGTGGAATACCGCCTGGAAGCAAAAGACGCTGCCACATACCGGCTGACCGTGCGCGATTTGTTCGATGCGACAGAGGACAACGCCGCCCTCGGTTATTGCATGGTGATTCACAAGCAGACGCCGGATTTTCATCTGGTCGCCTCGACCGGTCCGATGCCGACCAGAGACGGTAACAACCCAACCCAAGACCCCAGCGTTTTTCCCGCGTTCCTTCGCAAGGGCGGGGCTGTGCCTCTACGCGTCAACGTGCTTCGGCAGGATGGATTCGACGAGGACGTGCAGGTTGATGTCGAAGGCCTGCCTCCCGGCGTCCATTGCACGCCGGCCGTCATTCCTTCGGGGGAAAACACCGCCAATTTGATGCTGACGGCGGATGACAATGCCGGGGCGTGGAACGGTTCGATCAAAATCGTCGGAAAGGCGAAGGTCGACGACCAGGATATCACTCATGTCGCCCGCGTCGGCGCTGTCACCTGGCCGCGGGCTGATAACGGCAACGGCAATATCGAGCGGACGCAGGCGCGGCTGTGCAGTGAAATGCCCCTGGCTGTCAGCGCCGACGAAACCGAGCCGCTCACCTTTGAAATTCCCCAAACCAGTCTCGAGGTGAAGGCCAACGAAAAGCTTCATCTGGCAGTAAAGATCAAGCGCCACATGGAGATGAAGCAGCCGGTCAAAGTGCAATTTGGCGGATTCTTCCGCCAGGGCAACGCCAAGCTGGAAACCATTGCTCCGGGTTCGGACAGTGCAACCCTGGAAGTCGACATCGCCCAGCAGCGGCTTTCGCCGGGCACTTATACCTTCTATGTGCAGGCCCAGACGCAGATGAAATACGACCGCAAAACATCGCCGGAGAAAAGCGACAAGGCCAACGGCGGCAAGAAGCGCCAGGCGGGCGATTCACTGGCGTTCTTTTACTCCCAGCCGATCATCGTGAAGGTTCTGGCGAAATAAACATGGCGACATTATTCCGAAGCGTTGCAGTCGTGTTGTTGGCGGCGGTTGCCGCTTTGGGGTTTGTATTTCCGGCGATTTCATCGGCGGCGGACGGGCCACACAGTCCGCCCATCGCCGTCGCCGATGTCTCACACCCCGGCCCGGTTGATTTCGAGAAGGAAATCCTGCCGGTCTTCAGCGCCAGTTGCCTGGCGTGTCATAACAAGACCAAGCCCAAGGCGGGGCTGGTGCTGGAAACCCCGGCTGACATTCGCAAGGGGGGAGATGACGGGCTGGTGATCAAGCCGGGCAAGGGGGCGGAGAGCTTGCTGATCAAAGCCGCCTCCCATGCGCCTGAAGAAGATTCCCCCATGCCGCCGCCGAATAACAAGGTGGCCGCCCGCGATCTCACGCCACAGCAACTGGGCCTGATCAAGCTCTGGATCGATCAGGGCGCAACCGGCGAAGTGCATGGGACGGCTATCGCCATGAAATGGCGTGCGATGCCGGCGGTGCTCGACCCGATTTACGCGGCAAGCGTTTCGCCCGATGGCCGCTATGCCGCCGCCGGCCGCGCCAATCGCATCGATGTCTACGATCTTTCCGCCAACAAGCTCGCCGCCCATCTTGTCGATCCGGCCCTCACCGCCTCCGGCTCCGATGCCGCCCATCGCGACATGGTCGAATCGCTGACGTTCAGCCCCGATGGAACAACCCTGGCGTCCGGCAGCTATCGCGAAGTCAAACTCTGGAAGCGATCTTCCGAAGGCGAAAAAATTGCCCTCGGCGACAAGCCGGCCACCTGCGCGGCAGCGTCGGCAAATGGCAAATGGATCGCGACCGCCGGGGAAGACGGAACGATTCATCTGTGGGACGCGGACGGCAAACCCGCCGGCGAGCTTACCGGCCATACAGCGCCGCTGATCGGCCTGCAATTCTCCGCCGATGGCGCGAAATTGCTCAGCGTGTCGAAGGATAAATCCGTCCGCATCTTTGATGTGCAGGGGCATAAGGCGTTCTGCAAGGTCGAACCGCCAGGCGAGGTGCGCTGCGCCGCGTGGCTGGGCGGCAGGACGATTGCCGTCGGCGCCAATGATGGCGCGATCACCCTTTATACCCTTCCTGGCGCTGCCGATGGAGAAATGACCGCCGCCAAGCCACTGAAGGACGCGGCGACGCCGATCACCTCCATCGCGGCGCTTCCCGGCGACGAGGCGCATCTTCTCATCGCCCGCGATGACGGCGTTTTTCGCGTGAGCATCGGCAGCAACAACATCCGCCCGCTCTTAAAGCACGGCGCGCCCATTACTGCCCTGGCAATCCGCGCCGATGGCAAGCGCATTGTGACCGCCGGGACTGACAACATCGCCCGCATCTGGACGATCGACGACGGCAAGAAGATTGCCGAGCTGAAGGGAGATCCGATTCTTGCCGCCCGGGCGGTAACCGCCGACCGCGCGCTGAATCTGGCAAAAAGCGAAGTGACCTATCGCAAGGGGAAAATTGACGCCAACGCCGCCCAGGTGAAATCCTCCGCCGATCGAATCAGCCGCGCCAAGGATGCGCTGCCGGTGGCGGAGAAGGCGCTGGCCGATGCGCAAAAGGCGTTTGACGCCGCCAAAGCGGCCTCAGAAGCGGCCGACAAGGCGTCGGCGGACAAGAAGGAGAAGCTGGCGAAAGACCTCACCAGTGCTGATGACGATTTGAAAAAGGCAAAGGAAGCAAAAACAACCACGGTCGAGCGGGCGCAAAAGACAAAGGACGCCCTCGCCAGCGCCGAGCGCGAACTGGCATCGGCGCAAAAGGCATTCGACGCGGCCAAGACCGCAAAGGAAGCCGCCGCTGCAAAGAGCGAGGCGAAGAAGGACGCATCGAGCGGCACGGATGATGAGAAGAAGGCCGCCGCCGCAAAAGCCGATGAAGCCAAATCCGCCGCCGAGAAGGAATTCGCCAAGGCAGATGAGAAGCTGAAAAAAGCGAAGGACGCGCAAACTGCCGCCATGGAGGCATCGCAGCAGGCAAAGGACGCGGCCGGCGGCGCTGAAAAAACGCTGGCGTCAGCACAAAAGGCGTTCGAGACCGCGAAGGCGGCCAATGACGCTTTTGCCAATGCCCGCGACGATAAGAAGGAAAACGCCGCCAAGGAACTCACCAAGGCCGACGATGATTTAAAGAAGTCCAAAAACGCCAAGAACGCCGCCGACGATGAGATCAAGCTGTCGGCTCGTGCCGCGGAGGATTACGGCGTCGCGCTGGCGGCCGCCAAAACCGCCGAGGATGCCGCGGAGAAGCGCCTCAAGGTTTGCGAGCAGGACGCCGCCGACGCGAAGAAGGCGATCGGCGATTCCGCCAGGCCGATCCGCGCCGTGGCCTTCTCTCCCGACGGCGCGCTGATCGCCACGGCCGGCGACGATGGCGCGGTGCATACCTGGAGCTCTGAAAAGGGGACGGCAGGCGAAGTCGTCGGCCACGAAGCGGGGGCGATTACCGCCGTCGCTTTCGTCGCCGCCGACCACATCGTCCTCTGTCCCGCCGGCGCGCCCCCGGCCATTGTTCATCCCTCGTCGATGTGGAAGCTTGCCCGCACCATCGGAAACGCCGACTCGACATCTCCCTTTGCCGACCGCGTCACCTCGCTTGATTTCAGTCCCGACGGCCACTGGCTGGTAACCGGCGGCGGCGTGCCGAGCCGCTCGGGCGAGATACGCCTGTTTGATGCCGAAACCGGGACCTTGAAACAAGCCTTCGATGATGTTCATTCCGACACGGTCTTCTGCGTCCGTTTCAGCCCCGACGGCACGCGCCTCGCCTCGGCCGGCGCCGACCGGTTCGTCCGCATCCTCGATTTGACCACCGGCAAAGTCCTCCGCTCCCTGGAAGGCCACGGCGGCCACGCGCTGTCCGTCGCCTGGAGCCACGACGGCCACACGCTGGTGAGCGGCGGGGCGGACAACACGCTGCGATTCTGGGACGCCGAAACCGGCGAGCGCGGGAAAGTCGTCGCCGGGTACGACAAGGAAGTGACTGCCGTCACATTCGTCGGCGATGAAATGCAAGCCGCCAGCACCAGCGGCGACGCCCGGGTCCGCCTGATCAAAGCCGACGGCGGCGACGTTCGCAGCTATTCCGGCCCGACCGATTTCATGTACACCCTCTGTGCCACCCCCGATGGAACCACCCTGGTTGCCGGCGGCCAGGACGGCGTGCTCAGAGTGTGGAACGCCGCCACCGGCGCCCCGACCGAAACGTTCGACGCCAATGGAAAGAAGTGATTCGGATCCATAACGCGACCGATCCGGGTCTTCATGGATATCATCGCGAATCTTTTTTCCCCGAAAGAATCTCGCGCCAAGAGCGCCAAGGTGCCAAGAGTGCCAGGAAGAACGCTCGTTGTGCCTTGGCGCGCGAGTTTGGGCCGACGCAGGAATCTCTTCGACTCCTTCGTCCTCTTCGTCCCTTCGCGTCAAAATCAATGCGCGGGCGCGGCGTCAGTATTTTCCGACGCGTGCGCGAAAAAGGCTTTGTTCTGCCTTGGCGCTCTTGGCTTCCTGGCGTTCTTGGCGCGTGTATTTTGGTTGCGGCCAGCGGCCGCGCTGAGGAGTAGCTCAGACACCGGCGTGCGCATTTAGAAAATCCGCCCCTCGCCCATCTCCTGGGGCTGCACGCGGAGGAGCCCCGTCGCCACCCTTGAGCGCCACACCCGCCCGTGGCTTGATGCATTCTCCGCATGGACAAATCAATTCCTTGCTGCGATAATCGCGTAATCGTGCATTTCTGTTCCGGCCGTCCATCGGAGCGTTGCCATGTCAAGTCGCCACACATCCGCCCGCCGCTGCGCCTTCACGATGGTCGAGATGCTTGTCGTCATCGGCATCCTCAGCGTTTTGGCCAGCATGCTCGTGCCGGCGGCCAACCGGCTTATTTCCCTTGGCAAGCAGACCCGATGCGCCTCCAACATGCGGCAACTCAGCGCGGCGATCTTTGCTTACGCCGCCGACCACGATGGTTTTTTCCCCGCCGCTCCCGGTGACGGAGAATCCGGAGCAAAGTGGCTGGCGTACTGGATGTTGCCGTTCAACGACGGCTGCAGCCAGATCGATTACGAGCACGGGCAGTTGTGGCAATATCTCGATCGCAACGGCGCGGCATCAAATAACCCGCAATTGACCACGTCGGCACGATACCAGATATTCAACTGCCCGGCCGACGATGACAATCCGCGCCTCAGCGCCTCGGGCGGCAACAGCCTGTGGCCCCGAAACTTCACCTATTCCTTCAACCTGGAATTGCGCCAACGGCCCGTGGGAGGGGTTGTCGGGTGGCGATACGGCGTGCGCCTGACCGAAGTCGCACGGCCGAATCGCAAAATCATGACAGTCGAAGAGCAATGGCCCAACGACGGCTATGCCGTCCTGGGGTGGGTCGATGAAACCTCGGGCGGATTTAACACCACCAATCCGGTCCTGAACCGCTGCACCGCCGACGTGCTTTCAGCCAGGCACAACGGACTGGGTAACCAGGGTTTCGCCGACGGACATGTTGAGGCGCTGGACCCCCGGACTCTGGGGTTCGACATTTTCAATCTGCAATTTGGAACCACCAGCGGCCCCACCAACACCAGCAATCTCGTGGGCGCTCGCGCCCTCGACCTGTTTTATAATCAATGAGACTCCGTGCCTGGCGAGAAGATGGCCGGCGGGTACGCGTCACCTTTATCCACATCGCGGGCCAGAACTGATTTCAGCTTGAATCGCCAAGACTTGACGCGAAGGACTTGACGCGAAGGGACGAAAAGGACGAAGGACTCGAAGTCATCAGGATTCTATCCGCAACACGCGCGGCCATTTCCATTGGGGTGCGTCGCAAAGGTGGCCACCCCGCCCGAGACTTAAGCGAATTCCGAATAGCTCCGCCCATCAGCAGGATTTCTTCGCGACCTTCGATTTCTTCGCGCCTTCGCGTCAAGTTTTGACGGGCGCTTCGATTTCGGCCGTGTTGTGCAACAGCTGTTCATCCGCCTGCATTGGCAGGAGCGGTCGTTGGGCTGGTCGCAGGGGCGGTTGTCGGCGCGTTGGCGGGCATGGTCATCGGCGCGACGGGCGTGATCTCGTCGATGCTTGGCTTGCTCGACGGCGAGCCTGGCGGCGGCAGGGGGGAATCGGGGCGCGCCAACCGGCCCTCGGCGCGAAGCAACTGCATGTAGAAAACTTTGTAGTTCAATTCCTCGCTCGCCAGACTTAACTCCGCCGAGTTCACCTGGTCGATCGCCGTCAGCACGTCAAGGTTGGTTGCCAGGCCCGCGCTGTAGGAGAATCGCGCCTGGTTCAAGGCGTCGCGGGCGGCGGCTACTTCGATGTGCAAATCATGCAGGCGAAGTTTGCTGCCGTGAATGTTTTCATAAGCGGTGCGCACCTGCTCCGATACCAGCCGCCGGGTGCGCTGATCGTTCAGCCATGCCTGGCGAAGCTGCGACCAGGCGGTGCGGACATTGGCGTCGATCTGCCCGGCGGTGAAGATCGGCACGTTCACCTGCACCGTTCCCTCCCACACCGTCAGCGTGGAAAGCGATTCCTTGTGAAGGAAGTTTTCGATGTTAAACGCGACTGACGGATAGTATTCCCCGATCGCCGATTGCACGTTCTGCCGCGCCGCTTCGACGGCGGCGGAAGCCGCCTGCACGTCCTGGCGGGTTTTTTGTGCGGCGAGAGTCAGCTCATCCTGGGAGGGAAACTTTTCCGGCACCAGCATTCGATCATCCAGCGGCGCATCCTGCACCGCCGCCGAGGTTAAAAACGCCAGGGCGATCCGGCTGGTGCGCACGTTGTTCTGCGCCTGGATGAGCTGCACGCGCGTGGCGGCCGCTTGCGCTTCACTCTGGGCCACATCCAGCGGGCGCGCCAACCCCGCGCGCTGCCGGCCTTCCATGTCGCGCACGCGCTCGTTCTGCAATTGCGCGCTGTTGGTCAACACCATGACCGAGCGCTCGTTGGTCAGCACCGAATAATACGTCTGCACCAGATTCAACAAAATGGTCTGCTGCAAATCCAGAAGCAGCGCCTTGCGCTGCTCGGCGGTATAGCCCGAGCGCCGATAGTTGGCCACATCCTGAAAGCCGTTGAAAACGTTGTACGAGCCGGTCACCGGCGCGTCGGTGGTGCCCTGCTTGGCGCTGGCGGAAATGTTGGAACTGCGATGGTCGAGCCAGGTGTAGGTCGGCTGGAGGCTGATGGTCGGCAGGAATGTCGAGAACTGCCGTTCCTTGTCGACCAGCGCCTGCAAATAATCTTCGCCACTACTGGCAAGCTGTTCGTCATTACGATTGGCCAGCAAGAGCGCGCCTTCCAGCGAAAGCCGCTGGCCCGCGTGGTACTCAAATGCCGCAGGCTTCGGGCCGTCGATAACCGTGCGATAGGCAGCCACCTCCTTTTTCTGGTCCACTGCGCAGCCTGAGACGAGCAGGCACGCAAGGGCGGAGGAGACGAGGGAAATGGAATTGGCGCGGCGACGATCCGAACGATTCATTTCATTATCCTAATTGCTTCTCTCGACCAGCATCGAATGTGCCGCCCTCAAAAACTGACTCAACAACGGGGATTGCGGCGGTATTGTAGGAGACACATCAAATGAGTCAAACGTTGGTGGATGTGATTGGTATTGGATGATTCGCGGAGGAAACTTTCCCGAGCCGTCAGGCGACAACATCAGTCGCGCAGGTTTTGCGCCTCGCCGTCTCGTGAGAATCTGCAAATGCGAAACAGCATCCTCCGCCGCATGTCCCGATAACGAAAATCTCACAACAACCGCGCGGCGATGTCGTACGTTATTAGGACGCTAATCAATTCGAGAGGAATCGCCAGCCTATGTCTGTTGTAAATGAAAAATTGGCCGTTGCCGCGGCGCGCCGAATCGATCCGCCGGGCGGTAATGGCGTGGCTCGCGAGGGCAAAACTCGCGGCGCGGGGGATTGCTGCCTGACCGAGCGTGCCGAAGACCTGGCGTTTCGCTCGCTGTTGCGCACGCTCGGGTTGATCGAACGCGTCATGCATCCGTACTTCGCAAATTTCGGAATCACCGGCTCGCAATGGGGCGTCTTGCGCGCCCTTGACCGCGCCGAGGCCGATGGACTGCCCGGCCTGCGCCTGACCGATCTCAGCGAGCGCCTGGTCATCCGCCCGCCAAGTGTCACCGGCGTCATCGACCGCCTCGAGCGCCTCGGCCTGGTCAAGCGCCTCAGCGTTCCCGGCGACTTGCGCGTGAAGCAAGTCACCCTTACCGCCAAGGCACGCCAGGTCCTGCAGCGGATTTTGTGCGGGCATGCCGGCCAGATTGATTCCGTGCTTGGCGGGCTTTCCAGTGGCGACCAGCAGGACCTGCATCGGCTTCTGGCGAAGCTCAACAGCCATCTTGAAGAGATGGCCGACGCGGAGGAAGTTTGAGCCGTCGCGTGAAGATTCCGATCGCTCACCTTTTCGCGGCAGCGATGTCTGAGTTTGAGTAAACGAGTAACGATATGAAAATCATTGTGATTGTTATTGTCAGCCTGCTGGCCGCCCTGGGCGGGGGCGCGTGGTATCTGCACCACATTGCCGGCCCGGGCGTGACCTACCGCACCGCTGAAATAACCCGCGGCGAAATGGTCCCGACCATCAGCGCGTCGGGAACGGTCGAGCCATATGAATCGGTCGATGTCGGCGCCCAGGTCGCCGGTCAAATCATTTCCTTCGGCAACGGCACCGACGGCAAGCCGGTCGATTTCCGCTCTTCGGTCGAAAAAGACGTGGTGCTGGCAAAAATCGATCCGACGACCTACCAGGCGGATGAGGACACCGCCAAGGCTTCGCTGGCCCAGGCCAAGGCGAGCGTTGAATCGGCCGTCGCCAACAAGGCGCAGATGGAGGCGAAGTTCGACCAGGCCAAGAGCGACTGGGATCGCGCCCAGGCGCTGCTCGGAACCGAGGCGATGAGCAAAACCGACGCGGCCAACTATGAAGCCGTCTACAAAACCGCCATCGCCAACGTCGCCGTCGCCCAGGCGGCCATCGCCACTGCCAACGCCAATGTGATCCAGAACCAGGCGCTTCTCGACAAAGCCGTCCGCAATCTCGATTACTGCACGATTACCTCGCCGATCAAGGGGACGATCATCGATCGGCGGGTGAACGTGGGGCAGACGGTGGTGTCGAGCCTGAACACGCCAAGTTTGTTTCTTATCGCCAAGGACCTGTCGGAGATTCAGGTGCTGGTTTCGGTGAATGAAGCGGACATCGGCAATGTCTACGAAGGCCAGCCGGTGACATTTACCGTGCCGGCGCATCCGGGTCGCACATTCAAGGGCTTGGTTGGCAAGGTTCGCCTGAATGCGACGATGACGCAGAACGTGGTCACGTATACGGTCGAGGTGAACACGCATAATACCGATCTGGCGCTGTTTCCCTATATGACGGCCAACGTGCAGTTTGAAGTCAGCCGCCAGGAAGATGTCATGCTGGTTCCAAACGCGGCTTTGCGTTGGTATCCGCAGCCGGAAATGGTTGCCGAGGACGTTCGCGAAGCGATGGCGAACAAAGCGAAGGCGCCGGCCGATCCCAGTGAGACGGCATCGGCGGCGGCGGCAGGAACCGAACCTCACCCGCGTCACGCCGCCAACCTGTCGACCACCAAGCCTGCCACGCACCCGAGCGACAACATTCAACACGGCCGCGGGACGCTGTGGGTGACCGATGGCAAATATGTGCGCCCGATCAAAGTCCGCACCGGCGCAACCGATGGCCTGAACACGGAAATTTCCGTGAAAAACGATGAAGTAAAAGTTGGCGAAAAGGTGGTGGTCGGCGAAGTTCGCGCCCAAACCGCCGATTCCACTACTAATCCATTTGCCCCGCAGGCGATGGGACGACACAAGCACTGATGAGGTCACAGGGGGATCGGGTGACTGTGGATCGTGGCACGATTACTTTGGAGAAGCAATGAGCGGCCGAGAGTTCAATTCAATGCATAAACAAGGGAATGGCGTGCCATCGCCGGCGCAGCCGATCACCCATTCACCGCCTGACCCCGCCGCCTCCTCAGTCCCGATGGATCTCATCACCCTGAACGACATCTACAAAACCTACCACGTCGGCGAGATCGACGTGCCGGTGCTTAAGGGCGTGTCGCTGCGCGTCGGGCGCGGCGAAATGGTCGCGCTCATGGGCGCATCGGGATCGGGAAAAAGCACGCTCATGAATATCCTGGGCTGTCTCGATCGGCCGACGTCCGGCGAATACTGGCTCGATGGGCAGGAATGCTCGCGCCTCACCAACGATGAGCGCGCGATGGTCCGCAATCACAAGATCGGGTTCGTCTTTCAAAGCTTTAATCTGCTCCCCCGAACCAGCGCGCTGCACCAGGTGATGATGCCGCTGACTTATACCGGCCATAACCTCACCCGCGCCGAAGGGCGCGAGCGGGCGATTCAAATGCTGCAGCGCGTGGGGCTTGGCGATCGCATGGATCACGAGCCTTCGCAGCTTTCCGGCGGGCAGCAGCAGCGCGTGGCCATCGCCCGGGCGCTGGTCAACCGCCCGCCGCTGCTTTTCGCTGATGAGCCGACGGGCAACCTCGATTCCCACACCAGCGAGGACGTCCTTAAGATGTTCCAGCAGATTAACGCTGAGGAGGGGATCACCATTATCCTGGTCACGCACGATTCCAACGTTGCCAATCACGCCAAGCGCACGATTCGCATTCGCGACGGGTTGATCGAATCGGGGGCGTTTGGCGTGGAAATCCCGCCGCCGCCGCTGCCGATTCCTATTGCCGCAGCGGCCAATGGCGCTCCGCTGATCGCGGCTCCAATTCCCCAGGCGCCCTGGGGCAAAGTTCTGCACGCGAGCGACGTTGACGATGAACCGGCAGGCGTGAGGTAAAAGACCGTGAGATTTATCCGTACATTTCAGACTGCACTTCACGCGCTGGGCCGAAACGTCATGCGCGCGATCCTCACCACGCTGGGGATCGTCATCGGCATCGCCGCCGTCATCGCGATGGTGGCGATCGGCAATGGCTCGGCCGACGCCATCCAGAAAACCATTGCCAGTCTCGGCGCCAACAGCCTGCTGATCCTCCCCGGGTCAACGTCCAGCGGGGGGGTGAGTTCCGGGGTCGGGACGAGCATGAAGCTGACGCCGGAAGACTGCGACGCGGTTTTGCGCGATTGCCCGGATGTTCTGTATGCCGCCCCCGTCGTCCGCGTGCGAACACAGGTGATTTACGGCAATCGCAATACGGTGCCGCCTTACGAATATGGCACCACGCCGGAGTTTCTCAACGTGCGCGATTGGACCGACATGGAGGCCGGCTCGTGCTTCACCGACCAGGACGTGCGCAATTCCAGCAAGGTTTGCATCATTGGCATGACCACCGCTCGCACGCTGTTCGACGATGCCTCGCCGGTTGGGCAGGAAATCCGTCTGCGCAATGCGATGTTCAAGGTGGTAGGCGTGCTGAGTTCCAAGGGCGCCAACATGTGGGGCACCGACCAGGACGATGTGATCATCGCGCCGTGGACGAGCATCAAAGCCAATGTATCCGGCTCGAGCGCGCAGGTTGCCAATCAGAGCGCCGCCGCTGCGGCTACTTCCGGCGCCGTCAATACCCTGACGCAGCTTTATCCCACCACTGGATTCAATCTTTTCGACGCGCCCACCGCCGACCAGCTTGCCGACACGCCGCTTCAGGTGCGATTCGTGAACATCGATCAGATTTACGTGTCGGCGGCGTCGCCGGAGGACATCGCGCCGGCAATGCGCGAAGTCGACGCGCTGTTGCGCGAGCGACACAAGATCACAGCCGACGACGAAGAGGATTTTGACGTCCGCGACATGACCGAAATGGTCAAGAAATTCACCTCCGCCAGCGACACGATGGGCACGCTGCTGTTCGCCGTCGCATGCATCTCGCTGGTGGTGGGCGGCGTGGGGATCATGAACATCATGCTGGTGTCGGTGACCGAGCGCACGCGCGAAATCGGCCTGCGCATGGCGGTCGGGGCGCGGGCCAGCGATATTCTCTGGCAGTTTCTCACCGAAGCCGTGTTGCTCTGCATGGCCGGCGGAATCCTGGGCATCATCCTGGGCTACATCGCCTCCAAGAGCGTGACGGCGTTCTTCGGATGGGCAACGCGGATTTCCGTCGCGTCGGCGATTGTGGCTTTTTTGGTATCGGCGGTGGTCGGAGCGGTGTTCGGGTTCTACCCGGCATGGAAGGCGTCACGTCTCGACCCGATTGACGCGTTGCGCTATGAGTGAGGATAGAAAGAAACGCATGGTGGGGCAGACATTCTCGCCCACCACGCTTGCATCGCGGGCAAGGAAATGGTGGGCGAGTACGCCCACCCTACTAAATTCATGTGTCGTCGATGAGACGCAGCCGCACGAGGACCCAGGATAAAAATGGGCAGCTACATCAAATTTAGAAATGCTTTCGTAGCTGACGGATAACTCCCAACGCCGACAATTTCCGTCGTTTACGCCCCGCTTGCGGGGCCTTTTTTTCCGCCGGAAGCGAGCTCAGATATTCGCATCGATCCAAATGTGCCGCACGAAAAACAACCCAATCATGAAAATAACTCAACCGCGAAACGTATCCAAAGCGCTCTGCATTCCCGCCGCGGCATTCTGCATGCTGCCCTTGCTGGGAAGCGGCTGCACGGTCGGTCCCGATTACCACCCGCCGCAAACGCAGATGCCGGCAAAGTGGATCGCGCCAACCACCATGCCCGCCGCCACGCAGCCTTCGGTTGTCGCGCCGCTGCCGGCGGATGTGGCGCAGTGGTGGAAGAGCTTTCGCGATCCGCAGCTCGACGCCCTCGTCGCGCAGGCCGTCACCTGCAATCTCGACGTGCGCATGGCCACCGCGCGCCTGCGCGCCGCCCGCGCCCAGCGCGGCATCAGCGGCGCAGCTCTGCTTCCGGAAATTGACGCCAACGGCAACTACAGCCGCGAGGGCTTCGGCAAGGGCAATGTCCGCGCGTTTCCCGGCCCGCATGGAACCACGATTACCAAAAATACCGCATTCCGCGCCAACCAGTATCAGGCCGGATTCGACTCGAGCTGGGAGCTGGATATTTTCGGCGGAACGCGGCGCGACATCGAGTCGGCCGACCAGAACATCGCCGCCGCCGTTGAAGACCGCCGCGATGTTTTGGTGACGCTGATTTCCGAGGTGGCGGTCGATTACATTTCTCTTCGCGGCACGCAGGAGGAGATCAAAATCGCCCACGAGAACCTCGATTCCGAGCAGCACACCGCGGAGGTGACCCGCAAAAAATTCGGGGCCGGATTTCTCGCCAAGCTCGACGTCTCCAACGCCGACGCCCAGGTCTACAGCACGCAATCGGATATTCCGGCGCTGGAGATCATGGAGCGGCAGCAGATTTACGCGCTGAGTTTGCTTTTGGGCCGCGAGCCGGCGGCGCTACTAGCCGATCTGTCGCCGCCAGGCACCATTCCCTTCACGCCGCCGGTGGTTCCGATCGGCCTGCCGGCGGAGCTGCTTCGCCGCCGGCCCGACATCCGCCGCGCCGAAGCGCAGCTTCATTCGGCCACGGCGCAGATCGGCGTGGCGACGGCCGACCTCTATCCGAAAATCAGCCTGCTCGGCAGCCTGCAGCTTTCCTCGGGCCAGCTTAAGGGCCTGAGCAACTGGGCCAACAACGCCTGGAACATCGGCCCGGCCGTCAGTTGGCCCCTTTTCTCCGGCGGGCGCATCCAGGCCAACATCGAGCTGCAAAACGCCCAGACGGAAAACGCCCTGCTGGTTTATAAGCAAACCGTATTAACGGCCCTTCAGGAAGTTGAAAGCGCGCTGATCGCCTATTCAAAGGAGCAGCAGCGCCGCGATGCCTTGGAAAAGGCAGTGGCCGCCAACACCGCCGCCCGCAATGTGGCCAATCAGCTTTACCAGACCGGCCAGACCGATTTCCTGAACGTGCTGAACGCCGAGCGATCGCTGTATGGCGCTCAGTTGGCCCTGACGCAAAGCGATACCAACATCGCCACCGATCTGGCGGCGTTATACAAAGCCCTCGGCGGCGGCTGGGAAGCCGGCCCCGCGGATGCGGCGCGGTAAACGGAACGCTCAGGCTACCGTACCCGCGTCGTCGTCCATAGCGCAAAAGAGCCGCGCACGGAGGGTACTCCCGAAGTAAGCGGTTTCTGGCACCCGCTTACTCCGGGAGTACCCTCCGTGCGCGGCTCATTCTTCTCCGAGTAGCTGTAGCGCCCAAACCGATACCACACACTCAATGTTGGTTGTATTCGGCAACCTGCACCTTATGAAAAAAGTAACGTGCCTGTTGCCGTTGGAAACCTGCGCACGGCGGGATATTCTTTCGGCATGCACACCTTCCAACCGGAGCGGCTATTCTGCTTCCTCGCGCTGCTATGCGCGACAGCGTTTCCATTTTTCATCACGCGCTCCGCGCAGGCTGAGGAAAAACCCATCCGCGTTCTGGTGTGGGATGAACAGCAGCCCGGTCAAAAACCGGCGTATGACAATTTCCTCGGCAACGCCATTGCCGACCACCTGAAATCGCGCCCGGGATTCGAAGTCAAGTCGGTTCGGCTCGACGATCCCGACCAGGGTCTCACCGATGACGAGCTCGATCATACCGATGTGGTGATCTGGTGGGGGCACATTCGCCATCGCGATGTGAAGCCGGAGAATGCCAAGAAAATCGTCGACCGCATCGTGGCGGGAAAGCTATCGCTGATCGCGCTGCACTCGGCCCACTGGTCGCAGCCGTTCGTGCAGGCGATGTTCGAGCGCACGCGCGAGGATGCGCTCAAAGCCGTTCCGGAAAACCAGCGCGCCTCGGCGACATTCGAATACATCAATCCAATTCCGTATACGCCGGTTAAGAAGGACACGCCCCTGACGCCGAGGATCAAGTTGGAGAAACAGGCCGATGGAACGGTGAAGGTGGTGGTGCACATGCCCGGCTGCATTTTCCCGGCCTGGCGCGCCGATGGGAAGCCAAGCCATGTGAAGACGCTGCTGCCGGACCATCCGATCGCGGCGGGCATTCCGAAGGAGTGGGACGTCGCGCAGACTGAGATGTACGATGAGCCTTTTCACGTTCCCACGCCGGACGCGGTGATTTTCGAAGAGCACTGGGACGCCGGCGAGCATTTCCGCAGCGGATGCCTCTGGAACGTGGGCAAGGGAAAGGTCTTCTATTTCCGGCCCGGCCACGAGGCATACCCGGTTTACAAGCAGGATATCCCGCTGAAAATTTTGGAAAACGCCTGCCGATTTTTGGCGGGAAAGTGAAACCGGGGAGGAATTTTTCATCTCGATGCACTGGATAATGCCAATCATACTGCGCGATGGAATTCTCTGAACCGTGGACAAGGCCGAGTAGACTTGCTTGTCGCTTAGACGACTGCGGGCGCTCCGACACGCGCGACCTGCGAGCAGAAGATGTCCACACTTCAGAGAATTCCATGTGACGCCAACATCGGCTTAATTATGTATCATCGCATCAGTCGACTCATTCTCGCGGCGTTCTGCCTTGCAACCTTCCTCACGCCGGCCCTTCTCGCCGTTGATTGGCCGCAATGGCTCGGCCCAAACCGCGACGGCGTTTGGCGCGAAACCGGCCTTCTCGCGCAATTCCCAAAAGACGGCCTCAAAGTCCGCTGGCGAACGCCGGTTTCCGGCGGATTTTCCGCACCGGCAATTTCCGGCGGACGGGTCTTCCTCACGGATTTCACGCCAAAGCCGGACTCACATCGGCCCATCAATCCATTTCAGTTGATTACCCTGCCCGGCGTCGAGCGCGTGATCTGCCTCGACCAGGCCACCGGGAAAATCCTCTGGACCCACAGCGACGACATCGATTACAGCATGTCCTATTCCGCCGGACCGCGCGGCGCGCCGGCCGTCGACGGCGATCGCGTTTACACCTTCGGCGGCGAGGGAAATTTGCTCTGTCTCGATTGCAAGAGCGGCAAAGTCATCTGGGCCAGGCCGCACTCGCAGAGCGATTCGCCGACGCCGCGATGGGGATTCGCCATGAATCCGCTCATCGACGGCGATCGCCTCATCTGCATTATCGGCGGCAACGATCCGAAACACGGGCATGGCGTTGTCACCGCGTTTAACAAGCTCACCGGCGCGGTCATCTGGTCGGCCTTGTCGGCAAAGGAGCCGGGCTATTCAACGCCGGTCATTTATTCCTCGGGCGGGGTTCGGCAGCTCATCATCTGGGACCCCGACGCCGTCAATTCGCTGAACCCGCAAACCGGCGAAGTTTATTGGTCACACCCATTTGGCCCGGCGCGCATGGGGCTTTGCGTGATGACGCCGAAGTTTATTCACGATCCGCAGGCGGGGGATGTGCTCTATGTCGCGACCCAATACGAGGGATCGCTGGCGCTGAAGCTGGGCGAGAAGGAGCCCAAGGCCACGGTGCTCTGGCAGAGAAAAGGCAGGAGCGACCGCAACACCGATGCACTGCACATCCTGCTCTCGCCGCCTGTGCTGCGCGAGGGGCATATCTATGGCATCGACTGCTATGGCCAGTTGCGCTGCCTGGATTTAAAGACCGGCGACCGCCTGTGGGAAACATCCGCCGCCACCACTTATGATGCCGGCCCGCAAAAGTGGTCGTCGGCATTCCTGATTCATCTCGGCGACACCGGGCCGCGTTACCTGATCGCCAACGAGCACGGCGATTTGATTCTGGCCGACCTCGACCCGGCCGGCTATCGCGAAATCAGCCGCACGCATTTGATCGATCCGACCAACACCGACCCGGGCAGGCCGGTGGTCTGGAGCCATCCCGCGCTGGCCGATCGCTGCATTTTCTGGCGAAATGACAAGGAAATCGTCTGCGCGTCCATGGCCGCCGAGGCGGCGAAGTAGCCGCAGGTCTGCCGGGGAAATTGATCTGCGCCGCTGGTTACCTACGATTCATCGATGCGTTTTGCCTTGAACGATTTTGCCGACCGCATGGGATACAGAATCCTGCGCGCCCTGCCCGCCGAGGCGGCGCACGATCTTGGGAAATGGGCGATGGCCCGGCGAATGCTCGCACCGGGAAGTATCACCTTTACTGCCGGCAAAGCCCCCGTGCTGTTCGGAACGACGCTTCCCAATCCCCTGGGACTGGCGGCGGGGTTTGATAAGAATGGCCAGATTGTGGATGCCGCCATCGATTACGGCTTTGGCTTTGTCGAAGTCGGCAGCGTCACTTTTCGCGGCGGGCCCGGAAATCCCAAGCCGCGGATGTTTCGCGTGGACGATCAGACCATCATGAACCGCATGGGCCTTAACGGCGACCGGGCCGAGGTCGTTGCCGGGCGATTGACGAAGGTGAAAACGCGATTCTTCGGCGTGAACATCGCCAAGACCCATTCGCCGGATATTTTGGGCGATGCCGCCATCGAAGATATTTGCTCGGCCTATCGTCTGCTGAATCGTTTCGGGCTTTATACGGCCATTAACGTCTCGTGCCCCAACACGCGCGAGGGCCGAACGTTTGAAGATCCCGCGCCGCTGGCTGAGCTGCTGGCCGCGCTAAATGCCGTGCGAAAAGGACAAACCCTGCCGCCGCTGCTGGTCAAACTTTCCCCGGTGCTCGATCCCGGCGAGGGCGACGGCGCCGCCCGCCTTGAGCAGGTCCTCGACGTCTGCAACGAAGCAAAAATCGACGGCTACATCTGCTGCAATACCCTTCCCTACGAGCATCCGAAATTCGGGCGTGGCGGGATCAGCGGAAACACCATTCGCCCCAAAGCCTGGCGCATCTGCGAATTCATCACCTCGCGCACCAAGGCCCCGGTCATCGGGTGCGGCGGAATCCTCACGCGCGATCATCTCGACGCCTACCTCCAACGCGGCTGCGTTGCTGCCCAGGCCTACAATGGCTTTGTGCGCGGCCCGCTGGCGGGCGTTCGATTCGCGCATCGCATTTTGGGTGGCTCTGAATGACCTTCGGCAATCCAATCGCGACGGACGCGAGAAATTGGGTATGATTCCTTTCATGAATTCCCAACTCGTCTCCCGCATGTCTCGAGCATTCGCATTTCTTCTCCTCATCGCGACTGCCTTCACGACTGCCCGCGCTGAAAAAGTTTCCCTCGTCGCCGGCGGTGCATCGAATGGCGATGGAAAAACGGCCATTGGGGCGAAGCTCGACAGGCCCTTTGCCGTCGCCTTCGATAAAGCGGGGAACATGTACATCGGCGAGTACCAGGGCCAGCACGTAAAGAAGCTCGACCCCGCCGGTGTATTAACCACCATCGCCGGCACCGGCGAAAAAGGTTTTGCCGGCAACGGAGGGCCTGCAACAGCTTGCAAATTCAACTGCATCCACGACCTGGTTCTTGGCCCCGATGGCGATCTCTATATCGCCGACAGCTTCAATCAGCGCGTGCGCAAACTCGATTTGAAGACCGGCATCATCACAACCTTTGCCGGGACCGGCGTGGCGAAAACCGCCACCGGCGACGGCGGGCCCGCCGACAAAGCGGCCCTCGACGGCGTTGCCAGCCTCTGGTTTGACGCATCCGGCAAGACGCTCTACATCGCAGGATTCAGCAAAATCATCCGCACCATCGACATGAAGACTCGCGTCATCAACACGCTGGCCGACGTGCCCGGCGGGCGCAGCATCGCCCTCGATTCCAAGGACAATCTCTACATCGCCTCGGGCCAGACCCTGCGCGTCCGCTCGCCCGACGGGAAGGTTCGCGTGCTGCTCGACAAAACTCACACCGGCGGTGCGGCCCTCCCCCTGGGAGCCGATGCCAAGCACCTGGGAATCGACGCGAACGACAACGTCTGGATCTGCGATGAGCAACATTGCCTCATCCGTGAATATCTGCCCTCGACCGGGAAATTGGTCACGATCGCCGGCAATGGCAAGCCCGGCACGGCCGGCATCGGCGGTCCACCGGCCGCCTTGCAGGTCAACCGCCCGCACGGCATTTATTTTCAGCCGTCTACAGGACTGATCTTCATCGCCGACAGCATGAACGATCGGGTGTTGAAGATTGAGCCATGATCGAAACTCGCGGGAAGCGGCCGGGACGGATACGATACGCCTGGCGTGTCGCGGCAGTAGGCGTTTGATCTCGCAGGTCGCAGCCGCCAAAATTCTTCAGGTCTCTCGATGCCGCTTCACGGAGGAAGTGATCGTGCAATTATCGAATCGTGCCATTTATGTCGCGGTAAACGTTTTGGCGGCGTGTGCTTTTTGCGCTGCCGGGTGCCAGCAGAAAAAGCCGCCGCAAGCCGTGCCCGCCGCGCGCATCGATTACACGCAGCCGCTTCCTCAGGGACAACTGGCGCTGGAAAAGATCGCGCCATCGGCGTATCCCGATTTTTCGCGCTCGCTGCAAAGCACGGATGTGAAGGCCCTGCGCAAGTCCGCCGCCAACAGCCTTACCTGGTTTTCACGCCCCGGCAGCGCAAAGAAATATCCGTATCTGGATATCGATCATGCCCGGGCTGCGGCTTCTGCCAAAGCGCTGATCGACCTGATCGACGCCGGTGCGTTTTCGCTTCCCGCCGGTGAATTCAACCGCGCCATCGCCGGCAAATTCGACGTCTATCAGAGCATCGGCGCGCCCACGGCAAATGGATCGGCGTATACGCACAAGGTCCTCTTCACCGGCTATTTCACGCCGACCTACGATGCCAGCCTGACACGCGGCGGGGAATATCAATGGCCCCTGTACAAGCGCCCGGCGGATCTGATTTCCGACGCCCAGGCCGATACCGCCAGCCGCCGCCTGGCAGATGGAACGACGGTTCCATACCTCACGCGCCGCGAGATTGAATCGGGCGCGCTGGCGGGCGATGAACTGGTCTGGCTGAGCAGCCGGTGGAATGCTTATGTGATCACCGTTCAGGGAAGCGCGCGGCTGCGGTTGCCGGATGGGAAAATCATGGAGGTGGGGTACGCCGGCGTGAATGGCCGGGCATACCTCAGCCCCGGCTTGAAGATGATCGCCGACGGCGTGATCGCGGAGAAAGATCTGAGCTTCGAGACGATGCGGCAGTATTTCACCAGCCATCCCGAGGCGATGGACAAATACCTCTGGCAGAATCCGCGGACGGTTTTCTTTAAGGAAGTGCATGGCGGCCCATTCGGCGCGCTCAATGTGCCGGTCACCAAATTCGCCAGCATTGCCACGGACAAGGATGTGTATCCGCCTGGCATGCCCGCATTTTTAAAAGTGCCGATCCCCGCTTTGGAAAACGATCTTCCCCGCGGCAGCGCCGGTGAATTCAGCGGCTTCGTGCTCGACCAGGACCGCGGCGGGGCAATTCGCTCGGCCGGCCGCTGCGACATTTACATGGGCATCGGCCAGCGCGCCGAGCAAACCGCCGGCCATCAACTCGACGCGGGAGAATTGTATTATCTCGTGGCCAAGGAGTAGGGGTCAGAGGTCAGAAGTCAGAAGTCAGAGATCAGAGATCAGAGATCAGAAGTCTGACCTTTGATCTCGGACTTCTGACCCCCGAACCCTGACCTCTGACTTCTGATCTCTGACCTCTGATCTCTGACCGCTGAATTCAGGAATTTCCTAAGAAATCCAGCGTATCCACGTTCTATCGGTAGCCGCACCAGGAGCAACCTTGTGGAGGTTACCATGACTCGCTTGCAACAGATGATCCCCGCGACAGCCGCCCCGGCGGCAAATGTGGCTGGCGCGCGGCTCGACGACAATTCAGAAACACCGCCGGGGCTTTTACAGCGGCGCTTCGTGCAAAATGTCGTGCCGTTTCTCACCTCGCTGTCGGTGCATGCGGCGATCGTTATTCTGGCGTTGCTGCTCTATACCGCCGTGACCGTGATCCGGCCTCCGCGTCAGGAGCAAGTCACGCCCGCCATCACGGACCAGGTCGCGGTGAATGCTGGCTTGCCTCAGTTTACCGGAATCGCCAATATCCCAGCGATTGAAACAAAGCAGGAACAAGTTCTGAATAACAATCCGGGGGCGAGTTTCACGGCCGGCGCAACCGGCCTGAGCGCTGATGGCGGCGGATCCGCAGGCGAAGCCAAGTTGCTTCAAGTTGGCGCTGACGGCGGCTTCGGCAAGTCTGGCACGAACATGGGCCCTGGTTCGGGCGACCACTTCGGCGATGGCGGTCCATTGGCACGATTCGGCCACCCGGAAATTGGCGGCGTTGCAACGCCCACCTTCGGGCCGGCCGTCACCGCCCGTCGCATCACGTTTCTGTGTGATGCGTCCGGGTCGATGATCAACAAAATGGCCACGCTGAAGGAGGAACTGCTCAAGGCGGTTACCGGCTTAAACGGTACGCAGAGCTTTTCCATCATCTTTTTCCGCGATAGCCAGCATCCCGATGTCCTGGACGCTTCGCTGGTGGCGGGCACGCCGCAAAATAAATCCAAAGCCGGGACTTTCCTTGAAGGCGTCACCGCAACGGGATCCACCAATCCCATCCCCGGCATCGAGGCAGCGTTCCGCCAGAACCCGGAATTGATCTACCTCCTGACCGACGGCGATTTCCAGGACAATGACGCGGTGCTTAACCGCATTCGCGAGTTGAACAAGAACCACAAGGTTCGCATCAACACGATCGCCTTCGTCGGCATGAACGATACCGACACCGCGTTTCTCGACCTGCTCAAGACCATCGCCAGGGAAAGCGGCGGCAAGTTCCGCCACGTAACGGAAGACGGCGGGGAGGTAACGCAGAAATAGAAGTAAGTAGTCAAGAAGTCAGAAACCAGAAGTCAGAAATCAGTAGTCAGAGTTCAGAGGTCAGAAGTCAGAAGTCAGAAGTCGGAGGCCCAGTACAGCGGCAATTTGACTGCGATCTTCCAACTTTTGCCTCCTGGTTTCTATAACGTTTCTGAGGTTGGCGGCGCGTTCGCGGCCGTCATCCTGAGCTGAAGTACTCCGAAGGATCTAGCCGGTACGCGAAGGCGAGCAAGATCCTTCGGCGTACCTCAGGATGACGATTGCCCGCTCGATCAACCTGAAAAAACGCTCTAACTTCCGGCTTCCGGCTTCCGGCTTCCGGCTTCTAACTTCTGGCTTCTGCCGTCTGCCGTCTGACTTCCGCCTTCCTCCGCCTGAATGGATATTGACTATGCCGACTCGAACGATATATTGGCCTGTGCGCGAAGCTAAACCTCCATCGTGGGTAACTTTCGAGGTTTGTGGTTCACCGGCTCGCACCGATGGATACCTTCAGCGGCAGGAGAGGCCGCGATTGCGTCAAGCCCTGGTTCCCCCCTGAAGTGTAAAACTTTGAAAAACCGGGTGAGCTTGACAGTCGTACCATTTATTACAAATAACTCCTGAGGTTTCCCCCATGGCAAATCAACCCATCGTCCCGCCCAATATTCCCCCCGGAATGAAGCCAATTGCCCCGCCGACCGTTCCGTCGGCACCCGGCAAGCCGCCCGGTCCGCCGCCCATGGTGGCCAAGGGCGCTCCGCTTCCTCCGGGCGTGAAACCCGCCGCCGCCGGCCAACCGCCGGTCGAGGGCGAAGAGGAAGATTCCAATCCGGGCCTGGGCTTCTGGCAGCAGCCGTGGGTGCAGAATGTTTTACCCTTCGTAACTTCGCTGGCGGTTCATGCCGGCATTGTGATCCTGGCGTTGCTGGTCTTTGTGGCATCAGCGGTCATCAAGAAGGCGCCGACCCAGGAACAGGTCATCATCCCCGATTCGCAAATGGTTGAGAACGGCCCTCCAGGCGGGATTCCCAACATCGGCCTTGGCGGCGATCCGCTTCGCGAGGCCGCCCAGGACAAGGATCCGACGTCAAAGACCAAAGACTGGGCCGACAAAAAAGGCCCCACGGTTGATATCGCCGACGCTGGCGGCGGAGCCGGGGATAATACGGCCGGCCTGATCCAGGTTGGCGCGGGGCAGGCGTTCGGCTCCGGTTCCGGCCAGGGCGCGGGCAATGGCTCGGGTCATGGCGGCGGTTCGGGTGATTCCACCGGCCCAATGGCTATGTTCGGAACGCCCGGCGGCGGCGGACTGGGAATCAAAGGGCCCGTCTTTGGCAACGGCGGCAACGCCCGCCAGATCGTCTTCCTCTGCGACTCCACCGGCTCGATGATCAACAAGATGGCCACGCTGAAGGATGAGCTGAACAAAGCCGTCAGCGGCCTCAAGCCGATTCAGTCGTTCGACATCGTCTTCTACCAGGACGTGAAAATCGACGCGTTGGCGCCGGCACTTATTCCCGCCACGCCCGAAAGCAAGCGAAAGGCTGGGACGTATCTCGAAGCCGTCACGGCAACCGGAACAACCAACCCGCTGCCGGGCCTGGAAATGGCCTTGAAGCTGCATCCGCAGATCATGTTTTTCCTGACAGACGCCGCCGACTTCCCCGATCCGCCTGCTGTCGAAGCAATGATCAAGAAATACAACACCGACAAGAAGATTCGGGTGAACACCATCCTGTTCGTGCAGAACAAGAACGAGCACGACCAGAATATCGATTCAGAAGCCTTCATGAAGAAGATCGCAACCGACAACGGCGGCAACTTCCGCTGGGTTGAAATCGACAGCCTTTGAACCAGCATTGAATGGGCATGAGCGGACCATGACATGGTCCTTCCTTACCAACAAAACCTTTGGGACCGGCCAAGGCCCCGCAGTAACCGCGATGGTGACAGAGACTCGATTCCGGCTATCGCGGCCATTGCAGGACAACCTGCCCGGATCCCACCCCTTTGACCTGCCGGGAGACAGCGAGATCGGCTCCAGTCCCTGAGTTTGGCGAGGGAAAACCCAGCTTCCCCCTAATTGCGGGGAAAGGATTCTGTCATGCGTCGTCGTTCCAAGTTTTTGGGCATTGTTCTGACCGGAGCGTTCGCTGTTGGAATGTTCTGTACGACAACTGCGTTTGCTCAGGATGCAGCCACCGATGCGGCCGCCGCTCAGCCGCCCAGGGTCGGATTTGGCGACCTCCTGCATCTGGTCTTTTCCAAGGAAAACTTCTGGTTCGATCCAGTCTTCTGGACAATCGGCATTCTCTCGATCTATGGGCTGACCCTCATCATTCAAGGCTTCATCAAAAATCGTCATTCCGTTCTCATGCCCGATGAAACCACCGAGCAAATCCGCGAGATGATCAACCAGCGCAAGTTCAAGGAGCTTCTGGAATTCACCCGCGATCAGCCGAGCTTCATCAGCAAGGTGCTTCATCCCGCCCTGAATCGCGCCCCGGCGTTCAACGCCATGAAGGAAGCGATGGAGACGGCCATCGGCGAACAGACCGCCGACCAGTTCCGCAGCATCGAATACCTCAACATCGTCGGGAACCTTGGGCCACTCCTGGGCCTGATCGGAACCGTCATGGGTATGATTTACGCCTTCTCGGAAATGCAAAAGTCCGGGGCGGCAGGCGCCGATCCCTCGCGCCTGGCCGGTGGTATTTCCAAGGCGTTGTGCCATACATTCCTTGGCCTTGCTCTGGCAATCCCATGCCTAGCATCGTTCGGCGTGCTGCGGACGATCGTGGACAAGCTGACGGTTCGCGGCGCGTTGGTCGCCGAGGAGCTGTTGCTTCTGATCAAGCCGCAACAGGACGCCAAGCCCGCCGCCGCACCCGCGATGCGTCCGGGAATGGCCACGCCGCAACCCGGCGCGCCACTGCCGCCAGGCGTTCGCAAGGCCCCAACTCCCATGCCGCCGCCTCACTAAGCTCCTTAGTCAGTGGTCAGTTGTCAGTGGTTAGCTTTTGTGGTCCGCTGCCAGATTGGTGGCGCGATTACACCGATTGTCATCCTGAGGTAGTCCGAAGGATCTTGCTCGTCCTTGCAGGCGACGTAGATCCTTCGGAATACCTCAGGATGACAGCGGGCAATTACGCGAGCTTTTACGACCTGACAACTGACCACTGACAACTGACCACTGACCACTGACAACCAACCAATAACAACTCATCCCCGGGAGTTCCAATGAAAAAACACTCCATGCCCGAGATGAAAGAGGGCGGTGTAAACGTTACGCCGCTGATCGATATTGTCATGTGCCTGATCATCTTCTTCATGCTGGTCGCGAAGATCGGCGTGGCGCGCGGGGTTGATAAGGACATCAAACTTCCCAACGCGCTGCTCGGCAAGGTGATCAAAGACATGGGCACCACGCTCACGCTCAATGTTCACCACATGCCATCCGGCGATCCGCAGGTCACCGCCATGGTGGGCGACAAGGCCAAGGAAGTGAAGATCACCGACGGCACGGACACGCCGCTGCTGCGCGTGCTGAAGGAATTCAAGCGCACCCACGAAGCGAAGGCGGTCGTGATCATTCGCGGTGACCAGAACCTCGATTACGGCCAACTTGAAATGGTGCTGATGGCCATTGCCACGGCCGGCATTACCGACACTGCCTACGAAACCAAGGAAGGCACCGTCGCGCCGCCAGAGGCGCATTCCGCCGCACCCGTCGCCGCGGCACAATGACCAATGACACTTTAACCAGAGACCTCCCATGAAAATGAAAGGCGCCAAGCAGGTCCACTACGATTCGGGGCCGAATATGACCCCGCTGGTGGACGTCGTGATGGTGATCCTGATCTTCCTGATGCTGGCCGGCAGTTTTGCCGGCACCACCCGGTTTCTCGTCAGCAAGCAGGGCATCCATAAACAGGGTGTAGGCGGAGCTCACCCCGATCCCAACAAGCCGATCGAAACCCCGATTGAAATCCGCATCAATCGGCCGCCCACGCTGGGCGGCGATGACAATGGATTCGTGGCCGAAGGGACCGGCATCAAGCCCACCAGCAGCCCCGATGCCATCCGCGAGGCCTTGCGCGTCAAGCGCGAGCAGTTCAATGCCGCCGGCACGCCCACCGACCAGCTTCAGGTGGTGCTGTATCCCGGCCGGCATGTGAAATACCAGGACCTGATCCAGATCTATCAAGCCGCGTTGCAGGCGAATTACACGAAGGTGGCTTTTGCAACGTCGCATTGAGGGATTGGACAGATCCACCGCTCCAGACGCAGAGAAGACCGAGAAGAAAACGAAGAACGGCGGGCGTGGCTTTTTTTGGGCAATCGGTTGCTGAATGTAGGGTGGGCGTACTCGCCCACCGTTCGCCACCCGCGAAATACGGTGGGCGAGTACGCCCACCGTACGGGTTGTCTGGCATTGTTCGGCACTTCCAATAATCAGCCGAATAACGGCGCCCAGAATTCTTCAAATTGATCCGCTGGATTGGTTCGCACCCTGGTTAAGGTGCGATCAACCCGCTTGCTTCATTTCGTTTCATCTCCGCGTTCTCTGCGTCTGCGCGATGGACAATTCGAATTCTTATCCTTCACCAAAAGGAGCCACCATGCGAGCCCCGGCACTTCTTCGCAATCGCGGTGAAATTACTCCTAATATGACGCCGCTCGTCGACGTCGTTATGGTGATACTGATCTTCCTGATGCTGGCGGGGAGCTTTGCAGGCACCACCCGCTTCCTGCGGGCGAAAAATGGAATTGTGCAAACCTGCGCTGACAGACAGCGGACCGGCGGCATCGACGTGGACGTGATCATCTCGCCGACGGACGATGGTGGATATATCATTCACGCCGGTAAGATCATCACCGAGGATGCCAGCGTATTAACTCGTGAGTTGTCCGGCGAGTGTAATGCGTTTACGGCGGCAGGCACAGATGTGAAGCAGGTCTCGGTCGTGCTTCGCCCGTCGAGCCGGGTACGATACGATCAGGTGATCGAAGTTTATCAGGCCGCGATGCGGGCTGGTTTCAGTCAGATAAAATTCGCCAGGGCGAATTCGTGAGACGAGGGCACGCCCGGCCGTCTTGTGTGTAGCCGGGAGCAAACGAGGTTTTTTCAATGTCCGCCAACACCACCGCCGTCAAATTCTTCCGCCGTGAACTGGCACTTGCCGCCGCCGTTGGGGCGATCGCGCTTTCTGGCGCGACTCTTCCGGCAGCGCCGCCCGCGCCGACGCCGCCGAAGGTATGGACGGCCGCGCCTTCGTCCGACCCGGTGGCCGCGCGACACGATGGAGTTACGTTTGGAGCGGGCGCTGCCCCCAAGGGCGAGGGGCTGGCCAGTCTTGACGACCGCGTGGTGGCGTCGGAGCTCAGCAGCCGCGGAATCACCAACCTCCTCGACCGCTATTTCAAGCTCAACGGCATCTCCGAAGCCGACCAGGAATCCATCAAGACCGTCGGCGCTCTCCGCGAGCTGATCAATCCGAAACTTAACATTCCCTACGGCGAAAAAGTCCGCCGCGTCCGGCAGATTGCCAAGGGGATCGACACCATCATCCCCACCATCCGCGACCCCGAGCAAATGATGACCGTCGCGGCCATCGTCATCGAGTTCGGCGTCAGTTCCGACGTCAACAGCCTGGAATACTGGGGTGAAGATCCAGTCACGCAGGCGCAGCTCAAGCCGATGACGACTGCCGTCCTCAAGCTGCTCGACGGCGCGTCAAAACTAGCCCAAGCGCAGGCCGATGAGATGGCGCCCAAGCTTCACGGCGCCAATGACCCCAACGGCGCTCGCTGGCAAAGACTCGACGACCTCGCTCATACCGCCGCCTATAACCGGGACATGTCCGTTTATTTCGACGCCCTGGCCACCAGCCCTAAAGATCCGGCGCGTAAGACCATGGCCGAGGCGGCCATCACCGGCCTCAAGGAATTCGACAATGCCGACAGCGGGGTGCAGCCGCGAATCAAGAACATGATCGGGAAGCTGAACATGGTTTCGGGGAATTATGCCGAGGCCAAGAAATCTTTTGGCGCAATTATCGCCGTCAACAAGGAAATCGTCCCGGCTCCCAACCCATTCGAGCAATATGACGCCCGTTATTTCACGGTTGTCAGCGAAATCATGGCCAAAGACCTGGCCGCCGCCCAGGCCGACAAGGCCGAGCTCGACAAATGGGAAACTGGCACATTTCCGGCTTTGTTGAAGGGCATCATGCAGCCGGCGGCAATTGCCGCGCAGATGAAAGGCGTTTCCGCCGCCGGGCAGATGCTGCAATGGCGGGTGCATGTGCTGGAAGGGGAGCTGGCCAAGGCCAATCCCGCCGCCAAGAAAAAGGCCGATGACGCCGCCGAAGCGGTGCTGCTCAAGTTGCGCATCGACCGCCCGGATCTTGCCGCCCGCATCGACCAGCAGCTCGTCAACAGCATGCCGGCCAACAAGAAAATCGACGACGCGATGCCGCCGTCGCTGCTGCTGGCGTTGCTTAAGAAGGGAATGAATGAATCGTACAAGTTCGACCCGGACAAACCCGACCCCGTGATTCTGAACAAAGGCATCGAAGCCGCCAACGCCATCATCCATCGCAAGGACCGCAAAGACCTGACCCAGCAGAATGTAATCGATGCGCAGCTTGCCATCGCTCACCTTCAGGATCGGCTGGGCGAGAAGGTGGCTGCGATCAACAGTTACCTGGATTTTGCCACCACCTACTTCAAGACCGACGCGCAGAAGGCCACCGAATCGCTCGACCGGGCCGGCTTTTTGGTTTATGACCTGAAGAAGCAGCCACTTCCTCCCGCCGGCTATGCCGACGCATTTAACCGCTTCCAGCCGATCGCGATCAACCCGCCGTTTCGTCACGTTGACATGGCAGCGGACTACGCCGAGCAGTTGCTCAAGGAAAAGCAATATACCGAGGCGCTGAAATACTTCCGCATGATCCCAAGGACGACCCCCGCCGCCGCGGCCTATGCGCAGTACAAGGAAATGATCGTCCTGCACGAAATATTGAAAAACACCAATCAGGATCCGATCGCGCGCAAGCAAACCGTAACCGAGATGACAGCGGTGGCCGATGCAGTCCGAAAGCTGGGCGCTGATGCGAAGGATGACATCGCTCGCATCCATGCCTGCCGGGCAACGCTGCTTGAATCAGGCCTTGCCAGCACCGAGCAAAAGGACCCCAAGAAGGTGCTTGAGGTGCTTACCGGATTCGATCAATTGGTCAACGCCATCTCCAACGGCACGACCAAGGAAGAAATCGCCGCGCGCAGCGCCATGAAAGCCGAGTTCCTGCGAACGGCACTGGTTGACCGAATTAATTCCTACATCGCCGTGGGCCAGATCGCCCAGGCCGTCCAGGAATTGCAAAAGCTGCTGGAGAAATCCAGCGGCGGCGACGGGATTGGTCTGGTGCGCGAACTGCTCGGCAAATTGGACGAGGAATACGTCCATGCCGACATCATTCACGACACCAAGTCCATGCGGGAAATTGCCGCCGATGAGGCGCTCTTAACCGGTCACCTTGTTGATTGGTCCAAACCTCCCAAGCAGACAAACCCCGA
>DASRRM010000061.1:0-32109 GCA_035695715.1 Tepidisphaeraceae bacterium
ACGTGTCGTCGATGCCTTGGCTGATCAAAATCCTTCCATCCGCCTGAACAGCCATCGCTGGAAAATCGACGGACGTAGCGCCCGGCACAACAGCCATCCCCTGTTTGCCGAAGCTCCCGTCCAGACTTCCGTCGCGGTTAAGCCGCGCGAGATAAACGCCGTCATACGCTCCGGTAACGTCGCGACTATTCAGCACCGCAATCGTCTTACCGTTCGGGAGGGGCGTGATCGCCTGATATTCATCGGTTGCAGAGCCGGCGGTTCCCCCCATCCCGAACGCCGGGTCAAACGTCCCCGCGCTCAACAGCGTGCGGGACTCGAGCATTTCCACCGGTTGGTGTCCCCGCGATCGTGGGACTGCCTGACTCATGATGAACTTTGATGGCATGATAGAATTCCTTTTTTGGCGGTGATACGCGCAATCGCATTCGGCACCCCCAAAGGGCCCACCCGCTTCTGCTCCAAGTGCAATTTGCTAAAGTGCGAACCAAAAATCGGTGTAAACCAGAGCGGTGCGTCAAGAAAAGGGGCGTCAAGAAAGGGGTCGGGTGTCAAGAAAAGGGTCAAGAAAAGGGGTCAGAAGCTGTTCCAATCACAGCCGGTTATGTTATCATCGGGTAATGCCACGTCAACACCGATCTTCTCCCGGCGGTCTTGCCTACCACGTCATGAATCGCACATCCGGCGTGGAAAGCTCATTGCGGCCGATTCGCCGGCCGCAGAAGAATAGCTTATGACCCCTTTTCTGAATCCGCGCCCCTCGTGGATGCCGGTGATGTCTCAATCGCCAGCCAGCGGACACACCGTTTCGCATCATGGCCGCAATCGAGGAGCCCTTGGAGCTTACGACATTCTTAACGTCGTGCAGTAGGAATTATTTCGGTACTGCAGAAAATCTGGTAAGCGTTGCAAGACGAATCGATGCTCACCAGCTAAAACCTGGCAGCGATCATCAAGAACATGTCGATGCCGGCAAACCGGCGGCCGCCTTTAATGCCCGGCGAGATCGCGAGATCGCGACCAATGACATGGTGCCGTGGCGTTTGACGCCCAATTCCCCACCGCTCCAGTATTGCGCTGGGCAGCCTTGGAATCGCAGCGGCCTGAGTGCATGTAAAGGCGGCTACTATTTCATTGGCCTATATCAGGTATCCCAAGCCGATGAGCGGCAGGCCGCCGAGTTATTCTTATGCCGCACTCCGGGCACCTCTCAGTACTTGCTCGGAGGTCGTAGCCGCACCGACAATGCCTCTCGCTAGTTTTCCTAGCGCGCCTGGCACGTCGATGAAGTCCAAGAACTCCCTTCGCCAAGAATACCAAAGCGACAAACCAAAGCGGAACTACAACGAAATTGGCGACGCTGTCCCGACCGCCGCCAAAGCCCAAAAAACTCCAGCTTGGATGGTCAAACCCATTGTCATCCAGCGGCGTAATAGGTCCGGAGTGGTACATCAACGGATGACGCCTGGTATGTCGGCCCTCAAATGTTTCGCCGCGTCAAGAAAAGGGGTCAGAAGCTCTTCCAATCACAGCCGGTTATGTTATCATCGGGTAATGCCACGTCAAACCCGATCTTCTCCCGGCCCACGTCATGAATCGCACATCCGGCGTGGAAAGCTCATTGCGACCGATCCGCCGGCCGCAGAATAATAGCTTCTGACCCCTTTTCTGGATCCACGCGCGTGAAAGGGGGTCCTATCTTTCAGGTTGCCCACGTAGCCGAACAATCGAACTTAATTCCAGTCGTGGGCAAGGTTAAAAAAAATAACAGAAGACATATTTATTGTTTCAAATAATTGCTAAAACAAGGCCCGAAAACCGACGCAAACCAGTGCAAACCAGCGCATCGATCCTCGCTGGCGGGCTGAAAATGAGGTTGCAGGAGCAAACCATCGCACGACCGACGCATCACCATTGCACGGCGGACGTAGACCCGCTTCACCGAGCCATCTTCGCTTCCATCGCCCGCTCAGCCGGCACGCGCACGCGCGAGGCCAAACCCAGGGCGGCCATGCAGCGGATCACCCACCACGTCGTGTCGATTTGCCACCACTGCAGGCCATGGCGGGCGCTGGTGGGGAAGGCGTGGTGGTTGTTGTGCCAGCCTTCGCCCAACGCGAGAATGCCGAACAAGGCGTTGTTGCGGCTTTGGTCGTGGCTGACAAACGGGCGACTGCCCCAGAGATGGCAGACGGAATTCACGCTCCAGGTGATGTGATGGACGAAGAAGACGCGGAGGACGCCGCCCCATAGAAGGCCCCAGGCGGCCCCGGTCCAGCTTCGCAACAGCAGGCCGGAGATGGCGGCGGGAATGAGCAGGCTTAAGGCCGCCCAGAGGGGATAGAGTTCGCTGATCAGCTTCAGCGGCTTTTCCTTGATCAGGTCAACCACATACCGCGTGGCGTTGGGCGCATCGGGCTTGAAGAGCCAGCCGGCGTGCGAATGCCATGCGCCGGCGATCAGGCTTTTGAGGCTTTCGCCGTGCAGGTGCGGCGAATGGGGATCGCCGTCGGCGTCGGAATGATGATGGTGCCGGCGATGCATCGCCACCCACCAAAGCAATGGTCCCTGCACCGACATCGACCCGAGCACGGCCAGGGTGATGCGCATGAATTTAGGCGTTTCAAACGCCTTGTGCGTGAAGAGGCGGTGATAGCCGACGGTTACGCCAAAGCCGGTGAGCAGATACATGGCGAACATGACGCCAAGCTGCACGCCGTTAAGGCCGCGGCCCCAGAGTAAAAGGCCGATGGTCAGGAAAATGAGGAATGGGATGATGATGGCCGAGAGATCGATCATGCGCGAGACGGGTGAGATCAGTTTATCTGGCGGCGCGGCGGGGCGCTGGGGTTCGCTGGCGGGCGGCGACGCTTGCGGTTCATCGAGAAGGCCCACTGCCGAAGCATCGGCGAAGCTCGCATCGGGCGCGAGGGTTTCGGCCGGATGAGAAGCGGTGGCGATTGTCAACATATCTTCTTCGTTCGGTCGCATGGTGCGGCATCTTAGGGGGATTGTGGGCGATTGCCACTCAGCTAACGGACTGAAAACCCGTTAAAGCTCCTAACAAAATGCTGAAAGTGAACGCCAAGACGCCAAGGACTCCAAGCAAGGCCGCCAAGAATGCGGTGGATTTTTCTCCTCTTTCCGAACTTGGCGTTCCTGGCGTCTTGGCGTTCAACCCATTTTGTTAGGAGCTCTTATTTATAATCGGCTGTTTCCCTTCCGGCCCGACAGCGTAGACTATTGCAAATGCCGTCTCTCAAAGGCCCAAAGGGCCGGTTTATCATCGGCAATCTGGGGCAATTCCGTGGCGATCGCCTGGGGTTTTTCACCGATTGCGCCCGCACTTATGGCGATGTGGTGCCGTTTCGCATGGGGCCGCGGAAATGCCTGTTGGTGAGCGATCCGGATTTCATTGAGCAGGTATTCATTACGCATGCAAAGCAGTTCATCAAGCATTTTGGCCTGCGGATGTATAAGCCGGTGCTGGGCAACGGGCTGGTGACGTCTGAAGGCGATTTCTGGCGGCGGCAGCGCAAGCTTTCGGCCCCGGCGTTTCAGCCCTCGCGCCTGGCCGCCTATGCCCGCGTCATGCAGGACGCCACCGAACGCATGCTGCAATCTTGGAACGACGGCGTTCGCGACGTTCACGGCGACATGACCCACCTCACGCTGGAAATCGCCTGCAAGACGCTGTTCGGCGTCGATGCGTCGGCTGATGCACAGGTCGTCGGCGACACGCTGAACGTCGCCATGAAGGTGATCGGCGAAAGGATGCGGCGGGTGATTCGCGCGCCGCTTTGGTTTCCCACATCCGCCAATCGCCGGCTCAATCGCTCGATGCGCACGCTGGACGATATCGTGGCGCGGATGATTCACCAGGGCCGAGCTGCCCCGAATGAAGACCGGGCCGATCTGCTGTCGATTCTGCTGCGCCAGCAGGATGATGATGGGTCGGCCATGACCGATCGCCAGCTTCTGGACGAAGCGCGAACGCTGTTTGTGGCCGGGCACGAAACAACGGCGCTGACGCTGACCTATGCGCTGTATCTGCTGGCGCTGCATCCGGAAATTCAGGCTGAGGTGCAGTCGGCAGTTGATGTGGCCCTGGGCGAAAAGCCCCCCTGCCATGCTGATCTGCACAGACTTCGTGCGGTGCGGAATGTGGTGTATGAATCGCTACGGCTGTATCCCCCCGCCGACGTTCTGGGCCGCGAGGCGCTGGGCGATATCACGATCAAGGGCGTGCCGATTGCAAAGGGCATGAACATCTTCGCCAGCACGTGGGTCTTGCATCGCGATCGGCGATTCTTCGCCGAGCCGGAGAAGTTTGACCCGGGCCGATGGACGGACGAATTTGAAAAATCGCTCCCGCGCTTCGCCTACTTTCCCTTTGGCGGTGGGCCGCGTTTTTGCATCGGGCAAAGCTTCGCCATCACCGAAGCCACCCTCGCCCTGGCGGCGATTGTGCAGCGGGCAAGCTTCAAGATCGCTGCGGGCTTTCGCCTGGAATTGTGGCCCGCCATCACGCTGCGACCGCTGAATGGCGTGAAGCTGGTTGTCGGCTTGCGAGGAAGTGCGCTTGCGTCCACCGTGGGCGCGGGTGTGGGAGCTTTCGATTCGGTCACGCAAGCCAGTGATCGGGGCGAAAATTATTAACACGATTTACCGCGATGAAGTTCGCGAACGCGCACAGAATATGACGCTTTATCTTTGCGGCCCCGGCGGCGGTGGATGTGATGAGTCATAAACCGGCATCGGCCCGGAATTCATCGGCGTTGCATTTAGCCTCTGGATGTGTTCGCACCCCACGCGGCCCAAAACCACGGCCACCCCAATCACCAACACTACCAGCCGGATACGATACCGCAGCGGAATGGCGAAGAACCAGGAGAGCCATTGTTCCTCGTACATCGGGCCGCCGGGCAGAAGCTTGAATTCCTTGCGCTCTGGCGTGTGCTGGCGAAGGCCGCGGGGAGCACCGGCGGCTTGGCGCTGCACCGAAGGCCTCACCTTTTCCAGAAGATCGGCAACCGTCGATTGCATCGGCGTGCCCGCCGCCAACTCGGCGGCTGTTTCCAGCGTGCGCTCCGACGCCATGAAATTCTCGAACGCGCCGTAGGCGTCGGCAACGTGGATCAACAGGCTCACGCCGTGCATCTTGGCGCGGTTTTGGCGGGTGACGTTGGCGGTTGCCGCGACGAGCTGGTCGATCAGCGGCTGGATGATCGTGCCGAAGCGCGCGATGGCGTGATTGCATGCCGGGCGTAGCTCGGCAATGCGCCGGGTTTTCCAGGCAGCATCGATCTTTTCGATCAGCTTGTTGCACCGGCTGGTGAGATCGTCCTCCATCCGGTCGACCAGCGCCTCGACCGCGGGATCGTCCTCGGCGGCAGCCGAATCCGCGGAACGAATCAGTTGAACCGCCTGTGCGGCGGCGGCGAAATTCCCGCCGGCCAGGGCCGAATCGACCGAGCGCCCCAACGACGCCGAAAGCCGCCCGGGCAGATGCTGCTGCGCGAGAGAGATTTCGTTCAGCGTAGCGCGTTTTTCAAAATCGCCGGCCGATTCGGTTTCAATCAGCCATTGCAGATAATCATCCGAACCCGCCAGCGTCTTGAATTGCCCGATCATCGCCTGCCAGGCGGCTTGATCGTCCTCGGCGGCGTTGGTGAGCAGGCAACGATAGAGATCAATCAGGGCCGCATCGTGGAAGCCAGCGATGGCCGATGGATCAACGAATCGGGGAAGATCGTCAGAAACCGGCGGCGTGTCGCAAAACCACCAGAAGCGCTCTTCAATTCGCGACGCCGGCTCGGCAAGCCGGGCGACGGCATTTTCAATGTCCGGCTTCCCCCGCGGCACCGGCCCGATCCACGGCGCATCGTTAGCCGATGGCGGGATCATCGCCGGGTCCTGCCAGATGCGCATGCGCCGCGCCGCCGAATCGATCTGCGCCTGCGACGCCGACGCGGTCAGGCCGAGAATGCGAAAGGCATTTCGGGAGAGATCATGGAGGGTGAGAGGGATCATGGGCCTATAGGCGATTCTATCGGGCGGCCAAGGACGTTGGCGGCACCAATCCGCATTCCGGGCATCTGGCCGGCGTTGCACGCAGATCGTAGCCACACGAAGGACACCGGCCTGCGCGCTTTCGGGATTTAATCCGCCGCACCCCATCATACGTCTGCGGCGCGATCGTCAGGATGATGATCAGCCAGTAGGGAAAAGAGAGTTCGGTGTTATCGTCGCTCATCCAAGGCATGTCCGGCGGAATTGGACCCTCGCCCATTGCGAATTGCCCGCTGGAGCGCGAGCGATTCAGCGCGAATCCAAGTTTATTCCAAAAGGAGACATCCTGGAACTGAATCGCGCCCCATGATGTCGGAGGATCCCGATGGCAGCCCTCTGGAATCATCCGCGGCAAATTAAGAAAGGCGTGAGCAAAATCGGCCGCGTAGCGCCCCTCGATCCGCAATTTTACAAATTCAAGGGCGATGCGTCCCGGAGCGAAGTTGACCGTCAAAAACCGCACCGAGTATTTCTCGCTCGACTGCGACTGGTGATGGGCGTGGGTGATAATCACGGCGTGGCGATTCGCCGCGTACCACATGACGCACGTCACGATGCATAGAAGCAGCGACAGCGCCAGGATGAAGAAATAAAGGAGGCGTTTCATGCGGGAGTTGGGGTTTTGAGATCATATCAACGGCGGACCGCGATGCCAGAATGGCGGCCGCGCCGGTCGATCGTCTCTCGCGGGTGTGGCCGTCTGTTTGGTGCGGTCATTCGTGACACGGGCGTCCCGCGCGTGCTTGGTGCTATTTACACCGAAAGCATAAGGCACGGCCGAGACGGCCGTGTCACGACCGTTGCCAAAAAAGACGGCCACACCCGTCTGTCGCTTTGAAGCTTTGGACACATTGCTGTTTCCCGTATTTGCGGTATCGTTTGATTGTCAAAAACAATGGGTGTGCGGGAAGCTCGCATGCATTTCTTGAGGAGGAATCTCATGTCGCGATTTAGTCTTTCATGCTTCATATCCCTGGTGATCGTCGCGCTGAGCGCTTTGCCAGCGCGCGCCACCGCGCCGGTTCTTCCGCCGAACGCGATCGCGGCGGATACGGCGCTTGTCGTCCACGCCGACGCCAGCCACCTGACGCGCGAACAGGTTAACGCCACGATCACCGCGCTGTTCGGCGACAACGCCGCCAAACTTATCGACGCGGCAAAGCCGTCGCTGGATACGCTGAACCAGCTCATCGCCACCGGTGCCGTGGCGATAACCGTCGTCGCAAACAGTAGCGATGCGCCCGGCGGCGATATCCTGGACGCGCCCACCTACAGCTTCGTACAAATGAAGCCGGGCACAGAGGTCAAGGCGCTGGAGGCGATCATAACGCCGATGCTCAGCGCGCATGACAAGGAAACGAACGTATTTGAGGTGGCGGGTGATTTCCTCGTAATGCACGAGAAAGGCAGGGCCTATCCGCTCAAGGGAGATGCCGCCCGGGCGGCAATGTTCAGCGATGCGCTGGGAACGATCACCAATACGGGGATTCAGGTTGCCTTCGTCCCCGACGCGGCCACGCGCGACGCGATGAACAAGGCGGCCGCCGATGCGCCCAGGGGGATCAAGGAGGCGCTGCCGCTGCTGGCGTCAAGCAAGTGGATCACAGTGGGCTTGACCTTGGGGAACGCGCCAAGTTACGTGTCCAACGCGAACGCGGCCACGGATGCCGATGCAAAGGCGATCGTCGGCGATATTGACGCCGCGATCGCGGATTTGAAGGCCAAGGCAGCCAAAGGCGCGGGCGGCGGCGACTTCGTTGCGCTTTTAGCCCCAACATTGGTGAAAGCATTCGACGGAGTTAAGCCGGCGCAATCCGGCACCAAAGTGACGGTAACAATTGGGACAGAGGGGCTGAAAGTGTTGGCCGATCTTGCCGCTGGACTGAGCGCCATCGGGACTCAACAACCCGGAGGCGGCCGGGGCGCGGGGGTTGGGGCGGTGACACCGGCAAAGGAGAAGAAGTAGCTTGCGCGGGTTGCGATTGTTCGAATTGATGGGGGTATTGGTTTGGAGGCTTGGATCGGCGGTTCGCGAAGCCGCAAGCGGCAAAGGCTGAGGATAGCAGCAGCCTCAGTTCCGATTGCCGCGCCGGCGCAGGAGCAATCCGAGGGCGGTGATTCCGAAGAATGCAACGGAGGCCGGTTCCGGCACCACGCCGGTTAGCTGGACGCCATCGAGTGCACCGTTGGTTGCCCCGGCGGTGGTGTCCGTCAGGGCTTCGGAGAGCGTAAATGAGCTGACCGAAGAGGGAAGGGTAAAAGACACGTAGTCGGCCCCAACCGTCGGGCTTGCGGCGGTGGTGCTCGTCCCCGGCGTGTACGTGAACCCGGACGCGGAGTTGTCAAAGTAGCCGGTGGCGTTGGCGTTGGGCGTCGTGACGTAAATGGGTCCCATCGCGGTGCCGCCGGTTGGGGTGAGGGTCACGTTGATGTCGGCGGGGTGGTCGGTAATGAGGTATGCGTAAACGTTATAGGTGGATCCCACCGATGCGATGCCCGTGATCGTGACGGTATTTGGGGTGCCGGTCCCGTTGCTGTAGATGCCGCCATTATTGAGGACTTCATCTCCGTTGGCGGTGTTCAGCGTTCCGCCGCCGTTGATGGCATTGTAGGTGGATGTACCGGAATAATTGAAGAGGACGTAAGACGATGGGGCCGTATCGGCATACGCAATCAATGGACCGGACTTAACCCCGGCAGTGGTGTTGTTCCAATTGGACTGGGAAACCACGCCCGCGGTTTGAGTGGACGTGAGCGTATCATTCGTTCCGCTGCCGACGATGTCGACTCCGATGTTGGCGGCCGACGCGACGCTGCAACCGAGAATCGAAACGACACCCCAACCAAGTGCTGAAACCAATTTTCTGCCCACAGCCAACCTCCAAGAAGAATGGGAAGAGCGCAACATAGCGAATCGGCCTTGAAAGAGCAAGAAAAAGCTGGGGAAATGAGGGTTTTATTGTGGCGAGGCAGACTTGATCGGCGACGATGCTTATTCCTTTCGCCTGCAAAAACCAGCGGGCACGCCCATGCCTCGAATGATCGTCCCAGGAAATATGGCCTTACCCGCACAGGGGGTGTGGCCGTCTTTTTTGGCACGGTCATTCGTGACACGGGCGTCCCGCCCGTGCTTGGTGCTATTTACGCCGAAAGCATGAGGTACGGCCAGACGGCCGTGTCACGACGGTGCCAAAAAAGACGGCCACACCCCGCACAGGTGGAAAAACCGGCCCTGATGGACAAATCGTTTTATGCCGATATACTCTTTACTGACAACTGCCTGCCCGATCCGTCACGAAGCCGTCTTTCGCGGCACATTCCTGATCGATTCCCAAGCTCAGTTGTAGCGCATCGACTGGTCTTTTCTTCGGCTCTTCGCCGTTGGCCTTTTCGGGTGCGCATTGTTCACCCAAAAAGGTTGACCTAAATGCAGTTTTCCGCTTTACGGCTCGCTGAGCCGATCCTTCGTGCCGTTGCTTCTGAAAATTATACCATCGCCACGCCCATCCAGACGCAGGCCATTCCCCACGTGCTGGCCGGGCGCGATGTTCTGGGATGCGCGCAAACCGGAACCGGCAAAACCGCGGCGTTTGCGCTGCCGATCCTTCATCGCTTTTCGCAAGGTGCAAAGCCTGCCGGCAAAAGCCGGGTGCGCTGCCTGGTGCTCTGCCCGACGCGCGAACTGGCGACGCAAACCGCCGACAGCTTTCGCGTGTATGGCAAGAATCTGAAATTGCGCCAGGCGACGATTTTTGGCGGCGTCGGCCAGACGCCGCAGGTTCATGCCCTGCGCCAAGGCGTCGAGATCGTCGTCGCCACACCCGGCCGATTGCTCGACCTGATGAACCAGGGCCATGCCGACCTGAGCGGGATCGAGGTCCTGGTGCTGGACGAGGCCGACCGCATGCTCGACATGGGCTTCATCAACGACATCCGCAAGATCGTGGCGAAGATTCCAACGAACCGCCAGACGCTGTTTTTCTCGGCGACGATGCCGGCGGAAATTCGCAGCCTTGCCGCGGCTTTGCTTCGCGACCCGGCCAATATCCAGGTTGCCCCGGTGGCAACCGTGGCCGACAGCATCGATGAATCGCTTTATTTCGTGAGTAAAGGCGATAAGCCGTCGCTTTTGGCGCATCTTTACGAAGAGTTGCCGATGGCGCGCACGATTGTCTTCACCCGCACCAAGCGCGGCGCAGACCGCGTCGTCAAGCGCCTGCACGCCAGCGGCATTCGTGCCGAGGCCATTCACGGCGACAAGACGCAAGGCGCACGCGAGCGGGCGCTGAACAATTTCCGCGCCAACAAGACGCCGATGCTGGTGGCGACGGATATCGCCTCGCGCGGGATTGACGTGGATGGGATCACCCATGTGGTGAATTACGATCTGACGCATGAGCCGGAAACGTATGTGCATCGCATCGGCCGGACCGCTCGCGCCGGAGCATCGGGCTGCGCCGTTTCATTTTGCGATCCGGAGGAAGTGCCGAATCTGCGGGCGATTGAGAAGCTGATCCGCCGGGCGATTCCGGTGAAGCAGGATCATCAATTCAAGTCACATGAGGCCGCCGCCGCCCATGCCCGAACGGGCAACCGCGCCGCACATTTGCCGCAGTCGCATGCTTCGCACCCTCGGCAAGGAGATTCGCACGGCCAATCGCCGCGACAAACGCCTCACCCCGCCGCCGCCCATGGCAAACCCGCTCACGCACAACACGGCAGCGCCGTCCGTCATCCGCTGGCCCGCCACGAGCAGCCGCGGGCGGCACATCCGGCTGCCGCAAGCCACGGCACGCACTCGCATCAAGGCGGCGGCCATTCCCACGGCTACGCCCGCCCCAAATCCGGCGGCCCCGCCCGATCTGGTGTGAAACACAGCCGCCCGGCAGGACGCAAGCGCGCGTACTAAGTTTGCTCAAACTGGGCAGATTCTCGCGAGAAATGCCTTCACGCCGGGGCAAGCGGCGCGCGTAACGCTTCATTTTGAAAACAAACATTATCGCCGCGCCGCCCCGGATTTGCAGAGCGCTACGTAAATCCGGGGCGGCGCGGCGATAGCTTTGGTCGTGCTAACCACGGTAGCGCGCGCCGCTTGCCCCGGCGTGGAGGCTTCTCCCGCTTTTCGGGCATAATCGCACCGAAATCTTCATCATGCTTCAAAGACCGCCCAGGTTTCATATTTATCGCATCGCCCGCCGTGCAGATTTTTTGCGCCCGGCGGGACGTTTCTTCTGCGGCGCCTCACCCGCTGCCGCCCCCGCATCCGGCGCGATTCCGCCGGTTCCCTTCCTGCGCCAAATGTACCAGGTGGCGATTGATCGATAGGGCCGCCATTTTTCGCCCAGTTCGATCACCTCCTTCGGCGTTGGCCGCTGTTTCAAGCTGAAGATGTCGCGCACGCCTTCGCGCAGGCCCAGGTCGTCGACCGGCAGCACGTCGGGGCGGTTGAGCACGAACATCAGGAACATCTCCGCCGTCCACCGCCCCACTCCTTTTACGGCCACCAGCGCTTCGATGACCTGCTCGTCGGTCATGGTTGCCAGTTTTCGCGTGGGGATTTTGCTGGAGACGAAATGGTCGGCCAGGTCCTTAAGATAGACGGCCTTTTGCCGCGACAAGCCGCAGCCGCGAAGCGATTCGGGATCTTTTGCGAAGATCTCCAGGAGTAGGGCCGGCGTGGGTCGCTGGCCGGGAAAAAGTTTCCCGAATCGGCCAAACAGGGTCGCCGCCACCACGGTGGAAAGCTGCTGGCTGAAGATGGCCTTGCACAGCGCCACGAAATAATCCCGCCGCGGCGCAATCGTGCATGGCCCCACCCGGCGGATCACCTCGCCCAAAACCGGGTCGGCCTTGATCAGATGTTTTATCGCCGCATCCCAGGGTGTCGGCTTCGCAGGAGCGTCAAACCACATGCGCGCAGATGTACCAGAGCGAGGCGGGCAGGGAAAGTTCGTCTATAGCAAAATGCTGAAAATGAACGCCAAGACGCCGGGGACGCCAAGGCAATCCGCCAGGAACGCAATGAGTTTTTCTCCTCTTTCCGAACTTGGCATCCTTGGCGTCTTGGCGTTCAATTTCAGTATTTTGTTGCGATCTCTTGCGCGCAACGCTGGAACTCGAATCCTGAACCCACCCCTTCCTCCCAGATTTCCGTCGCGGGTGGTTGGCGTGGGCGGTCGGTTTCCATACAATGGTTCATGTCTTTTCCATTCGTCCAAGGAGCTTGCGCATGATGACGCCGTTAAAACTGAACTCGATCGATCAGGAACATTTGCAGGAATTGTACGATGGAGCGGGCGTTGCCCGCGACGAGCTTCCCTATACGCCGGTCTTCGATTCGATCGTTCAGGGGTTTCAGGATCGCACCTTTAAGAATGCGACGCACGAGCAGCTTTTCTCGGCGATATTGAAGTATGTGCGCAGCAGCAGCAACGCCGCCGCCGAGCCAGTGGCCGGGCTGACGCCGCTCACCGAAGAACAGGTGAAGCAGCTCAAGGTTGTCGTATCGCGTCACGGGTCGGCAGGAAAGCTGCTCCCCTATAGCGACGCCTTCAATTCCGCCCGAACCGAGTTCAACAAGCTGGCATCGGCATCCTTCAGCGAGCAGGAATTCTGGCATTCATTGCAGCGCGCCAACGGCACGCGCCGCAAGCCCCCCGTCGCCAAGCGCGCCAAGGCCGCGGTGCCGGCGGATGATGATGAAGATGGGGAGTAGGCGATGACAGTTGAGCAACTTAAAAGCGTACACTACGCCAAGCCATTTCGGCCATTTACCATCCACATGGGAGATGGCCGGGAATTTCGGGTGGACCATCCGGAGTTCCTATCCCGATCTCCATCGGGACGGACGATTATTGTCTACGGGAAAGACGATAATTTCAGCGTTCTTGACATGCTTCTCGTAACTGAATTGGAAGTTCATCCGCCCCATCCCTCATCCCCCGAAGCCGCCGCATAAAAGCGTTGTATCAAAATAGTCTTGCGCCAGTGTGCCAGGGTACCGGCTCTGAAAATATCTCCGTACGGTCCGTCTTGGCGGCCGCGTTTATAGCGGCTCATCTGGGCGGAAAGTCAACCCGAAGATTTACGTCGTCCCGAACGCGTCCGCCAAGGCGGACCCTACAATTCGCATGGCTTCATCCATTGCGGGTGCGCCGCAGCTGCGTAAGGAGGCAGGAGACATTCGTCGGCCTCTAAAATGGCGCGATGTCGCGGAATGCATTTTGCCTATCCGCACGAGTAACCGGCTTGCGGACGAACGATGCCGAACTTTTCTTTTTTGTTTTCCGGCGCTCTTCTCGCCCTGCCGCTGGCGGCGTTGCCGGTCATTTTGCATCTGCTGTTTCGACGCAAATCGCCCGTCGTCATGTTCAGCACGATCCGCTTTATCCAAGCCAGCGTGCAGCGCACGGCGGCGCGAAAACGCGTTCAGAAATGGCTGTTGCTCGCCTGCCGGGTGCTGGTGCTGGCGATGCTGATCTTTGCGGTGGCGCAGCTGGTGCATTTGCCGACGGCTGGCGGTGCATGGACTTCTTCAAAGAAGTCGGCCATCGCGACAATCGTCGTGGATACCAGTTATTCCATGCAGCTTCAGGATCACCAGGAGCCGCTGCTGCACAAGGCGGACGCGGCGGTGCGCGAACTGCTCGCCGAACGGTTTGCCAATGCGAAGGTGGCGATTTTCAGGAGTCTGCCATCGGCAAGTGGGCCGGAGAGACTGACCGCGCCGGGGGCAATTCTAGCGGAGTGGACGCAGCTTGCCCCGCAGGCCAATCCCAGGCCGCTGGTCGATCGCATCGCGGCGGCGGCCGATCTGCTCGACCGCGAGCAATCCGATGATAAATGGCTGGTGGTCATTTCCGATTTTCAAAAGCACGAATTCCCCAGCCAGTTTCCCAAGCCCAAGGGCGGGCATGTGGTGATGATCGATATGCATCCGGATGATCCGCGGTCGGCCGGAATCACGCGCGTCGCGATCGATCCGCCTCAGCCAACGCCCGGCACCGGCAGCGAAGCGGTCATCGACGTCATCGGCAAACCCAACACATCGCATCCGCTGACCGTCTCGGCCACCACGGCCGCCGGCGCGAAATTGGCCGAGACCGGCGTGCAGATAGCGAGCCTGGATTCCGGCGGCCATGCCCGGCTGCGCGTGCCGCTGCACTTGCCCGCCCAGCCCTGGATGCTGCTGAAGGCGGCGCTGGCGGATGAGGATGACATGCCGTGGGATAATTCCCGGGCGCAGTTAATCCAAACGCCGCCCCGGCAGAAGGTGACGCTTTTAGGCCCAAAGCCCACGCCGGATTCGATGGCGTTTCCGGTCTGGCTGGCGCTGGATCCCAGCGAAGGGACGCATCCGGAGACGTGGTCGTTGGCGGTGAAGGCGGGAAACACCATCGCGCCGGACGCAAACGTGGCCGTGCTGCTGGCGGAAGATTGGCCGGACGATGCCCGCACGAACCGGCTGCTGAATTTCGTGCGCGGCGGCGGCACGCTTATCTTTTTCTTGCGGCCGGGATTGGAGCAAACCTGGGCGAAATTGCCGCTCGCCCGCAGAACCGAACTTCTGGTGCTGCTTCCTTCACCGCCGATGACGCGGACGATGGCGGCGGTGAATACCGTGTCGGTTTCCGCCGAGGCCGATCCGCTTTTAAGCGGATTTGCCCGCGACAAGTTTGATGACATCGTCGTTCGGCGCGTTGTGCCCTTCTCTGCCGACCCGCAGGGCACATTGCTGTTGAATTGCTTCCCGAAAGACCCACGGCCCGGGATGGAGGCGGCGGGATTGCTCTATCGGCGGGCGGTTGCCGCAGGTACCGTTTACACCATCGCAACGCTTCCCGATCGGCAATACACCAATCTGGAATTTCACCCGCTTTTTCTGCCGCTGCTCGTGCGAATGTCGCAGCGTTCGCTGGCGCGCAGTGCGGCACAGAACGTGGAGATCGGCCAGCCGATCACGCTTATCGGCCGGCAATTCGACAATCAGCCCAGCATGACGATGCAAGGCCCGCAAAATGACATGACCGTGGTGAAAGCGCAGCGCATCAATGGCGTGGTGCAATTTCCATTCGGCGTTGCCACAGCGCCGGGCTTGTACACCTGGCTTCAACCCGGCAGCAACGAGCCTGCGGCGATGACCCATGTGCAATTACCGGCCACTGAGTCGGAACTGTTTTACACGCCCGCCGCATTGACGACTGCGCCCGGGGACGACGTGATGGTGGCGCGCTCGGTGGCGGAGTTGAAAGCGCGGTCGGCGAAGCTGAGTGAAGCGGAGCCGATGTGGCAAATGTCGATTGCGCTGGTGCTGCTGCTGCTGTGTGCCGAGGCGTTGATGGGAAGTTTGTCGCGGTTATGGAAGCCGATCAGCTTGCGGGCGTTTGTGCCGGGAACGAAGGGGGAAACGGCACTGGGGTGAATGTGAATTTGGTGCAATTCCTGCATTATCTTGTCGGCGAGGAATGCCTAAAATTCTTCCGTGCAGTTTTTCGATCAATTCGCCAAGATGGTTATCCAAATCGTTCGGACGGTGATGCGCCCGCAGCCCCGGCCACCCATAATTCGACGTGAACCGCGTCGAGAAAAGCCTTGGGCTCTTCCACGAAGTCGAAACCATGCCGAAATGCAGACACCCGAAAGATGGTTTGTAATCGCCGATCTGGTTTTGGATGACGGAACTTTCCATAAGGACGTCGTCTTTAACTCCGATACGCGAGTTGCTGACAAATATTACGGCAAGCGAACGATTGCGAAGATGCTGTTCGTTAGAGACGCTACGGACGCCGAACGTAAGTCGTTTGAATTGGAAAATCGGGTCAAAACTTCAAACTGAACCACCACTTCCGCCTTTATTTACCCTTTCCGCCGATTTGGCTGTAAGCTTTCCCCGCAATGCCCGAGAGTGCCATGAATTCTTCGCAATCGACCAGCACCGCATCACCCGTTGCCAAGGCGGCGTGTCATCACGATGACGCGCGGGCAGTTTTGGAACGGCTGCGCACCGCCGGCCATACCGCTTATTTCGCCGGCGGCTGCGTGCGCGATCTGCTGCTCGGACGCGAGCCGAAGGATTGGGACGTGGCCACCGATGCCTCGCCATCGCGCGTGCGGGCGCTATTTCCCAACACCCAGGCCGTTGGGGCGGCGTTTGGCGTCATCCTGGTCCGGCATCGTGGCAGCGTCGTTGAAGTCGCCACGTTTCGGGCCGATGCGGAATATATCGACGGCCGGCATCCGACCGGCGTGCGATTCACGACCGCCGAGGAAGATGCCCGCCGCCGCGATTTCACCATCAATGGACTGTTTCTCGATCCGCTGCGGAACGCGCCGCTGGCAGAACAGGTCATTGATCATGTTGGCGGGCGCGCCGATCTTGCCGGGCGGCTGATTCGCGCCATTGGCGAGCCCGACGCGCGGTTTAACGAGGATCATCTGCGGATGCTGCGGGCGGTGCGCTTCGCGGCGCGATTTGATTTCACGATCGAGGCGCAAACCGCATCAGCCATTCGCGCCCATGCCGGCCAGCTTATCCGCATCAGTCCCGAGCGCATCGCCGACGAATTGCGAACCATGCTGACGCCCGCCACCCGCGGGTCGGCTTACAGGATGCTGGAGGAACTTTGCCTGCGCGCGCTGCTGTTTCGCTTTCTCGAATTGCCAGCCGGCGATGGACGGATCGATCATGAAAAGTCGGTCTTTGCCGCACTGGCGCCGGGGGAGAATATCGGCTTCGGCGTGGCGCTGGCGGCGGCGAGCATCGACCATTACCTATGGCATGGACCGGCCAATGCCGACATCCGGCGATTTTTCGAGCGGCCGGTGGCGCTGAAAATTGTGCGGGCGCTGCGGCAGTCGCTGAAAATCAGCAACGATGAATCGGAAGATTTGGAAGGCGCACTGATTGGATTGGACCCGCTGCTGGGAACCACGCCGCCGCGGCTCGCGGTTGTGATGCGATTTCTGGCCGAGCCGACATCGCGCGCCTCACGTGCATTGCTGGAATCGGGCCGCGTGCTGGGGTTGCTCGACGCCGGCCGGGTGCAATTGCTTCAGGAGCAATTGGCTGATTTGGAAAAGACGGAATTTGCGCCCATTCCGTTCGTCACCGGCGACGACCTGGCCAAAGCCGGCCTGACGCCGGGGCCGATCTTCAAGCGCATTCTGGATACCGTGTACGATGCACAGTTGGAGCAACGCGTGGTGACGAAGGAAGACGCGCTGGCGCTGGCGCTTTCAGTGTCACGGGCCTACTAAACCGGTCGATCATCGTCGCAACATCCAATTAGAGCGTTTTTCAGATTGATCGAGCGGACAATTGTCATCCTGAGGTATTCCGAAGGATCTTGCTCGCCTTCTCGCACCGGCTAGATCCTTCGGAGTACCTCAGGATGACGGTCGCGCTAACGCGCCACCAACCTGAGAAACGCTATAAGTCCGCCATTCGCAGCTTCGGCATGGATTCCGCCGAATCAATACCCTTGCACTGAAATGATATACGCCAGGTCGACGTTGTTTGGGGTTGTGGCGTTGAAGTCGATGTTGATGGTCCGCTGATCGGAGAATTGCCAGTACAGGGCATGCCCATCGACGAATGATATCGTGCATCCATCGTGATGCAGATGGGCGGGACGATCGACCCATTGCGTCGGTCCCCAGGGAACGGCCCAGGAGTTTTCGTTGTAGCCGCGATAATCAAATTCCTCGATGAAGACGAACGTGGACGATGGATTCTTGATCTGGGTGAGCCGGTAGTAGGTGACAGGATTGGCGTACGTTCCGTTCAAGACCGAACTGATGGAATAGGTGCGGTCGTTGGTCAGATTGCTGTCGCTGGGGCAACGGTACGGACCGACCGAACCGACGTATGGATACAACAGGCCGTTGCGCATGTTTGCATCGGTGTTCCCGGACTGCACCCAGTCAGGGATGCCTCCGGTATTGGCTGAAACCAGGCTTTCATTGGTGATCGCGTAGTCAATCCAGGCACTGGTGAGCGCTCGAATATTGCCAAGGCATTGCGCCCGGCGTGCGTGCTCGCGCGCCTTGGCGATAGCCGGCATCAGAATCGCGAGAAGCACGGTGATAATAGAAATCACGACGAGCAATTCGACAAAAGTAAAGGCTCGGCGGGGGGAAGATCGAAGTTTGGGCATAACCTACGTCCATCTGCTGGCTGCCAGAATCCACTGGCGCGACGGAGGTTTTTACCACGCAAAGGCCCGACAGTGGTGGACAAGGGGTTGGCAAATCAGGACATTGGAGATGTGAATGGAAGTGAGCGGTTCTTGCGGAGAATGCCTCCACGCCGGGGCAAGGCTTGTTCGACTTTTGCAATCCAATTTCGTGCAGGATTCTTCACAGCGATCAGAAACCGTGAGTATTTAGAGCGTTTCTCAGGTTGGTGGCGCGTTCGCGCGACCGTCATCCTGAGGTACTCCGAAGGATCTAGCCGGTGCGCGAAGGCGAGCCAGATCCTTCGGAGTACCTCAGGATGACGATTACCCGCTCGATCAACATGAAAAACGGCTCCAGATCTGATGAAGCACCGATTCGCTATGGCCATTGGGCACCGCCCAACGGACTATTTCTCGCTCGTCGAGCCGGTCTTCTTCTTCTCCCCGCCAGCGGTTGTCACCTTGCTGTTTCCGGCAATAACCGCCAGGTGCATCTTGCCTGCCGCCGGATCAATCTTAAACACGAAGTTGTTCAGGAAAGTGCCACCCAGCAACGGCTCGGCCGCAACCAGCGATGCCGGCAACACGGCGCAATCCACATCCGCAACCGTAAACTGGCCCACCCGCACCGTCTTCAACACCATGTGCTTGGCGTCCACTTCCTTGCCATCTGCCATCTTGAAGTGAATGTCCTCGTCTTTCTCGGTCGGCACCATGTTCAGCTTGGCGGCCAGATCGGCCGTCAGGCAGACCATGCTCGCGCCGCTGTCGATCACCATTTCGCGAACCACCGTGCCATTGAGCGTGACTTCAACGCTTGGCACATCGTTCTCGTGCTTGATGGTGATGGTGTCCGAAGCCACATCGCCACGCCATTTCTTGAGCACAAGCGTGTTGGCGGTGAATTCAGCACTGGGGCCGAGCTTCATCTTCGGCTTGCCGGGCTGGTTCATCTTTTCCAGCGCGTCTTTCACATCGGGGTCGTCCGCCAGGCCCTTGTAGTCTTCCTGGGCTTTGTCGACCTTTGTACCCAGATCGATTACTTCGTTGATGAACTGGGTTTTTTCTTCCGCGCCGAGCGTGTTGAGCTGGCTCTCCAGATCCTGACGCGTGGCGTTTGCTTCCTGAAGCCGGCTGTCAATGGCATTGATCTGGGCGACGTGATTGTTCTTCTGGGTTATGTCCGTCAGCTTGCTGTATTCGTCGAGCAACTGGCGCTTCTGATGCTCGAGACCGGAGATGCCGTTCTTGTAGATCTTCAGCTTTGCCTCAAGCTCGCGGCGTGTCTTGGCCTGGCTGTCGAGCTTGGCCTTGAGCTTGCGCAGTTCCCTCATCGAGTCGGACAATTCCTTCTCAGCCGACAGGACAAAGGTCGTCCCGGACTTTACCAGGTCTTTCGACTTGAGCGCATCGGGCGCGGGCTCTTCAGCCGCCCGGCACAAGGGAAGAAGCACCAGGGCTGCCACGAAGCCCAGAACCCCAATCGATCGTCGAAAATTCATAGCCGACCTCCCACAAGATTATTCGCGCAACGGGTCGCCGTTGTTGTCATAAGCATTGGACGGGACATCCGAAAGGAAGCTAACAAGATACCCATTTGCATAGGGACCGGTCAACAGGAGCGGGGTTTCACCCGTTTTTTTTGCAAAACCGCGTTGCGAGGGACGTGAAAGCCGGGTGAGTTGCGCATGGTGGCGCTAATCGAATGCCGCGCGCGTGCTGAATGAGGGTTTTGATCCGCTTAACTTCGCGCCGCTTTGCCGCCCGCCGGCCATGCATCCAGCGCCGTATCCACCACGCGCAGCAACTCGGCGCGGCTTGCGCCGGTGGCGGCCTGGACGGCCAGGCCGAAATTCACCGTCGCCACGAAACGCGCCAGTGCCCCCGGATCGCTGCCTGCCGGCAAATCGCCCTCGCCAACGGCACGGGCGAAACGCCGGCGCAGGGTGGCAATGGTTGAGGCGCGATGGGCCGAGAGTTCCTTGTGAACCGGATCGGATGTATCGCCGCAGGAAAGCGTGCCGTGCACCCACAGGCACCCGGCGGGATTGCACGAGCTGGTTCCCAGCTCGGCCACGCCACGCATCATCCGCTCGGCCACGCCGCGTGCGGTGGGTTCGTCGATGGCCCGGCTCACATAAGCCGCCGGCCCCGCCGAATAGCGCGCCAGCGCCTTGCGAAACAACGATTCCTTGTTTCCAAAGGCGGCGTATAAACTGGGCCGGTTGATGCCCATCGCCTCGGTCAGATCGGAAAGCGACGTTCCAAGATAACCCTTTTGCCAGAAGACGCGCATGGCGGCGTCGAGGGCGGCGTCGGCGTCGAATTCGCGCGGTCGGCCCAGGGCGGCGGGACTGGCTTTTTTCGCTTTCATACCAAGCGGTATATTATGCGCTTGACTGTCCCAAGTCGACGCCTATTATCCGTACCGATCGATACAGAAGTATTACCCCAGCCGCCCGCAACGGGCCGAAATGGAAGGATTATCATGGCACAGAAACTCACCGGCAAAGTTGCCGTCGTTACCGGAGCCTCCAAGGGAATCGGCGCTTCGATCGCGCTGCATCTGGCCGCCGATGGCGCGGCGGTGGTCGTCAACTACTCCTCCAGCCGCGAGGGGGCCGATCGCGTCGTCGGCGAAATCAAAGGCAACGGCGGGAAGGCGATCGCCGTTCAGGCTAACGTCGCAACCCAGGCCGACATCCTGCGGCTGTTTGCCGAAACGAAGAAGGCGTTTGGCAAGGTCGATATTCTGGTTAACAACGCCGGCGTTTATGACTTCTCGCCGATCGAGAAAATCACCGCCGAGCATTTTCACAAGATGTTTGACCTTAACGTGCTGGGTTTACTGCTGACGACGCAGGAAGCCGTCAAATATTTCCCGAAGGAGGGGGGAAGCGTCGTGAATATCAGTTCGGTGGTGGCGACGCTCGCCCCGCCCAACTCGGCGGTTTACAGCGGCACCAAGGCCGCCGTCGACGCCGTCACCCGCTCGCTCAGCAAGGAGCTTGGCGCCCGCCATATCCGCGTGAATTCCATCAATCCCGGCATGGTGATCACCGAAGGCACGACCGCCACCGGCATGAGCACCAGCGAAAGCGATTTCCGCAAGCAGCTGGAATCGCAAACGCCGCTGGGAAGAATCGGCCAACCCGCCGACATCGCCCCGGCGGTGGTTTTCCTGGCCTCGGGAGATTCGGGATGGATCACGGGTGAAACGCTGTATATCAGCGGGGGGCTGCGGTAGTGGGCTGACGCCCACGTGACGTCCGCGATGGCGGCGCTGGCGGTGGTGCGGGTTCCGACGCTCGCCGAGGAGGTGGCGCCAAGCCAGGTGCGTCAGGGTGAACGATCGTCAAAAAGCAATCGGCCCGCGATCCGAAGGCCGGGCTTCCCAGGGCGAAAAAAGTTGAGCAACCGCCCCAGCGGCGGCTTTGTCCACGCGCTATTTTGCGACTTCTGCCGGCGCGGCGGCGGGAGTTGGCTCGGAAATCAGCCGGGAGATGACCACTTCGAGGCGGTTGAAATCGATGGGCTTGGTCAGATGTTCGCTGAAGCCCGCCGATCGGCTGCGCTCCAGGTCCTCGTCCATTCCAAAACCGCTCAGCGCGATGCCGCGTACGGGCCTGCGCTGGCTCAGGGTGCGAATCAGTTCCAGGCCGCTGCCATCGGGAAGCCCGATATCACTGATGAGAATGTCAAAGGCGGTGTGGGCCGCGATTTGCAGGGCATCGACCATGCGCGATGCGATATGCACCCGGTAGCCCCGGCGCGACAGGAGCCGCGCCATGGCCGCGGCGGTGTCGGCGTGGTCTTCAACGAGAAGGATATGGACGGGCTGGCGATTGGGGTCGGCCAGGGTTTCAGGCAGATCGCCGGTCCCGCGGGTGGTGAAGTCCGCCGACACGACGGGAAGTTCAATGGTAAACGTTGCGCCCCTTCCGAGCCCTTCGCTGGCTGCTTTGGCGCGCCCGCCATGCAACTCGACCAGGGCCTTGCAAATTGCCAGTCCCAGGCCAAGTCCGCCGAACTGGCGAGTGATGCTGCGATCGGCCTGCTCGAAAGCGTTGAAAATCTTGGGAAGCGCCTCGGGGGCGATGCCGATGCCGTTATCGCTGATGGAGATTTGAATTCGTCCTTCTTCGTTTGATGTCTGGATGTCGAGGGTGCCGCCGGGGGCGGTGAATTTCGCGGCGTTTTTGATCAGGTTCCACAGCACCTGCTGCAGGCGCGCCGGATCGCCCCAGACGTGGTGCTTTCTGGCGGCGGCATTGACCGTCACCGCAAGCCCCTTCGAATCGATGTCCGATCCGCAGCAGGTCCGGATCGCAAAGCCGATTTGCTCGTGAACATCGACCAGTTCGCGGCGGAGTTCCAGCTTCCCGCGGGCAATTCGCGTCAGGTCGAGAAGGTCGTCAATCAGCCGCGCCTCCAGGTCCGCGTTGCGCCGGATGACCGTCGCGAGCTCGCGCATTTTCGGCGTCGTTTCAGCCTCCATCTCCAGCGTCGTGAGCGTCAGCAGCATTGCCGTCAGCGGGGTGCGAAGCTCGTGGGAGAGCACGGCAAGAAACTGGTCCTTGGCCCGATTGGCCGCCTCGGCCTCGGCACGCGCCGCCTGCTCGCGAAGAAGCCGGATGCGCTGCGCTTCGGCGCGGTGCTGCTGAATGGAATAGCGGATGGAGCGTTCCAGGGCAGAGGCGGTGAGCTGGCGCTTGTTGAGAAAGTCCGCCGCCCCGGCGTTCATGGCGGCGATGTCAACAGCATGATCCCCCTGCCCAGTCAGCAGGATAATCGGCACGGTGCATCCCTGCTCGACGGCCGTGCGGACGAATTCGACCCCGTTCTGCGCGCCGAGGTGATAATCGGCCAGGCAGACATCGTGGTTTTCTTCACGGATTTTTCGCAGGCCGACATTAAAGTCTTCCGTCCAGTCGATAATGAATGCCGGCGATTCGATTTCGCGCAGCAGTTGACGCGTGAGGACCATATCATCCTCATCGTCTTCCACCAGCAGAATTCGAACCGGCGCTTCACTCACGAATCGAGTTCCTCATCAATGCAGGTTTGTACAGTCAGTCGCGGCGCGGCCGCGTGCGTCGCGGGCCGGCGCTTCGTCACACGGGAAAATCATTTCACCGCGCTGCCGGCATTCGGCAGCTCGACGATCTCCAGCCAGTACCGCCCCAGCGTCCGCATCACGCCCACCAGGCCCTCGAAGGTGACCGGCTTGGTGATGAAGCTGTTCACGCCTAAATCATAGGTGCGGTAAATATCCTCTTCCGCCTTGCTCGTGGTCAGCACCACGATGGGAATCTGCCGCAGGCTTGCGTCGCTCTTGATCTCGCGGAGTGCTTCGCGGCCGTCCTTGCGCGGCATGTTCAAGTCGAGCAGGATCAATCCCGGCCGCGGCGATGTCTCGGGGTCGGCAAATTTTCCCTGCCGCCGGAGGTATTGCAGCAGTTGCTCGCCATCCTCCACAAAACGCAGGTCATTCAGCACCCGGCTTTCATCCAGCGCATCCTTGGCCAATATGCGATCGTCCGCGTCATCGTCGGCCAGCAGAATCGTGATTGAATGCGGGATGTGAGGCATAGCTTTCCTTGTTGCAGTTCCCAAGTCGTCAGTCCAACACCCCGGCCGGCGTCACCGAAGCTGCCAGAGCATGATGCACGGGCAGGTTGACGATAAACGTCGATCCCGAGCCCGGCGCGCTGCGGGCGGTGATCGATCCGCCATGCCGCTCGACGATCTTGCGGCAGACGGCCAGGCCGATGCCCGTGCCCTCGTACTCCGTGCGCCCGTGCAGGCGTTGAAACACGTTGAAAATCCGGTCGAGATACTTTTCGTCGAATCCGATTCCGTTGTCGCTGATCATGAGCTGGCAGGTTTCCAACGGCGATGCCCCATCAACCGGCTGCAGGATGATCTGCGCGCCGATGCACACGACTGACTTCACGTCGGGTTTGCGAAACTTCAGCGCGTTGCCGATCAGATTCTGAAAAAGCTGCCGCATTTGCACCGGGTCGGCATCGATGCTCGGCAGATTGCCGAACTCCACCTCCCCGCCGTTTTTCTCCAGTGCCGACTCCAGGTCGGCCATCACCTCCCGGGCGATGTCTGCCAGATTCACCGGCGAAAAGGGCTGAGCCTTGGTGGTCACCCGCGAAAACTGCAGCAGGTCGCTAATGAGCGTCTGCATTCGCCCGGCGGCATTTTTCATGCGATTGAGATAGTCGGCGCCTTCGGGCCCCAGGGCGCCGGCCGACCGCGTCGCCAGCCGATCGCCGAACGCCTGGATTTTCCGTAGCGGCTCCTGTAAGTCATGGCTGGCGACGGAGGCGAAATCCTGCAGCTCGCGGTTGCTGGCGGCCAGGCGGCCGTTGGCTTCGCGAAGCTCCAGCGTTCGTTCATAGACGCGGTTTTCCAATTCCTCGCTGTAGCGCTGCAGGATTTCCTGATGCTTACGGCGTTCAGTGATGTCCTGAAACGAAACCACCGCCCCGACTACTTTCCCATCTTCCGTGATCGGTGCTGAAGAATAGGAGACCGGCAGAAGTTTCCCCATGCGCGTGGTAAAGCAATCATCATCAACCCGAATCAGCTTCCCGGTTTGCAGCACGCCCAGCAAAGGGCAGGCGTCCTTCGGGAAAGCGGCATGGTCGCAATGCTGAAAATGAATCACCTCGTGCATGTCCCTGCCGAGCAATTCCTCCGCCGTATATCCCAGAAGCGCTTCGGCGGCGGGGTTTACGAATGTGGCATGGCCCTGAAGATCGACGGCATACAGCCCCAACGCCAGGCTGTCGGTAATGCCGCGATTGAAGTTTAGTTGCTGGGCTCGTTCCCGTTCGGCTTTACGCGCTTCGAGAGAAAGCCGTGCCTGGGCCTTCTCGGCGGCGACGGCGGCGTCACGGGTATCCTGTGTCAGGGCGTGAATGTCGGTCGCGGTGCCATACCAATTCTCGATCTTGCCGGCGATATCGTGAGCAGGCACGGCACGCGCCAGGTGCCAGCGGAATTCCCCATCGGCCGCTTGGCGCAGGCGGCAACTCATCTCGAGGCGCGTGCCGGATCCAACGGCGGCTTGCCAAAGCGCCGCCATCGCCTGGCGGTCATCGGGGTGGAGGGCATTCTCCCAAACGGCGGTCGGATTCTCATCGCGGTCGGCGCCGGCGTAGGAATACCCCCGCTCATTAAGCCAAATCAATGTTCCGTCCGATCGGGCGATCCAGCGCAAATCGGGCCAGGGGTCCGATAGATCAGTGCCGTTGAAGCTGCTGGATTTGGGATAGGGACTAAGCGCTGCGGTCTGCGGGATGATCGCGGTGGAAGACGGGCCGCCGCCGGTTTGGGCGGTCGGCGCTCTGGAAGTTGTTGCACTCACTAATCCCTCGGCGCACGCCAATAAACAATCCAGCGATCAACGCGATGAATGGATTTCAAGTTGGATGCTACAACCCAGTGGGCAAAACAGACAACGGAGAATATTTGGAGATTTCCGTCGAAATTTTCAGAGCAGTAAATACTGCAATATTCAGGATTTACAACACATATTTCTTGCGAAACCGGCGTCCTGATCGTTTTGGGTCTGGCGGTAATGAGCCGCGCACGAAGGGTACTCTCGCAGTAAGCGGATGCCCCCAAACCGCTTACTACGGGAGTACCGTTCGTGCGCGGCTCATTCCCCGACATGTCCGTGTCAAAAAAGGGGGCGGTTCAATTCCCGCCTGTTAAGACTTGTCGATATGCCTGCAAATGTGCGTCGAGGTATGTCTGCCAGGAATATCGCCGGGCCAGCGCCTGGCGGCGGTGCGTTACGGTTTGCGGAGCGACGACTTTGGCAAGCAATTCGCGCGCGGCCTGCGCCATCGCGGAAATCGCACCCGGCGGAACAACTCGCGCAGTTGCATCTCCATCCGCCATGGCCGCTATCGCTCCGGTGTTGCCGCCGATTAATCGTGGCGACAGCATCGCCGCCTCCAGGAAGGCAATGCAGAATCCCTCTTCGTGGGACGGTTGCACATATAAGTCGGCCTCGCGCATAGCCGCAAATTTCACTGCCTCCGGCGCTGAATGAATGATGCTTACGTGCTGCGACATCCCAAGGTCGGCGATGGCCTTTTCCACATAGGCCCGGTACTTCTTGTCCCGCGTCATGCCAATCAGCCGATAGCTCAGCTTCGGAAAATCGCTCAGCAGCCTGGCGGCGAGGCGGACGGCATCGAGCTGCCCTTTATGAAACGCCAATCCCGCCACCGTCACGATCTTTGGCCAGGCCTCGGCGGGGAAAACCGAGGAGGCCGCGATATCGTGAAGCGCATCGGCCGGCAGTTCGCTCCCGAACGGAATCTCTCGGATTTTGCCCAGCTGGCAGCCGACTTCGCGCAGACGCCTGGCGACGGTTTGACTATGGCAGATCGCCGTGTGGAAACGAGAGTGCTTCAGATACTTCGCCCATGACCAGACATTGGGAATCGCCAGCGCATTTCGCACGGCATAATGGAGACGGGTGTTGCCGTAAAGGCGTGGGAAAATCCGCTCCGCCGGAGGCACATTATGAGCGGTGAAGACCCAGGGCGATTGCGTCATGGTCTTGTCGCAATCCGCCAAAAAACGCACCCCGCCGCCGACGACATGCACCAATTCCGGCTTAAACTCCCGCATCGCGTCGGCAAGCTGCCCTGGCGCTTTTTCGCCTGGCGGATAGTCCAGTCGGAAGTGGCGGATGCCCGTCAATTCACCCGCCAGCACGTCGGAACACATCGCCACGTCGCAGCCGGCGTTGGCAGCGCCGCGCACGAGGCGGATTTCCTCCGTGCGCGCCCCGCCGATGCCGAAGCCGGTTAAACCTGTTACGAAAAGGACTTTCATAGGAACAATTCGATCGCCGCGACGCTTACAGCCCGGTTGGCTCTGCTCATGTTATCGGATATTCGACGGGGTGATCTGCGATTTAACGGCTGATGTTCCCGAATCCTGCTCAATCCGGTTTCATTCGGAAATCAAACTCGCGTGGAAGCGGATATTCCTCGCGCACTCTCGCCCGCAGGTTGCCGTCGATCGGCACGCCTTGCTCTTTGGCGAGGCGCGCTTCGTGCCACTCGAACCAGAGATCGGAGAGACTGAGTTCGCCTTCGCGAATGTTGGCGATGTCGCACGGCGCGGAGAAGAAAGCCGCCGGGGCGGCAAGGTCGCCGCAGCGCAGGGCGGCAAGGGTCGTAATCAGCCGGATGCGGCCGCTGGCGGCGACATTCCCGCACAGCCTGGCGATCAATTGGCGCAAGGCGGCATATTGCCCCGCCGCCAGCATGGCCTGGCAGGCTTCAATTGCCAGGGCGGCCAGATCCGGCTTCATCGCCGCGGCCTGGGCCCATAGTTCTGCGGCGCGCGACGGATTTCCCTCATCCTGTTCCAGCACGGCAAGATTCCGATACGACCATGCCGATTGCTCCAGCGCCAGCGATCGCTCCCATGCCTGGCGTGCGCCGGGCAGATCGCCGGCCCGGTAGCGCATGATTCCCAGGTGCAGCAGCGAGAGCCAATGAACGCCGCGGCCGGCGGCGATGGCCTCTTCCAGCAGCACGCGCCACGCCGGGTCGGTCATGTATGCACCGGGCGGATTCGACGGATCGCCGTAGGGAAATTCGCCCCGCTCCAAAAGATCACGCCACGGCTGTTGTTCCTCCCCGAGGCTCTCATCGGCAAATGGCGTGGCGAGAGATTCCATCGGCAAAAGACCGGCCTTTTCGCGGCGGCGGCGCTCCAGCGCGCCCCAACCGCTGGCGGTTTGAAGAATCTCGGCCGGGGCACGGTCGGCGTCGGCGCGCCAATCGGCAAGGCGCGATTCCACCTCTGCGCGGGGAAGTTCCTGCTCCAGCTTTGCCTCGATGTGCGCGATGGCCGTCGGCCAGTCATTGTGAACCGCGCCGGCGTCGGCGTCGAACCCGCCGTAGGCCTCGAGCCATTCCCATTGCGCGCCCGCCGGCATTGCGACGTATTCGGTTTGTGTCGTGGCCAGACCGCCTTGGATTTCGATGTAATGCTGCCCCGGCTCGGACAGATATTCCTGCCAGCGGCGGCCGCCGGGGTCCATTCCCCACAGGAACATTTTGCGTCCGCAGAGGCGCTGGGTCGAGGTGTGAATCATGCCCGTTGCGGAAATGTCAACGGCGGCGATCCAGGGACGCCGATCGCGCCGAATGCGGAAATACAAATCCGCCGCCGACGCCCGGCGGCGCGGATAGGTCATATCCTCCCCATTGCGCATCGGCAGGTCGTGAGATTTCAGCGTCCGGTCGTAGTCGTGAAAATAGCCGCTGTCGGCCGGCGCGATCACCCGCACGCCGGGAGCTTCTTCGACGGCGATATTCGACCACCAATACATCGGTATAGCGTGCGGATTCGGATTGCTGATGCGCGGACGGACGAATAAATAGGATGACCCGCCCGGCAGATGAAAATCGATCTGGAACGGAACCTGCCGGATGCGCTCATATTCGTAAAAGCGAAGAATGGGCGTGCCGTCATCCCCTTTGACCCGGGCGGCAAAGAGCGGCGCGCAGGTAAACGGGCAATGCCCGATGATGGAGAGATTCCATTCCACCCCGCCGCTAAACCATGCATCGCGCACGGCCAGATTCGCCGGCTGAAACACGGGATTGACGTGAAGCAATTCGCGGCCGGTGGGCTTGTGATACAGCGACCAGAGCCGGCCCCCGAAGTCGAGCAGAAATGTCGCCCGCAAGATATCATTTTCCAAGACGGCAGTCTTGAACCGGCGAAGACTTCGATGCCGATCGTAGTTGTCCTGCAGCCGGTAAGGCAGAATACCGGCCTCATTTCCCCGATCCGAATATGCCGGAGTTTCCACCGCGGCTTCGGACGTTTCGGTGATGCTGACCGTCCGATACGCATGCAACGGCGGCAGCGGATTCTCCAGCCCCAACGCCGCTGCAGGCATCTCTAAAGTTTCCAGGCGAAGCTCGGTCATCGTAGCGCTTCCTTTGGTTTCATCGCATGGCCGCAATTCCAGTGCGGCATCACGGGCGTCCTGCAATAGCTCCCAATTGAGCCGGCGCCATTTTCACGATGCACCGGCGTCTATACAACCCGCTGCTGCGCTGATTTAACCGCGCGTAGCCATCCCGTGGACCCTCCCCATCCAGCCCGCTACAATTCCGCCACACGACAGCCCAGGCGTTTGCATGCTCAGTCCATCGGTTGCTCTTCCCATCTTCTATCTCGCATTGCCGATCGCGGCCATCGGGATCGCGGGGTTGCGATTTCGCGCATCGCGAAATCCGACTCCTCTGCGCGAAACGTTATTCACCTTCATTTTCGGCGCGGTGGGCGGATTGATCGTAGCCGAGTTCTATCTGCACGCCATTAGCCTGCCGCCCACCGAAGTGGCTTCGGCGTGCTATTGGGGAATCGCCGTCGCCTGCGCCTTGCGCGGGGTGAATGCGGTGCTGAAATGGTGCATCGCGCGGGTCACGCCGGCCAATGCCCAGGGTCGTCCCTGCTGTGCGGCGGCTGATGTCGCCGGGGCAATCGCGCGCTCCATCCTGCTATTCGTGTTCGCAATTCCCTACGTGGGATCGATGGTCTTGATCTGGCGGCCGCATACCGTTCACGCCGGCACACCGCAAACGCTGCTCGACCGCGGCTATAAGGACATTTCCTTCATGACCAGCGACGGCTTGCGCATCGCCGGGTGGTGGATTCCCGCGGCGTCGGCCGATGATCCGCATTCCATGCCGCTTCCAAGCGGCCGCACCGTCATCGTCTGCCACGACTTCGGGGCTGACAAGGCATCGGACCTGAAGCTGGCGCGCGATCTGGTGCCGGGTGATTTCAATATCCTGGCCTTCGACTTTCGCGGCCACGGGCAAAGTGCCGGCCAGCTTTGCACCTTCGGCGACCTGGAGCGGCGCGACGTGCTGGGGGCCGTCAAATGGGTGCGCGAAAATCATCCCGCCGAATCGCGCAAAATCTACGGCCTGGGCGTGGGACTGGGCTCGGCGGCGCTGATTGCCGCGGCGGCTGACCCGGGCCTGGGCCGGCAGATCGACGCCGTGGCCGTTTTCGCGCCGTACGATCGTGTCAGCAATTTGATCCAGGGGCTGACTGATGCTTATTACGTGCCCAGCGTCGGCTGGATAGCCACACACGTTTCGCTGGCGATGGCCGGGGCGCAGCTTGGCACGCCGCTGTCGACATTCGCGCCGGCGCAATACGTCGATAAGATCGCGCCGCGCCCGCTGCTGGTGATCGCCGCCGAACACGATCCGCTCCAGGACGTGTCACTCAGCCAGGCGGTATACGAGCAGGCCAGCCAGCCCAAACTCCACTACTGGATCAAAAAGGGCGACCGCAAGGCGATGCTTTTTAAGAACGTCAGCGCATCGCGGACGGTGCGGGTTTTCTTCGAAACCGCGCGGGATATTCTTTAAGTTTGCGCCCCGCCTCTGGACGGCCCACGCCTCTTGCGCCTACCCTAGCGATACCTCAACCTGCAAGGAGCATCGCCCCATGGAACTTCGGCAACTTGGCAAATCGGACGTTCGCGTCACGCCCATCATCTTTGGCGCCTGGGCCATCGGCGGGTGGATGTGGGGCGGCAACGAAGAGCAGGAATCCATCGACGCCCTTACCGCCAGCATCGACAACGGCGTCACCACCATCGACACCGCCGCCATCTATGGCATGGGCTACAGCGAGGAACTGGTCGGCAAGGCGATTGCCGGACGGCGAAATAAGGTGGTCATCGCCACCAAGTGCGGCATGCGCTGGGATACCGAAGAAGGATCTGAGCCATGGCCGCAGAAAAACCGCGAGGGAAAAGACATCGTCATCCGCAAGAACGCCAACCCCAAGAGCATCGCCCTGGAATGCGAGCGCAGCCTCCGGCGGCTAGGCATCGACGAAATCGACCTGTACCAGATTCACTGGCCCGACACCTCAACCAAGGTCGAGGATTCGATGGCAGCGATGGTAAAGCTGAAGAACCAGGGCAAAATCCGCGCGATCGGCGCAAGCAACTACGACGTGAAATGGCTGGCGGCCGCCAGCAAGGTTGCGCCGGTGGCAAGCGATCAGCCGCCGTATAGTTTGATCCAGCGGAAGATCGAAGCCGACGTGCTGCCGTTCTGCCGGGAAAACAACATTGGCGTGATCGTCTATTCGCCGCTGGAGCGCGGGCTGCTGACCGGCAAGGTTGAGCCGGAGCGCAGGTTTCCGCCGGGCGATCACCGGGCGCAGCACAAATACTTCACGGTGGAAAACCGCGAGCGCGTTCTGGAGGCGCTGCGAAAAATCCGCCCCATCGCCGAGAAGCACAAGGCAAGCCTCACGCAGGTGGTGATCAACTGGACGGCCCATCAGCCGGGAATCACCGCCGCCCTGGTCGGCGCCCGAAACGCCGAGCAGGCGAAGCACAACGCCAGGTCGCTGGATTTCACGCTGACAGGCGACGAGCTGGGCCAGATTCGCGCGGCGTTCGACGAGCCGGCGAAGGTGATGAACGCCTGAGCGATTTTCCACTGAGCTTTGTAGCTTACGACGCGCCGTGGACGAGCGCCAGCGAGGACGCGGATTGCGTGCCTGCGACAAGTCCGCCGCGCGGTCCTTGCCCGCGCCCGCACACATCCACCTGCGCCGGCGCGCCCCATTGCGCCCCAAAGCGCAACACTTTTGCGCAACACCGGGTGTTGCGCCGGCTCATGTCCCGAAATGTAGAGGACTTTATGTGGAGTGCGCGGGGGAGAAGCGCGGCTCTGGTAGGCGACTTGGTCGCACTCCGCATAAAGTCCCATTGAACTGAACCGATCGCCGCTATGGGGATTGTATCGGGCGGGAGATG
>DASRRM010000062.1:0-26731 GCA_035695715.1 Tepidisphaeraceae bacterium
AACGTGAAGGAGGAGGAGATCGACAAGCTGGTCGACGATTTATCCGACACAGATCAAGCCGTGCGCAACGCCGCGTATGACAAGCTCTCGCAATACGGCTCGGGGATTTGGCCGATCCTGGAAAAGCTGCTGCCGACCGAAGGCCCCGAGGCGCAGGCGCGCATGCGGCAACTGCTCAAGCAGAAGGTCGTGCCGACGTTGAACGGCATGGTCTTGCTGGGAAATAAGACCCTGAATCTCGCCGCAAGGCTGGCCGACGGTGGGACGGTTTTTTACGCCGAGGCGGGCGTGTCGATCCCCTATCCGGATAACCCCGATGCCGAGCCGGCGTATCGCGTGCCGGCGTGGATCAGCATTCGCCCGGGCCGTCCCATCGAACTGCTTCCCGAATCAATGACATCAGACCTGACGGCCGGCCAATCGCGGCTTTACGCCAACGGCAACGACTGGATTGTCACCAACGATCTTCGCGGCCCGCGCCGCTTCGTCGGCAACGGCTACGTCACCCTCCTTCGCAAAAGCGAGCACGATTTCAGCGACTTCCTCGGCATGGATCGCCGCGGGCGCTGGCTCTTCCGCAAGCCGCCGGGCACGCACGCAACGACAGCACCGACCGCAACCGAACCTGCCGCTTCATCACCGCCGCCGGTAACTTCGGCATCGACAATGCCCTCGGCGAAGGATGATGAAACGCTGATCATCGATCCGACGCTTCCCGATCCCACGCCGCGCCTGCCGGTGTGGGTATTGGACATCGCCGACGAAGTGGGATGGACCAAAGCCGGCTGGCCGGTCACCAAGAAAAATAGCGCCTACGCCCTTCATGAAAATGGCTGGCAGGTTCTGAACGAATCGGAGGAGATTTTCGATAAACCCGAAGATGTTCCGCCCCAGGTCGAGCCGCCGCCGCCAAATTCCCCCGCGGCCACTCAGCCGGCAACGATCCCGGCGACTTCCTTTTCAACTCCCACCCACACGCCTGCCACAACCGCCCCCGCGACACAAAGCGGCGACAGCCCCATTCTGACTGATCGCCAGGGCACGCGATATTTCGGCGGTTTGACCGACCTGCGCCTCGTGCCGCGCAAAGGCGCCGCCATGACCTACGCCCTGCCGGCGGTTGCGACTGGCGTCGGCCCCGCATGGCTGGTGAAAGTGGCCGACGGCCGGCTCTTTCTCTTCAACCAGCCCGGCCGGGTGGTCTGCCTGAAACCCACGCCCGGCAAGGCCGAGCCGTTCAAGCTCGAGGAGATTTTCACACATCATGTACCCACGGTGAAAACCCCGACGCGAATCTGGGTCGACCCCGCCGGCCGAATCGCGATGGCATGGGAAAACCAGTTGGCGATTTTCTTCCCCGACGGTTACATCCCGCCGCCGATTGCGGAGTTGATGCTGGGGGCGAATGATGACATGGATGAGTAAGGAGCAACCCGATGGACGCGGCTCATGTGCAACGTGTCTGATAAAAGAGGATGCAAGCGATGAGGCTTTTGCTGCGACTGATTCTGGCTGCCATTGCAGGATTGATCGTATGGGTGGTCGTTGGGACTCTCGTTTCGACTGCGGCCTTCGTGATCGATCCGCATTTCACCGGCGTGCTCAAGAACACTAACTGGAACGTCATTACCTACTCCTCAGCGACTGTCTCGGGGGTGCTCTGTTTCCTCGTTGCCATGCGCCTGACGCGTCGCAGAAGGCGTTAGAATCTGTCCGAAGATATCCTCGCGCAAATACTTCGCGCAAAAACAAGATTTGCGAAGATATGCTTGAAAGGCCGGATTTTATCGGGAAAGACCCGGCTCTTCGCGGTACCTCAGTTTTCGAGGGCGACGCACGTGGTCCACGGTGTGGACCCTCCACGATTCGTGCAAGGCTATTCTATTTAGCTATTAGCCGGCCTTTGCCTTGCGGTCCTCGCCGATGATCCCCACAATCCCGCGCGCGATGAGCTGAGCGCGGCTGATTTTGTGGGCGCGGGCGTAGCTGTCGGCGCGGTCAAGCAAGCCTCGCTCGATACTGAGGGAAATCAGCTTGATCCCCTTGCCGATGCGCGGGCGGCCGGCCTTTCGCTTCACCTTGTTCCACCGCGCCTGTTCCGCCTTGTTCAGCGGGCGTGACTCCGCCCGCCGCTGTTCGGGAGTCCCTGTCTCGATTTCATTGAAGATACGCTCCTTCTCCGCCGGCGGGAGCGCGTCGAAATCGACGCCCGACATTTCCTTATTCGGGCGCTTGCGAGGTTGTGCAATCGTTCGTTTCATGGATCCTTGCTTTCCGTCGGCAACCCGCCGGCATGAGTGGGCGCTTACCGGCGGCCCCGCCGCCGCCGCGTTGTCAGCGGCATGGCATGAATGACGAAGATCGTGTTATCGGGGTCCAATACGCAGACCACTTCGACAAATCGATCGCCCTGGCCGCGCCCTTCCACCAGCCATGTCGAGTTGCGCCATCGGCGCGGATAGCCGCGATTGGCGTTGCGAACGACGGATTCAATTTCGTCCGGTTTGCAACCGTGCTTTGTGGCGTGCTCAAGGTTCCACTCGTTCCACCTGAATTCCATTGGTAATTCCTGTATAACATATTGCGGCCAGCGCGTCAATAAATTCCTGTATAAGTAATCCCGCGAGAGGGAGCCGGAACCCTTCGCCGCGATTGAGCGATATGCCGTTAATCCTGTAGATTGCTTTACCTATTAAATGCTCGGCGCTCTTCCCGTATAATCTTGACGTGCTTCCCACTGACCAACCTCATGCAATCGACAAGGCCGATCGACCCGAGCGCGTCTGGCACTGGATGCGCGCATTGGGTTGCGATCCGTTGCCGGAACAATTTGAAATCGATGGCACGATCTACCGCCTCGTTCATTCGATGAAGCACGACTTCGTCGCCGCGACCGGATTTTATGAAGACCCTCAGGGCAATCGTGTCGTGCTGAAGATCGGCCGCACGGCTTCGCTCTTCGGATTCCCCCTGCGCTGGATGGGGCGCTTTCTCTGCCGCCGCGAAGTGCGCTTTTATCGCAAGCTGGAGGATTTGCCGAACGTTCCGAAAATCGTCGGCATGGTCGGGGATACCGGATTTGTTCACGAATATGTTCAAGGCAGGCCGCTGGCGGCAGACAAAACCGTGCCGGCGGGGTTCTTCGAAAAATGCCAGGCGCTGATTGCCGAGCTGCATCGCCGGGGCATTGCCTACGTCGACACCAATAAGCCGGAGAATATTCTCCTGGGCGATGATGGCTTGCCGCACCTGATCGATTTCCAGATCAGTTGGGATCGGCGATTTCTGCTGCGCTACTTCCAGCGCGAGGACGTCTACCATCTGCTCAAGCACAAAAAGCGCCTTCGCCGCGACGAGCTGACAGCGGAGGAATTGGCGCGCGTCAATCAGAAGAGTTTTTTGATCCGGCTTCACCGAGCCGTCTTCAAGCCGTATTTCGTGACCCGCCGCTGGCTTTTCAAGCACCTACGTTCCAGCGGCAGATTGATGCCGGAGGGAAGCAAATGAAAGACGTCATTCATTCCAGTGGCACGGGCATGCTGCCCGTGCCCCGCTCCGCGCAAGCAGCGGGTCCGGCACCCTCGATGCGCCAAAGCCTTCCCGTATCACGGGCGTCCCGCCCGTGCTGCTGGAGCGCAGTGAGAAACCGCTCGTTTGTTCGAGCAATGGCACTTCCCGATGAAGAACGACACGGCCGAGACGGCCGCGATACGGGAGGTTCGAGACAGAGCCAGAGCATCCCGAAAATCGGTGGCGGCGCGGCGACCGCGCGAAGTTTGCTTCGCACGCTCTGGGATTTTATCCCGTTCGAAAACAGCCGTAACCGTCATCCTTCGGAGTACCTCAGGATGACAATCGCCCAATTTGGGACACTTCGAACCGGCGTCCACGTCAGGATGAGGTCTTTCGCTCCACCTGCCTCAGCGTGGAGGCTCCCGCGCCGGCTCATGATCCTGGCCCTTGGATTTATCGCATTGACGATCTTCATGGCCGGCTGCGCCGATCTTTCCACCGATCCGGCTCCGCCGCACGTTGCCGCCGCTCCTGCGCCGGCTCCATCGCCGGGCGATTCCCCCGCAACCCAACCCGCCGACCCGGCATGGCCCGACGTTGCCAAGGCGCTGGAACGCCCGGGCATCGTGAAGGACGGCATCGACATCTTCACCATTCCCCGCGACGATCTGGACGTCACCATCGACGGCATGGGAATTCCCACCGGCGCGGGAATCGCCTCGGTCTTTTATTTTTACCGCTGCCCGTGTGGAAAAATGAACGTGGCGGGCCAGTTCGTTGTCGCCGACTACGAGGCAAACGACGTGGTCGATGCCCTGCGAAAAAACGCAGCGATGAGCGTGGCCAGCGTTGCGCCCTTGTTGCTCTATGCCAGGCCGCAGTTACTGGTCGTGCGCTTTCAAGGCGAGGGAGAACCTGCCGTCATGGCCGGCATCCTCCGCGAGGCGTTGCGCTGGACCGGCAAGGAAAGAATGGCCCCCGAGCCGCCGCCAAAATCGCCAGGCGCGGAATGACCGGGCAACATGAGTGAAACAGCTCGAAATCGTGCCCGAAGAGTGGAACAACCCTCCACGCCGGGGCAAGCGGCGCGCGCAACTGCGGTTAGCGCAAGCAACTCGATCGCCGCGCCGCCCCGGATTTGCCGAGCGCTCCGCAAATCCGGGGCGGCGCGGCGATGAAGTTTGTTTTCGAGACGAAGTGTTGCGCGCGCCGCTTGCCCCGGCGTGTAGGCGTTTTCGGCAAGAACCCGTCATCCTGGGGTCAATATGGGTCAACTCGCATTGATCATTCTCGGCGCGCTGCTGTGTTGCGGCGGAATCCTGAATCTGTCTGCGAAACCGGGGCCGAATCCCCGGCGAAAAACAAGCAAAGGTGTGGCAATCGCGATGATCATCGTGGGGCTGCTCAGCGTCGGCTTTGCATTTTTCGCCCTGCCTCTCATGTTGGGGATCTAAATAAATAACCTGGCGCAATTCGTGTAGGGTCCGCACTGCGGACCATTACGTTTGAGCGGAAAAAACGGTCCGCAGTGCGGACCCTACGAAGATTCTGAGCGCCGAATCGCGCAATGTCATTTAGAGTTTTTCAAGTTGATATAGCGGGCAATCATCATCCTGATACACACTCTGCGTAAGAGAGTCCGGTTTGAGGTAACCCGTACTCCTGAGACGAATGAGCCGCGCACGGCGGGTACTCCCGGAGTAAGCGTTTTCGCCGCCCTCCGCTTACTCCGGGAGTACCCGGAGTACCCTCCGTGCGCGGCTCATTTCCTGCTCACGAAACCGACAACATCGTGCGGCGGGCCAGGAAGAAACGGCTCGTTCTGTGAAAGCGCGAAGGTTCGGGCTAACGCGGGAAATCTCTTCGAGTCCTTCGTCTCTTCGTTTCTTCGCGTCAAACTCAATACGGGCGCGGCGACAGCAGTATCTCGCGCCACACGTGCCGGGAAAAAGTCCGCACTGCCTTGGCACTCTTGGCTTTTCTGGCGTTCATGGCGTCTTGGCGTTTAACCTGTTTTGTTCGTGCAACTGACAATTGAGTTGCCACAACTTACAATATGTTCGTGCTTACCCTCCTCGTACTACAAGGTCCGGACAAAGGCCGTCGATTCGAGCTTCCTGATGCACCGGCGCTGGTCGGCCGCGACAGCAGGCAGTTACCGTTGACGGATAACACCGTTTCGCGACGGCATTGCGAGTTGCTGCCCGCCGACGGTAGCTGGATCGTCCATGACATGGGCAGCGCCAACGGCACCTATGTCAACGGCGCGCGCGTCGACAAACAAATCGGACTGAAGATCGGCGACCAGGTCCGCGTCGGGCGAACGCTCATGGTCTTCGGCGCACAGCCCGGCGTCTCACGCACCAGCGGGAAAAACGTGGCCCTCTCGGGCGAGGAAGCCGGCATGGACAGCGCCATCATGGCGACCGTCCCTTCCAGTGAAGATTCGATGGTGCTGGCGGTTCCCGAGCCCGCCGCCGCCGCCATGGGGAATTTAAAAATTCTCTATCAGCTTGGCGCCGCGCTCGGCAGCAGCTTCAGCGTCGATCAGGTGCTGGAAGTCGTCATGGACCTGAGCTTCGAGCACGTCAAGGCCGACCGCGGCATCATCCTCCTCTTGGATACCAAGAACAACGAGCTGGTGCCGAAGGTGGTGCGCACGCGCGATGAGCCGGCCGCGAAATCGGCCGAGCCGCTGCTGGACGGCAAGCCGGCCGTTCCCGAAAAAATCCACGCATCGCGGACGATCATCAATCATGTGCTGCAAACCGGGGAAGGCGTGCTTTCCAGCAACGCCATGACCGACCAGCGCTTCAGCAAGGGCAAGAGCGTGCATAACCTGGGCATTCGCTCGGCCCTGTGCGTGCCGATCAAGGCGCGCAAGCTCACCGACAAAGGCGGCGACGAAGTCATAGGCCTCATCTATATCGATTCTTCAGTTCGCAACTACACCTATGCGCCCGAGCAGCTTCGCCTGTTGACCGCGATCGGCCTGCAGGCCGGCATGGCCATTCAAAACGCCGAGCTGTATCAGGCGCAGTTGCAGGCCGAGCGGCTCGCGGCGGTCGGTGAAACCAGTGCCGCCCTCTCGCATTCAATCAAAAACATCCTGCAGGCGCTTCAAGGCGGAGCCGACGTCGTGGAAATGGGGCTTCGCGGCAGCAACATCACGCAGGCATCCAAAGGCTGGCGCATCGTCCATCGCAACCTCGACAAAATCTACGGCCTGACCATGAACCTCCTCGCCTACAGCAAACAGCGCGAGCCGTCCCTTGAAATGGTCAACCCCAAAAAGCTGATCGACGAATGCCTGGAACTGGTTGCGCAGGGCGCCAATGAAAAAGGGGTCATGGTGGTCGGCGATGTGGATGAAGGACATCCGGCCATTCCCATGGACCCCAGCGGCATGCACCAGGTGATCATGAATCTGCTGAGCAACGCCCTGGATGCCGTGCGGCCAAACACCGGCCTGGTGCGGGCCGCGTGCCATTACGATGAAACCAATCGCCAGGCGGTGATCGAGGTCGTCGATAACGGCTCGGGCGTTGCGCCGTCGATGATGAAGCACATGTTTGAGCTGTTTCATTCCACCAAAGGCAACCGCGGGACGGGTTTGGGATTGGCCGTCGCCAAAAAAATCGTGGAGGAACACGAAGGCGCCATTTCGGTAAAAAGCGCGCCCGGCGAAGGAACCAAATTCACGATCCGCCTGCCGGTTTTCCATACGAATTTGACTGATCCATCACAGACGCATGGGCCGAGCGCGCGGTAACAGGCATGCCGGAATTTCGATGATTTCGTTGGGATGACCGGTTAGAATCTGGGTGGATTGATGGAATAAAGGACAGCATTTATGGCGCACGTGACAATCGACTTATCCGAGAGCGATTTGCTAAAAGCCCAGGAGAACTCCAGGGCACGGGGTTACGCGACAGTTGAAGCGTATGTGGAAGCAGTCCTTAAACGACGGCTGAATGAAGAAATGGCGTTGGAAGATTCCGAGCAAATCCCAGTTCCGAAAGGTCGGTTAAAGGCGTTGATTGAGGAAGGACTTGCAAGCCCGTCAAAGCAGAGAACCAAGGCGGATTTTGAGCGAATTCGGGAGGAGATCATCGATCGCAACGGCGGCGTCGACAAGAAGAGGATCCGACCGAACGCGAGGATGCAGGAGTCGACCGAAGAGGATCATGGGGTGCCGACCCATTTGTGCGTCAGTTCGGCCGAACAATTCAAAGCGTTGGTGCGCGAGGGCTTGAGTGCGCCAGGTCAAACATACAACGCCAATGACATGGCCGAGATGCGCAAGGAGTTGATCGAAAGGGGCCGCATTTCCAACAGATGAGCCAAACTCCGGGGAGATTCTTGTTGGTGCCTTCGACGCGATCCTGATACAATTCGGTTTGTTTTTGCAGGAGTCATTATGGGTCGTGTAACTCTTGAACTTTCAGATAACCGCATCGAGCGAGCGCGAGCGCGAGCAGGTACCGTCGGTCTCACTTCCGCCGAAGCATATTTGCAGGAGGTTCTCGAGTCAGATTTGGATGACGAAACTTTCGAAATCGTGAACCGCATTGGGCCGCCACCCGAGCTGCGTGTCGATTCCGCGGAGTCTTTGGAACGCTTGAAAGAATTGCTGCTTGAATCGTTAAACAGTCCTTCTCGCGTGATGACCCCCGAGGATTTCGCCAAGAGGCGGGTGGAATTGATCCGGCGATTTTCGACGCGGGAGAAATGAGATGGCAATCCTACGCTTTCGCGATCGTGCCCTGGACGAAATCGCCGTCATTTTCGGGAGAATCTCGAAAGACAATATGGAAGCGGCGGTCGAAGTTGATCGGGCAATAGGAGAGTCGTGTCAACTGCTTTCAGAAAATCCGGGAGTTGGACCGTCCTGTGGATTCCCTGAGGCGGCTTTGCTCGACTGTCGCTTCTGGCCGGTAAAAAAATACAAGGACTACCTGGTAATTTATCGCCCAATCCCCGAAGGCATTGAAGTCTTGAGCGTAATTCACGGATCGCAGGATTTTAACCGACTTGGATCCCGCTTGAAATAATCCGGCATCGTCGCGAGCAATCGCGAGCAACTTATTGCTGCGGCTTTTTCGGCGAATCTGCGTGCTTCTTCTCCGTCCGTTTCGGCCGCTTCCCGTAGCGCGTGCCTTCCCCGGTATCCTCGGCCTTGGCGCCTTCGATCGGCGAGGCCTTTGCTCCATTCCTCACCGCCGCCTTCAATTCCTTATCCATCGGCTTCCACCAGTGCTTCTTCACGCCTCGTTTGATTTCGCGCACGGCGTCCTTGGGTGTGTCGACAATGCGGAAAATGCGCAGGTCTTCGTGGTCGATGAAAGCCGGGTCCAGCGTCGACTTGATCCAGTCGAACAGGCCGGTCCAGTAGGCCGAGCCGAACAGCAGAACGGGGAAGGCTTCGGTTTTCAGGGTTTGGATGAGGGTGATGGTCTCGAAGAATTCATCGAGCGTGCCATAGCCGCCGGGGAAGCAGATGAAGGCGCTGGCGTACTTCACGAACATGACCTTGCGGGCATAAAAGTAATGGAAGTCGAGGGTGATGGTTTGATACTTGTTGGTCTGCTGCTCGTGGGGAAGCGAAATATTGCAGCCGACCGAAGCTCCCCCGGCTTCGAACGCCCCTTTGTTCCCGGCTTCCATGATGCCCGGCCCGCCGCCGGTGATGACGCCGAAGCCGGCCTTGGCCAGCAGCCGTGCCGTTTCCTCGGCGGCCTTGTACATCGGATCATCCGGCCGCGTGCGGGCCGAGCCGAAGATGGTGACCGCCTTCCCCAGCGGCGCGAGGGTCTCGAATCCTTCGATAAATTCCGCCATGATGCGAAACACCCGCCAGCTTTCGGCGGCGTCGGGTTGAAACTGGCGGGTGGATAGTTTCGGTTTGCGGGGTTTGGACATGATTGAGTTCAAAGGCCACAGGGATTGCCGCGAGTCTACACAAACGGGCACGAATCTTTACGAACGGCGGAATAGGTTGTTGTGCGTATTGTTCAACCGTCGACAATCGAGAAACTCATGGAGGAGAATCGCGAATCTGAATCGGCGAAGGTTGCATATAGAGTAAAACGCCTGTAATTGGACGACTTGTGGTTTCTCCGCCGTCCTGATCGCCGCAGGTCACGGCGTAGTTTTCAAGAACCCCATGCAGCGGCCGGGAGGTTGGTTGGTGCGCGACGAGGATATTGCCAGTGATGTTGCCGCGCTCATTGCGACGGAAATTCATTCCGTCCTGGAGTTGGAATCCCTGCTTTTGTTATATGGCAATCCGGAAAAGGAATGGACCGCCGACGACATCGGCCGCGAGCTCCGAATTAACATTGATTGGGCGGGCCGGGAATTGGAGCGTCTCAAGTCGCGCGGGTTCGCCGTTGCCGTGGCCGCGGATCCGGTTCGATATCACTACGCCCAGGCTGGTCCCTCTCACAACGCCGTCGGGGGATTGGCCAGGGCCTATTCCGAGCGGCGGGTGAGCGTGATCGAGCGGATTTATTCCAAGCCGCCCGATCCCCTGCAGAGTTTTGCCGATGCATTCCGGCTGCGAAAGGAGCGGCGCGATGGCTGAAAGCGTCTACATTCTCTGCGGGCTGACCTGTGCCGCCTGCGCGCTGTTCCTGTTCCGCGGCTATCGAAAGAGCAAGGTCCGGCTGCTGCTATGGAGCTGCCTCTGCTTCGTCGGGCTGACCTTGAACAACGTGTTGCTTTTCCTGGATCTGATTATCTTCACTCATACCGACCTGCTCGTGCTCCGCACCGCAGTTGCCCTGCTCTCGCTGTTGCTGCTGGCGGTCGGTCTCATCTGGGATTCACATTAACGACGACTGGAGCGCGCCATGGTTTCTTTTCTCTTCGGCTGCATCGTCACGGCGTGTGCGATCATCGGCCTGTTCTTCTTCCGCTTCTGGTGGCGGCGTCGCGACCGGCTGTTCATCTGTTTTGCAACGACGTTCTGGTTGCTCGGACTCGACTGGCTAATCCTGGCATGCGTCAAACCCGACGAGCCACAATCGCCGTTGTATCTGGTGCGCCTTCTGGCGTTTATCGTTCTTCTGGCCGGCATCTGGGACAAAAACAGGAGCAGGAACAACGGTGTTGACTCTTAAACGCCAGCACCCAATTCGCTAGGCTTCGTGGGCCATTGGGGGCAATTCCTGGTATCCCGGCCGCGCTCACAAAGCCCAATTTTCCGCTTCTTCCCCGGTCCGCGTAGCCGGTATAATGGTATAAGGAAACTTCAGAAGTTCGGCTGGGTCGTTAAGATAACAGTTGATAGGAGCAAAAACATGACCATCACAATGACGGCCAAAATGGAACGACTGGTCGAAGAGATGCTGGAAGCGGGCGCGTACGGAACGCCGGAAGAAGTACTCCTGGCTGGGTTGGTATCACTTTCGCGATATGACGCAGAGGACTTTGGCGTTCCAGAGCACCTGCGCGTAACCTCAAGCGATCAACTTAATCGGCTTCTTGAGGAGGGCGAACGAAGCATTCGAGAAGAGGGAACGTTGGACGGCGACGAAGCATTTGCCGAACGACGCGAACGAAGAGGGCGTGCGCGGGGGGAATTTCCATGAAGTATCGGATATCGCGCGCGGCTAATTCCGACCTGGATGAGTTTGGAAACATATCGCTATTTCCAGCGGAAGCATCGAAATCGCAGAGCGGGTGGATGAGGAAATCCATGCGTCGATCAAGCTGCTTGCTCGCTTCCCTGGCATGGGTCACCAGCGGCGGGACGTTCGCGACGACCGCGTACGATTTTGGTCGGTTTACTCTTATCTGATCGCCTATCGAGTCGATAAAGGTACCCTCCTCGTTATTCGCGTTGTTCATGGTGCGAGGGACTTAAGGGACGTCTTCGGCAAGGCAGAGTGAGATGCGCCCGCGTGCTCGCGATTCGCTATTTACGGCTAAATGCCCGCCCGTAGCTTTCGTCGTTTTTCCTCATGGACCAAAGAGAAGAACTCGGAGTCGGCTGAAGTCAAAAACAGCAAAAAGACGATACCGGTCCCAAGTAGAATCATTGGTAGGGTGCGAGCGCTTAAGACGGGACGCCTCGTCAGCTTGCACCTCATATTAATCCCAATTTCCCCTTCTTCCCCTCCCATTCCGCCGTCTCGCGCTTGTTCGTCGTATCGATCGGCTTTCCCGACTTGATCGCCTCGATCTCCAATCGCGTGAGGTGCATCGATCCCAGGTTGTAATCCAAAAATGCCTCCGCCGCGATTGGCACGATTGGCTTTACCAAATTGAACATCGCCGTCGCGTAGTCGCGGATTTCCTGTTGGGCGTGGTCGTCCATTCTGAGCGACAGGAAATGGAAAAGATTGTGCAGGTCGATCTTCCAATACCATTCGGTATACACATTCACCGGCAGGCCGATGCGGGCCAGTTCGCGGGCGACGCCTTTGTCCATCAGCTTTTGATAGTCCTCGTAGGCGCCTTCAACTTTGGTGAGATAGTCGAGAAATTCCTGGGCGGTTGCGCCGTCGATCGGCTCTTCGCCGCCCTGGCGGTTGGCCAGGCTTTGCTTGCGGACGTTGTCGATGTCCGGATGATAAAAGCGGTCGCGCACCACCGAATATCGCGCGCTGTATTCGTTCACATTGGCGGTGCGATGGCGGATCCATTGCCGGGCGATGAAGATCGGCATCACATGGTGAAACTTGAATTCCACCATTTCGAATGGCGTGGTATGCCGATGCCGGGCGAGATAGCGGATCAACCCGCGATCCTCGTTTACCTGCTTGGTGCCTTCGCCATAGCTGACGCGGGCCGCCTGCACGATGGCCGCGTCGGCGGTTTTGCCCACCGGCGCTAATCGCGGCATCACATCCACCAGTGCCACCAGCCCATGGTCGTGGACCTTGATTTCCCACCGCGCCGACCCGCCCATCACATCGTACACTTCGGTTTCAAACGGTTTGCGATCGATCGTTGCATCCTGCGTTGCCGTGCTCATGGCGGGGATGATAACCCGGGGAGTGGAAATGACGAAATCGACGCGATCACCCTCCCGACACGCGTTCCAAATCGGCCACCACCGGCCGATGCGGTGAGCCCACATACGGCCCCACCGTGCATTCGCGGCATTGCCACTTTGATCCCATCAGCACATGGTCGATCCGCACCGATGCGCCATGCGCGAAATAGGTGTGGCCCAGGCCGAAACCGGCGGCGGTGTATGCATCGGAAAAATCGCTCCAGTAGCGATGATAGACCCGCCCCTCGCACGGCGTGTTGAAATCGCCGGCCAGGATCACGTCGCCGCCGGCTTCGGTTGCCAACTGGCTCATGAGCTGCGACTGGGCGGTGCGGATTTGCAGGTATTCGTCCAGACGCTGGGCGGCGGCGGGCTTGCCCGCCATCAGCGCGTCGAACGGGCGATGGGGCGAGGCCAGGTGAATGTTGAAAACGTGAACGATTCCGCCGGGGGCGGCAATGTCGTAGCGCGCCGCCGACCCGCCCCAGTCTGACCAGGTCGTCTCGGTGAAAACCTGCGATTTGACGATCGGGTATCGGCTGGCGATCAGCAGCTCGCCGTCCTCGCGCACCTGCCAGGGGCCGACGCCTAATACGGGCTTTTCCCTGGTGCCGGGCCATTCCTGAAGCAGGACAATATCCGGATCGTTGGCGGCGATGAGTTTGTTCAGCACCGATTTACCATGCACGTTGCAGGTGAGCACGCGGAGCGGCTTGACGATTCCGCGCCGTTGCAGGGCCGCCCGCCATGGCAGGCAAAACCCCATGAGCAGAAACACCGCCACGCCCCCCGCCGCCAGAAGAATCGGCAGCGATTTGCGGTGAAAAATCAGCGCGCCCGGCACCAGAACCGCCAGCGGCAACGCCGTCACCCACACCGGCCCGAAAAGCATGATCGTTCCCAGCCACCACCGGTCGCCCAGCGTGCGCAGGAAGATCCAGATCGCCAACAGGACAAAGAAATAGGCCCAACTCATTCGCGCAACGGCGGCGGACGCGCGGCTGCGCGGGCTTGGCGGCTGGGGCCGATCGGTTTTGCGGCGCATGGGCATGGCCGCTCGTTCTACATCGCAAAGCGTCATCAGCACAACTCCGCAAACAAACTTTCAGGCCTGTCCTGAGCCTGTCGAAGGGCCGTTCGACAGGCTCAGGACAGGCCGTGGAGCGACAGGAACGAGACGCCTCCTCGTGTGCGCACCGGTTTTTCATAAATCGTCCGGTTGGTCGTGCCCCTTGATGAACGGGTGCGATGAGAAGCGGCCGATAATGGATGGGCAGGCCAAATGAGCCGCGCATGAAGGGCACTCCCGTAGTAAGCGGTTTCGGGACCGCTTACTGCGGCAGTACCCTTCGTGCGCGGCTCATTAGTTTAGTTGCCCCGACTTTCCATTTCGCGCAAAAATAAACGGCCAGCGCGCGTCCTACGCACCAGCCGTTTGGAGCCTGCGGATCCTTCCGCAATCTTCCTTGAATCGTGTTGCCGCCGTTTTGCGCGGGTTGATGTGTATCGCGAAGCGTCGCCTTGCCCGACCTTTAATAAACAGAATAGCCGCCGGCTGCTAGTGAATTTCCGATCGAAATCGGCCGCGATCCATCGCTTTCACTAGCAACCGGCAACTATCACTGCTTCGCCGGTTCAACCAGATGAGCAGCCACCAGCTCATCGAGAAAAACAGCAAGGCCTTCGTCGGCATTCTTCCCGATTATCCGTTTGGCAACCGCCTGCACCTCGGGGCGGGCGTTGCCCATTGCCACGCCGAGCCCGGCGTTTTTGATCATCGGGATGTCGTTGACGTCGTCGCCGATGGCCACAATCTCACTCGGCTCGACGCCATGCCGCCGCGCGACATGAAGAATGCCTTCCCACTTGTTCACTGCCGGATCGAATACTTCCAAAACTTCCACGCCGTAGGATGGCACCATCAGGTTGTGAACGATGATGCGATCGCCGAAACGTTCGGTCAGATCCTGCTTGATTCGCGACACTTCCGCCGGCATGGCACAGATGCCGACCCGAATGGTGTGCTCATGCGGATCGTCCGCAAGGCGGCCGACCTTTCGCAGCTTGGCCTCGGTCACCTTCATCCATTGCTGCGTGGCCTCATTGGGGGGCAGATCGCCGGTTACCAGATAATCCACCCCGGCAACGCCGGTGTCCTGCAATGCCAGCACGGCATGCCCGTGATCCTCCATGCAGCGGCAGACTTCGCGGGCGAGCGACGGCTCCATCATGGTGCGGTGGAGGGTGAGTTCCTGATCGGTATCGATCACGATTGCCCCGCCGACAAAAACCGCCGTCGGCCAATGCTCCACCGTGTCAAAGATCGCCCGGCTTTCGGTCCAGTTTCGTCCGGTTGCAAAACAGACCAAAAGACCCGCGGACAAGCACCGTTGAACAGCCTCTTTCGCCCGGGCCGTCACATGCCCGGTTGGGGACAACAAGGTGCCGTCCAGGTCAATTGCAATCATCCGAAACTGGGCCATCCGTTGAACAACTCACTTCCAAACTTGATAGGCAAAGGATACAGGAATTTTTGCGTCGTGCAATTTTTAGAAAAGTTATCAACACCATGGAGAGGGGTGGGACGGCGGAAGGGTGGCTAAGGGTAGTGGTGGGGATTCGGAAATGGCAAATGGTCAATGAGCCAATGACGAATGACGAATGACGAATACCGAATGAGGAGGGAGGGGATGGTTGGGAGCGTTCTTTGTCCGCATTCCACGTTCGTGATTCCAGATTCAATTTGTATAATTCCGTTATGCCCTATCGCCTGCTGGAAAAACAGGTCATTTATGACGGCGCCAAGTGCCGGCTCGAATTGCATCAGCTTGAAAATGAGCAAACCGGAAAGCGCCACAGCCGAGAGGTCGTTGCCCACAATGGGGCCGTGCTGGTGATGGGATTTCTGGATGATGGCCGCGTGTTGTTGATCCGCAATCGCCGATACGCGGTCGGCCAGACCCTGATTGAGCTTCCCGCCGGCACCCTGGAAAAAGGTGAAGAGCCAATCAAATGCGCCGCCCGCGAGTTGCTGGAAGAAACCGGCTACCAGGCGTCGCGCGTTGAGCCGTTGCTGACATTCTTTACCTCGCCGGGAATTCTCAGTGAGCGCATGCACGTTTTCGCGGCCTATGATTTAGAGAACAAAGGGATGGCCCTGGAAGAAGGCGAAGACATCGAAGTCATGCCGACGAAATGGAATGATGCGATGAGCATGGCGTTGGACGGGCGCATCCAGGACGGCAAAACAATCGCCGCCGTTTTGTGGTATGACCGCGTTCGCGGGACAAACGGGTCAGTGGGCGAATAGAATGGGCCAGAGGTAAAGGTAACTTTCATGGGATGGGAAGACAGACCTTATTATCGCGACCAAGGCGGCCAGCCGCACAATCCGTTGCTGTTTCTGCTCTTCGGTTCCTTTCCCCTGTTCACCTTCTCCGGCATCCGCGTCCGCGTTCACATGTCCCTGGTCCTGTTCATTGGGCTGACTCTCGTCATTGGCGGCATCGGCAGTCGCCACTACGACTGGGAACAACGCCTCGAATCGATGGGCATTTTGTTTGCGATTGTGCTGCTGCATGAGTTCGGCCATTGCTTCGCCGGCCGATGGGTAGGCGGCGACGCCGACTCGATTATCCTGACGCCGTTGGGGGGGTTGGCGATGGCCAATGCCCCGCATCGCCCCTGGCCAACGTTTGTGACCGTTGCCGGCGGGCCGGCCGTCAACGTAATCATCTGTGTTATCGCTGCAGCGCTTTCTTTTGGCTTCTATCACGTCGTCCCCTGGAACCCCGTCGGCTACGCCAACCAGTACGGCCTTCCCATCGGCCTGCTGTCCTACCTCTTTTGGATTTATTCCATCAGCCTGGCACTGCTCCTGTTCAATCTGCTGCCGATCTTCCCTCTCGATGGCGGACAGCTTTTGCAATCGATGCTTTGGCCCAAGCTTGGCTATTACCGCTCGATGAACATCGCCTGCATTGTTGGGCTGGTGGGCGGGATCATTCTCGGCGTTGTGGGTCTGTTCACCAGCCTGTTGCTTGTGTTCATCGCCATCACCGGCATCATGTATTGCATTCAGATGCGCCGCTCACTCAAGGAGATCGGCCCCGAAATGGAATACGCCGGCAACATGATGGACTACAGCGCGAGCCTGCGGCCGGACACCCCGAAGAAACGCCGCAGGGCCAGCCGCTGGCAGGTTCGGCGTCTTCGCCGCGAGGCGATGCGCGACGCCGCCGAGCAGCAGATGATCGACAACATTCTCGCCAAGGTTTCCGCCCAGGGAATGCATGCGCTGACCTGGTCGGAACGGCGGGCCCTGAAGCGCGCCACCGATCGCCAGCGCAAGCGCGATCTGGAATTGTCGCGGCGGGATTAGGCTCTGTCGAACAGATTTGACGCGAAGGTTCGAAGAAGGACGAAGGGCGCGAAGAGTCGTTTTTGTATTCATCTATCACATCGCATTCAATGATCGGTTTGCGTCGCCGCATTTCGCACGAGCCGCAAGTTTCGGGCGCGAAACAGGATTGAGCTGCACGTCGCGGGCGATCTGGATGGCGCGCCTTATCGATCCGGTTAGATGAATATTGCCGGCCAACTGGAGGTCGACGCGGCGCGGCTCCGTCGTCTCCCTGCCGCGATCCGCGGCGCCGAAACCGGCAAAGCACTGGCCCGAGAATTCAGTAGACATTCAAAGCCGCCTCATTTTCTTCGCAGGCAAAACAACGGCGATCCCTTGTTGCCAATCGGGCTTTGGGCGATTATCCATTGCTCAACAAAGGAAGGATTTTACCATGGCCAATATCACCGGTTCACCCGCATGGAAGGCGCTGGCGGAACATTTCAGCAAAACCTCGACATTGCAGATGCGCGATCTTTTCGCCAAAGATCCGCAGCGTTTCGATAAATTTTCCGCGCGCTTTGGCGATATCCTGCTCGACTATTCCAAAAACCGCATCACCGAGGAAACCTTCTCCCTTCTCTTGAAACTTGCCCAAGCCGCCGATGTAAGCGGATTTGCCGCCAGGATGTTTAACGGCGAAAAAATCAACACCACCGAAGACCGCGCCGTCCTCCATATCGCGCTGCGGAATCGCTCGAACCGGCCCATCCTCGTCGATGGCAAGGACGTGATGCCGGAGGTCAACCGCGTGCTGGCTCACATGGAAAAGTTCAGCGACGCCATCCGCAGCGGCACCTGGACCGGCTACACCGGCAAACGCATCACCGATGTGGTGAACATCGGCATCGGCGGATCGGACCTCGGGCCGGTGATGGTCACCGAAGCCCTCAAGCCCTATTCGCAGCGCGATCTGCACGTGCATTTCGTCTCCAATGTCGATGGCACGCACATCGTCGAAACCACCCGCGATCTGGACCCGGAAACCACGCTGTTTATCGTTGCATCCAAAACCTTCACGACGCAGGAAACCATCACCAACGCCCACTCGGCTCGCGACTGGTTCCTGAAAAAGGCGAAGGACGAAAAGGCGATCGCGAAACATTTCGTGGCGCTGTCAACCAACACTGCCGAGGTGAAAAAGTTCGGCATTGATCCCGCCAACATGTTCGAGTTCTGGGACTGGGTGGGCGGGCGCTATTCGCTCTGGTCGGCGATCGGGCTTTCCATTGCCGTGTCGATCGGGTTCAAGAATTTCGTGGAGTTGCTGACCGGCGGTCATGAGATGGACGAGCATTTCCGCACCACGCCGCTGGAGAAGAATTTGCCGGTCATCATGGCGCTGGTCGGCATCTGGTACAACGATTTCTTCGGCGCCCAGACGGTGGCGATTTTGCCTTACGATCAATACATGCACCGTTTCCCGGCCTATTTTCAGCAGGGAGACATGGAATCCAACGGCAAATCGGTGCAGCGCGATGGGACGCCTTGCGATTTCCAGACCGGGCCGATCATCTGGGGCGAGCCGGGCACCAACGGCCAGCACGCGTTCTACCAGTTGATCCACCAGGGGACGAAACTGATTCCCTGCGACTTCCTGGCGCCGATCGAAACGCAGAACAAGCTGGGCGAGCATCATGCAATTCTGCTTTCCAATTTCTTTGCGCAAACCGAAGCGCTGATGAAAGGCAAAACGCCGGACGAAGTTCGGGCGGAATTGAAAGGCTCAACACTTTCGCCGGCCGATTTGGAAAAGCTGATTCCGCAGAAAACCTTCCCGGGCAATCGCCCCACCAATTCGATCCTTTTTCAGAAATTGACGCCGCGAGCGCTTGGCCACCTGATCGCGCTTTACGAGCACAAGATTTTCACGCAGGGCGTGATCTGGAATATCAACTCATTCGACCAGTGGGGCGTGGAATTGGGCAAGCAGCTTGCCAAGGCGATTTTGCCGGAGCTCAAAGGGGACGCAAAGGTCGCGAGCCACGATTCATCGACCAATGGGTTGATCAATTACTTCAAAGAGAATCGCAGGAAATAGAGCAGATGAATGGGTTGCGATGATTGCGGCGGGTGAGGCGAGAGAAGATCGGGCCGGTCCGTTCAGTGGTTAGATCTGCCATCATCGCCGTCGCCCGAATCTCCGCCATTGTTGCCGCTGGCGCCGCTGTCTGTCGTGCCGCCGTTGTTGGCGCTGCCGCCATCGGAGCCGGTTGCCTGCGCTTGGGTCGTCCATTGTCCCGCGACGCGACCGTGCAAGCCGGCGGCGGTTGTGAATGTTCCGACCAGGCGCGAGACGCGAAGAATCGGATTCTGCGTGGCGGCGTCCGGTGCATCAACCCGGCCCACCAGCGTCACCGCCGCTCCCATCGCCATGCCGGTCCCGTTGAAATGCCCATTCACGATTGTAATCGTGGCGGCGAATGTTCCGGCATTGCCCTGAGCATCGGTGATCGGAGCGGTAATTTGAACCGATCCACTGGATACGGTTGCCGACCCGTGCCCCGCGTAAACGCCCGCGACGGCAACGTCAAAATTGCCGGCGGCGCAGTTGGTGGTGGAACTCGACGCGGCGTTTGAGGCAGCGGTGGAACTATTCGCCGGGCACGTGCCGACCGAGGTGGAAGCGGACTGCGATGAGCTGGATTGCGAGGAACTGGTCAAAATCGCCGAGGCGGCCACGCCCACCGCGCCGCACACCAGCGCGACGGCAACGCACGTCTTGATGACCGTTCCACATGTCACGCAAGGCATGTTATCCCCTTCCGCATGAAAAGAGTATGAGAGGCTTTCATGACGCCAGGGCCTCCAATTCCATCATCGGCGCTGCGATCGCGCCGGGCAGATGCACGGAAATGGTGGTGCCAACGCCCACCTCGCTCTGCACTTCGCATTTGCCGCCGAGAGCCTTGATGTGGCTGTCGACCAGGAACAGGCCAAGGCCCAAATGCGGTGAATTCACGCCAGAATCGGCAGTGTTCCTGGAGTTCTTAGCCCGATAAAACGGCTGAAAGACATCGGGCAAATCCGGCGCTGCGATCCCAGGCCCGGTGTCGCGCACGGAAAAGGCCAGGGCGCCTTCTTCGGCATGTGCAGCCAGCTCGACGCTTCCGCCGGTGCGGTTATGCTCGACGGCATTGCCCAGCAAATTCATCACAATCCCCCGAAGCCGCTGCGGCTGGGTTCTCACCATCAGCTCATCGGGCAAGTCCAGGCGAAGCGAGATTTTTCGCTCCAGAGACAATCCAAGGGCGACGTCGACGCACTGGCGAAACAGTGCCGCCGCGTCAAAAATCTCCACGCCATCACTGAGCCCGGCCACTTCGCCGCGGGCATGCTCCAGCAAGGCGAGAATGAGCTGATGCAGCATCTTCGCATCGGACATGCACGTTCGCAGGGCGCGGGTCAATTCGCCGGCCTCGCGCGGACGCCGCAGGGTAACTTCCAGCGTTGTCAACAGGGCGGCAACAGGCGTGCGAAGCTCGTGGCTCACATCCGCCAGAAACTGTTTTCGCCCTTCGAAAACAGACTGAATCCGGTCGAGGGCGGCATTGATCTGCCGGGCCACCGGCTGCAATTCCATCGGCAGCGAGGCGGCATCCAGCCGCTGTTCGAGCTTCTGCTCATCGATGGCATTGATGGCGTCGGCGGTAACGCGCAAGGGCCGCAGCGCCGCCCGCGAAACCGCAACGGCCAGTCCCGCCGCAATAATTCCCGCCACGATGCCGAACAGCGTCAAGCCCCACGCAAGCCGCGATAGCAGGTCGGCCATACGCTGGGCCGATCCGCTGTAGACAACGGTGATAAAGCCACGTCCGTCGCGCGGGGTGAATCGCAGCGTGAGCGTTCGCACGAAACTGCCATCCCCAAGAACCGCCAGCGCCGAATGCAACACCACCGGGCGCGCCGATGAATCGCCATCGGCCATTCGCGCCTGCGTTTGATTGAAGTGGTTCGCCACAACGTATCGATCGCCCGCCGATTCCTCCAACGGCGGCGCGGCCTCGGCGGTCTGCGCCACCTCCGGCAGCGCCCGTGCCCGGCGAAGCAGTGCCGCATCCAGATCCGCCAGCAACACCGTGCGGCAGGTCAGATATGCAACCGCCCCGCCGGCGATCAGCGCCGCCCAGACGAGCAGGAGGATGAGGATGGAAAGTCTTCGGGTCATACCAGTAGCACGCGCTTCCAGCCCGTGCCGTGTTAAATTAAAGCGCACGGGCTGGAAGCCCGTGCCACTGGAGTACATATCCCATCCCCCGCCGCGTATGGATCAGTTTCGCGTCGTGGTCACGGTCGATCTTGGTGCGGAGGTAGCCGATGTAGACGTCGACCACGTTGCTCATATTGTCGTCGTTCTGGTCGTAAAGGTGTTCCCATATCTCGGTGCGCGAAACGACCTGGCCGGCGCGAAGGGCCAGGTATTCAAGCAAAACATATTCGCGGGCCGAGAGAGAAATCGGCTTTCCCGCGCGACTCACCGATTTGGCCGAAGTGTCAATCTGCAGGTCGCCCACCACGATCGGCGCGGCGGCATGACCGTGGTGGCGCCGGATCAGCGCCCGCACCCGCGCCAGCAACTCCTCGAACGCGAACGGCTTGAGCATGTAGTCGTCAGCGCCCAGATCCAGCCCGCGCACGCGGTCTTCGATGGCGTCGCGCGCGGTGAGAAACAGCACCGGCGTTTTCGATCCCTGCCGCCGGGCCGTTTCCAGAATCTGCCAGCCGGTCTTTCCCGGAAGCATGATGTCCAGAATGGCGCAGTCGTACGCGGTCCCGTTCATGTTGCGCAAGGCCTCCTCGCCGTCGTGGGTGAGGTCGACGGCGTAGTCCTCCTCGCGCAGGCCGTCGGCAATCGAGCGCGCCAGCGAGGCATGATCTTCAGCAACGAGAACTCTCATACGATTCCTTTCACTGCCCGTTGTTCGACAACCCGCTGGATCGAATCGGCAATTGCAAATCGGAAAGACAGCGCTCCTGATCCATCGTGCCGGCCGATCCGTCCAGCCGGACGGCGTTCATTTTTCCCTTGTCGTGCCACCCGGGCAGCGATTCAAACGACAGCACCGCCTCGGGCCGGGTCACATCCCCGGCGGTTCGACCGGCCATGGTTGTGGCAACGATTCCGGTGTCGCGCCAGTCGTAGCTGGACCCGATCGCCGGATAAACTTCGCCGTCGGCCGGGCAGGCGAACAGCAGCGGGTCGGTCATGTCTTTGCCGATGCATTGTTCCCAACTCCGCTGCAGCGCGAATGGGTCGGGGTATCGGCCTTCGTTATCGGTCACGTATTGAGAAAAGCCCTGCGAGATGGAATGGAGCCGCGAAAGGCAGATGGTGTTTTGCGCCGCCGAACGGCTCCGTGCCAGGACCGCGCCAAGAATTGCCAGCAGCAGCGCGGCGATGCCGATGGAGACGAGGAGATCAACGATAGAGAATCCTCTCCGCAATGTTTTACGTTGTCGCGCTCGACGGCGAATTTGTGCAGGTGCGGAGTGAATCGATGCAGCCCTCGGTGTCTTTTCGCTTGAGTGTTGTCGGCAGTGTATCAAATTCCCAGCGCGCGATGCAAAGATATCGTAGTGCGATGGCAATCGGATGATGCGCGAATTCGGGGCGCTCCCGCAGCCGATGGCAATGATTCGGCCGGGGCAGTTCACGCATCCCACGGTTAAAGGTGCAGTTGCGCGCCGAGGGCAAAAACCGCCGCTCATCCCCCGCTTCCCACCGCCTCGGTGATTCTCATGTTCTTCTCATCTTCCACGCCCAGCGAAATCAACCGAAATGGCGGACGATCGGGAAATCGCTTGCGCAATAATGGAAGCGAAACATTGTAGACAACCGCGCCGGCGGTCGTGCGTCCTTCCAACGTGCCGTTGTGGGCGTGGCCGTGAACGCAGGCATTTACCCGGTAGCGATTGAGCGGCTCTTCCAGACGGCTGCATCCAAGGAATGGGAAAATTTCGCGCGGCTCCCCCTCCACCGTCGCGGCGATCGGCGCGTAATGCAGCACCGCCAATCGGTGCGGCGTGCGCAATCGCAGCAAGGCGGCTTCCAGTTTCATCGCCTCCTCGACGGCTTCCTGCACGAATCGCTTGATGATCGGCTCGCCAAACGCCGACAGTGTTCCCCGCCCAAACCCGCCGGCAAAGCCCTTCGCGCCGGCAAACCCAATCCCGCGCACTTCCGTTGCGTCACCGTCGAGCAGGTGAACGCCCGCATCGCACAGAATCTTGCGAACCTCATCAGCCTTGCCCGATTCGAAATCGTGATTCCCCAGCACCGCCACCGCCGGGATGGCGCTGGCAGTGGACAACTCGCGCACGAGAACGTGGGCTTCTTCGGCCAGGCCGTGGTCGGTCAGGTCGCCGCACAAGACCATGACATCGGCATCCTGCGATATTCGCGCGAACAGATCATGAAACGCCCCTTGCGAACTGGTCTTGCAATGCAAATCGCCGACAGCGGCAATTCTGGCGGGGGAGGAAGGCTGGCCGTTTTTACTGTTGTCAGACATCAGTTGCTCCAAAGCATGGCTCTGAAATTCCGCTCGACCCCGTCCTGGTGCATCCATGTGATGAAGCAGGCAAGACCGATGCCTCGCGGAATGAAATCGAAGAGTTCGCTGGTGGGAACCTAAATTAACCCTGCGCGATCATGCGCTGCCAAAGCAAGGAACCGTCATCCTGAGGTACTCCGAAGGATCTAACCGTTGCGGTGAAACAGCAAGATCCTTCGGAGTACCTCAGGATGACAGTACCGCATGATCTCGCAGGGTTAATTTAGCGATAATTGGGCACCAGCTTTGCAATCATCTCTCATGGCGTATGTGTCGAGGGCAGATGCGTTGTGGTTTTCATGACATCGAGTTTTGGGGCAGTTGGAACGATTGAGGAGCGACTTTATGTCCAACCCAATGCCGCTGAGTGCGCCTCAATCCGGCGGAACGCCGTTCGACCTATTGGAGCCGAAGACCATCCAGTTTTATTTAAATTCGCTCGATGTACTTGAAGCCACCGGCTTGCCATTCGCCGTCGGCGGCGCTTACGCGCTGGCGTTTTATGCCGGCATTGTCCGGCATACCAAAGATCTCGATATTTTTGTCAAACGTTCCGAAGCGCCGCTGGTGATCGATGCCTTCGAGCGAACGGGCCATGTCACGGCATGGACGCATCCTCATTGGATCGCCAAGGCCTTCAGCCCCGATGGCGAAGATTTCATCGACATCATCCATGGCTCTGGAAATGGAATAACCGTTGTCGACGACGAGTGGTTGGCGAACAGCGAAGAGGGAGAAGTCCTGGGCCGGCCCGTGAGAATCTGCCCGGCAGAGGAGATTCTCTGGAGCAAGTGTTTCATCCAGGAGCGTGAGCGATTTGACGGCGCCGATGTGGCCCATCTTCTTCTGGCCCGAGCGGCGCAACTCGACTGGGATCGCTTACTGCACCGCTTTGGCGGGCACGAAGCCATCCTCCTTTCACACCTTATTCTGTTCAGCTACATTTACCCCAGCGAGCGCGATCGCATCCCCAAGGCGGTGGTTGAAGAATTGATGCGTCGCGCCCAGGCCGACACCGGTGGCGAAGAAAAGCTGTGTCGTGGCACCCTGCTTTCCTACAGCCAATACCTCGTGGATATCAACGACCGCAGCTACATCGACCCCCGCCTTTCGCCACGCGGCGGGATGACGCCGGAGCAGGTGCTGCGCTGGACCAACGCGCCGAAATAAGTGAGTTCATCCCAATGCGGATCGATACCATCGCAGCGTTCTGCCCAACCCGGTTTCAAAGCCCACGATCGGCTCGAACGAAAGCATCGCCCGCGCCCTTGTCAAATCGGCAAACGAATGCTTCAAATCTCCCGCCCGATCCGGCTCGTGGACGGCAACCAGCCCGGGCCGGTTCAGCATGGCGGCAACCTGCCTGGCCAACTGGTTCACTGTGATGCGCCCGCCGCACCCGACGTTGATCACCTCGCCCCTGATCGACTCTTTCCGCCGGGCGGCGAGCAGGTTGGCCTGCACCACATTGTCGACGTAGGTGAAATCGCGGGATTGCTCGCCATCGCCATAGATGATGGGCCTCTTGCCGGCGATCACCGCCTTGGCAAAAGCCGCGATGACGGCGGCATAGGCGCTGTTGGCGTTTTGCCGCGGGCCGAACACGTTGAAATAACGCAGCGAAACTGTGTCCAGTCCCAGGCTGCCGCTGTAGGCGCGAAGCAGGCCTTCGCCGGCAAGCTTGGTGGCGGCATAAGGGCTTTGCGGAAGTGCGGGCATCGTTTCAATCCACGGCACGCCATTCTCGCCGTAGACGCTCGAACTGGCCGCGAACATCACGCGCTGCACCTTCGCATTTCGCGCCGATTCCAGCACATTCAACGTGCCGGTGGAATTGACGTCGTGAAAAAGCCGCGGCTGCTCGACGCTGGCCGGCACCGATCCCAGAGCCGCCTGGTGAAACACATACCGGCAGCCGCGCATGCATTGGTGGAGTAAAGGCTGGTCGAGAATCGACCCTTCGACAAACTCGACCGAACTCAGCCCGGCAAGGTTCAGGCGGTTTCCGCCGACGAGGTTATCCATCACGACGACAGTCGCCCCCAGTTGGGTAAGTCCGTGTGCCAGGTGAGACCCGATGAACCCCGCCCCGCCGGTGATGAGCACCCGCGATCCGGAAAAATGATCGCCATGGATGGCGCGCCAGTCGGTCTGGGGATCGGATTGGGTCATGGAAACGATGGTACAGGAGTCAGTCTTCACCGGCTACCGTTGTCATGGGCTTGAGGTACTCGCAGAGGAGCGAGCCGCGCACGGAGCAATGTAGGGTGGGCGTACTCGCCCACCATTTGCCACCCGCGAAGGATGGTAGGCGAGTACACGCCCACCCTGCGGGTTGCTAAGAAAGACGGTCACACCCCTGCGTAAGACGCCTCTGGTCGGGCCGGCGCCCCACCAACTCGAAACCCCCTACGACGCTCCACTCCCTGTTGATAAATCCCCGCCTGTAGCGATATGCAACGCGCCGCCACTCTCGCCTGTATCTGGTGTAGGAATGCAAGGCGATGTCGCGACGGCGTTGCCTTAATCCTGTCAAGATCGATCCGTCGCCGATTCACCGGATACCATTTGCCATGACAAAATTCCTCATTCACGCGCTGGGCGCGCTGCTGCTGGGAACCTCGCTTGCCGCGGCGGCTGATCCGCCGGAGCTGGTTCATAAGTCTGACAAGCCCGCCGCGCAGGCTCCGGCGCCGTTCACCGATCCGCATTGGAAGAAGATCACTATGTCGCGCGAGTTCTTCAGCGAAGGGGCCAACTTCGGCGACTTCAATCACGATGGCGTGCAGGACGTTGTCGCCGGCCCATATTGGTACGAAGGCCCGGATTTCACCAAGCGCCACGAATACATGAAGCCCGAGGCCAAGCTCAACCCCGAGCACTATTCCCACAACTTCTTCGCGTTCACCCATAGCTTCAAGAACGACGGGTGGGACGACATTGTCATCATCGGATTTCCGGGAGAAGACACGAGCTGGTACGAAAATCCAAGAGGCAAAGAGGTTGCCGACGGCCATTGGACGCGCCACAAAGTCTTCGACAAAACCGACAACGAATCGCCCGGGTTTGTCGATCTTTTCGCCAACGGCAAGCCGGTGCTGCTTTGCTCGACCGACGGGAAAATGGGATATGCCGAGCCAAACTGGAAGGAACCCGAAAAACCGTGGGCCTTCCATCCCATTAGCCCAAACAAAGGCTATCAACGCTTCACCCACGGCCTGGGTTTCGGCGATGTCAACGGCGACGGGAAGAACGACA
>DASRRM010000063.1:0-12480 GCA_035695715.1 Tepidisphaeraceae bacterium
AATCGACCGCGCTCTCGCGATCGCGCAATTCAAATTTCGGATCTTTCCACGGCGAAATGATTTTCAGGTCTGGACCAAGAGCCATGTACGTCAACTCAAAGCGCACCTGGTCATTTCCTTTGCCGGTGGCCCCATGCCCGACGGCGTCGGCGTTGGTCTGGCGGGCCACTTCCACCTGCTTGGCGGCTATCAGCGGGCGGGCGATGCTGGTGCCGAGCAGATAATCCTGCTCGTAAATCGCATGCGCGCGGAGCATCGGAAAGCAATATTTCTCGGCGAACTCCTGGCGAAGATCCATCACGATCACTTCATCGGCGCCGCTTTTGTAAGCCTTGTCGGCAATGCCCTTAAGTTCATCGCCCTGGCCCAGTTCAGCCGCGAATGCGACCAGTTTCACGCCGGGGTAGCGTTCCTTGAGCCAGGGAAGGATCACGCTGGTATCCAGCCCGCCGCTGTAGGCGAGGACGATTTTCTTCGGTTGATAGTCGGTCATTGGGTTACTCCGTATTCTCTAGTTGAAAGCTGACGTCAATTGGAAAGGGGAGCAGTATAGGGAAACTGTGGCGGAGGAAAAGATGTGTTACGAATTGACCGGGTGGGGGGGTGAGGGGCTTGATTTTGGCGAATGTTCGGGATGAATCGGTGGGGCAGACATTCATTCTTGTCTGCTTCGAATGGCGAGCGAAACATTCTTGGCCTTCGCGAAACCGCGAGTGCGGGGCTTGTCCTCGCCGAGCGGATTGAATCGATTCGCTAAATGACCTTGCGCGATTCGTGTAGGGTCCGCACCGCGGACCATTGCGTTTGAAGAAAAACACGGTCCGCGGTGCGGACCCTACGAAGATTCGAAGCGCCTATCGCGCAATGTCATTTAGGACAGGAATGATCCGCATCATCGCTTCAAGGCAGACAAGAATGTCTGCCCCACCAGTGCTCCGGTACGCCCGCAAAAATTCGCGCACCAGCGAACGGATTTTCGGAATATTGCACTCGGATTGCATCCTGATTTGCGTTAGAATCCCGTTTCTCAGCCGTCCTCCGATTTAGTCCGCCAAAGCTTTTCATCATCGCGAAGGAGAATTGCGTGAAACATTATCGCTCACTTGGTTGGGGAATCTCGCTTAGCCTGCTGGCGTTTTCCGTTGCCCGCGGAGAGGTGAAGGTTGCCGTCGGGCACAACGACAACGATCACGTCTCAACGACATTCACGTTCAAGGATGTTCCCGCACCGGTGGCGGCCAACGCCGCCGCCAAGGCAAAATTCTCGATCGTCGACGGCGAGCGCGATGAAAACGGCGCTGAACTTTCCGCCCTCAACGACGGCAAGCTTCCCGCCGAGCAGGACGAACCGGCGAGCAACTTCTTCTTCAACGCCGGCACCGATGGCGGCCGCCTCGAGGCTGACCTGGGAAGCGTCATCGACATCAAGCAGGTGAACACCTACTCATGGCATCCCAATACCCGCGGGCCGCAGGTTTATAAGCTCTACGCCAGCGATGGTAGTGAGAAGTCCTTTAAGGCTGACCCGAAAAAAGGCGTTGATCCGGCCACAGTCGGCTGGAAGCTGCTGGCATCTGTCGATACGCGCAGCAAGGACACCGAGCCGGGTGGGCAGTATGCGGCCTCGATTGCCGATTCGCAGGGTTCGCTGGGCAAATTCCGCTATTTGCTTTTCGACGTCTCGCAAACTGAATCGGACGATGGATTTGGCAATACCTTCTTCAGCGAGATCAACGTGATCCCGGTCGGCGCGGCGGCTGCCTCAACGGACGCTGCGCCCGCCGGCATTCAGACGCTGAGCGTCGACGACGGCAAATACCAAATCACCATCGACACCACCGAAACGCCGGACCTCACCGAATGGGCCACGAAGGAGCTTGCGCCGGTGGTGAAGGAGTGGTATCCGAAAATCGTCGCCATGCTTCCCAGCGACGGCTACGAAGCCCCGAAGAAATTCAGCATCACCTTTAACAAGAACATGGACGGCGTTGCCTACACCGCCGGCCGCGAAATCCATGGGGCCGACAAGTGGTTCAGCAAGAACCTGAAAGGCGAAGCCAAAGGCGCGATCGTGCATGAGATGGTGCACGTGGTTCAACAATACCGCGGCCGCCGCGGCGGCACCCGCCCGCCGGGCTGGCTGGTCGAGGGAATTCCCGACTACATCCGCTGGTACAAATACGAGCCGCAAAGCCACGGCGCAGACATCACCGCCCGCGGCCTGGCCCGCGCCCGTTTCGACGGCAGCTACCGCGTCTCAGCCAACTTCCTCAACTACGTCGTCACCAAATATGACAAAGACCTGATTAGAAAAATAAACGCCCAGCTCCGCACCGGCTCCTACGACTCAGCCATCTGGAAAACGCTGACGGGAAAAACGATCGACGAGCTGAATGATGAGTGGAAGGAAAATCTGGGGAAGAAGCCGGAAGTGAAGCCGGGGACATAGGTCTGCCCGAAAACAACTTGCATCGATTCGTGTGAATTCGTGCTGATTCGTGGACAGTTCTTCTGAAGAAGCTCCGAAGGGGTCGTCCACGAATTGACACGAATGAACACGAATAAGAGAAGCCGCCGCCCAGCAGGTTGCGGCAGAATCAGCCGCGAGGCAGCAGCAGATCCGGACCGAATCCGAAGTGGCCGCTCTTCGCCGCCGCGACGAGGCAGCCGAAGCATATACCAATCATCCAGCCCTGCTGCGATTGGCCGAGTTGGAAACGCTGCGCGATCTATCGCGCGTTGCCAGTGCGCGAATATATATCGGGTTTGACAAGCACAGTGGGCCGCCCGAGGAGTCGTCCTAAATGACGTTGCGCGATTCGGCGCTTCGCTTCTTCGTAGGGTCCGCACCGCGGACCGTCTTTTCCGCCTTAAACGTGACGGTCCGCCGTGCGGACCCTACACGAATTGCGCAGCGCTATTTATGATATATCTCAGTCCATCGACATTCCGGCCTGCGCGGCGACGGCACTCATTTGGAATACCGGCCCGTCAACGCACTGATATTTTCAGGAGCGAGGCCGGTGCTTTGCGGGGCGGTCGTTGCTTCTCGCTTCCGTCGCGTTCTTCACCTGGCCGCGCTGGCCGTCCTGGCGTTCATAAGGAAATCAATTCTCTGCCGGCAGCAGCTTCTTTGGATTATCGCGCGTCATCTCCCAGGCTTTTTCTTCGCCGACGAGTTCGATTCCGCGCTCCAGTCCGCGCAGGCGCAGCGGCAACGAAGCAAGGTTGTGCAGGTCGCTGCCGAACATGAAATATCGGTGTTCCTGCAAATATCGCTCGGCAACCTGCCGGGTTGAGGCGTGAGGCGGATCGCCGAGGCATTGCAAATTGCATTGCAGCAGCAATCCCAGCTTTGCGAAATAGTCCGCCAGCTCGGGCTTTTGCTGAACGGCCCGCATTCGCTCGGGGTGCGCGAGAATCACGGTCAGGCCGAACGATTGCAGATGGCGGACCGATTTTTCGAAAAACGCCGGGAGCGACTCGGCCCACAGGTCGATCAGCACGTGCGTTTGCCGCATGCCGTAGGTGACGATTTCATCGCGCGCCAGGCGGGCGGTGGCGTCGGTCATGTTTAATTCGCCGCCGGGGATGAGGGTGAGGGGAATGTGATTGTCATCCATCGCCCGCTGCAGATCGGCAACGCCCCCGGGAATATTGGCCGGGGTATTTGCCGGCAGGCTGGGCCAGATATGCGGCGTGCAAAACGAATGCGAATACCCCGCGTCCACCATCATCCGCGCGCACGCCAGCGAATCAAACAAAGACGCACACCCATCATCCACATTGGGAAGCAGGTGCGAATGAACATCAATCCGGCCAGTAACACGGCTCAACATATAATCTTTCGTTATTTGTCAATGGTTGGTGGTCAGTTGTTTTGGTGGTCAGTTGTCAGTTGTCAGTGGTCAGTTGCGGCTTGCATTTAACACGCGTTAAGAGATTGTCGATTCCACGACCGAAACAACTCGCAACTGACCACTGACAACCAACAACTGACCACTGACCACTGACAACTAATCTTTCAAAACACAAACCGTACAATCTCCATCCAGATAATCATCGGCCATCGTGAAGCTGGCGGAGAAATCTTCTACGAAACGCCGCACGTCCTGTTTGCGCCGCCAGTGGAGATAATCGCGCCCTGCAAGGTTCCATGACGCCAGGAAATTGAAGACCAGCGCCTCCCCGGCGGCCTGGTAGGCATGGCGAAGGGTTTCGTAGAAGGCCGCGTCGTCCAGGGTGTTGAGCGAGCCGCTGAAGACGATGATGTCGGCCCCGACGAACATCCGTGCCGGGTGGCGCACGAAATCGCCGCGGAAAATCCGGGCACGGGGAAGCTTTTTTTCCTCCGCGGCCAGGGCCAGCGCCTCGACGCCTTCAATGCCGATGTATCGCGCCGGCGCAACGGCGGCTTTCAGCAGATATTCCAGATAATCGGCCCGCCCGCACCCGGCATCGAGGACGAATTTCCCCGCCGGGTTGAATATCTTGCGGATTGCCTCGAAGCGAATCTGCTGAGTCTGTGGGCTGGCCCAAAGCAGCGTCTCAAAACCCGCCCCATGCCGCTCGGCGGCGCGCTGGTAGGGGGCGAGATAAGGCTCATCAACGGCGCTCAACGTGTGTCTCCGGGGAATGCGATGGACGAAGTGTAACGGGAGGCAGGCGCGCCCGCACGCGCGGGAGCTGGTGCGCCGCTCGCGCGGCGGCGGGCACTTCATTGCACATTGGGCCACATCGAACAAAAAGAGGTTGCGAAGAAGCTCAATGTGAATAGCGCCCAAAACTCGATGGCCAGGACGCGCAGACGGTTTGACCACGGATTTCACGGATACACACGGATGGGAAGGAAATCCGCGTTTTTTCTTATCCGTGTCATCCGTGAAATCCGTGGTCAAACTCTTTGAAATTTGCATCACCCACCCGAATCCCTACCATGCGCCCATGCGTTGGCTCCTCCATGGAAATCTCAATCCCGCAGTCGGCGAGGCCCTGCGCCGTCACAAGCACGATACCAAAACCCCCGCCGATATTTCGCTGACAGACCAAACGCCGCCGATCGACGTTGTCAAAGCGGCCCACAAGCACCAGCTTGACGTCATTACTCCCGACCCTTCCATCGCCCAGTCACTGGCTGAGTCGAAATGGAATTTCGACCGCAGCATCGTCTTCCTGCAACTCGAAGGCGGCGATGTGGAGCAAGACGATGCCATCGACCGCCTGTTCGCCCGCTACAAGCGCCTGACGCCAGGCCGGCTGTATACGGTCACCGCGTCGCGGGTGAAGGTGCGGCAGTTGCCGAACCAGGTTTAGGAGTTTTGATCGGCCGCGGCACAAGGTTGATCCGATCGATCAAATCGTCCGGCGTTCCGAGCTGTCCATCCGGGCCGAGCGACACGATGACGAATCCTGTGCCGTTAAAATTTGCCTGATACACATATCGATGGCCCCAGGGATCGATCGGACCGACCCGACTGCCATCCAGGTATGGGCCGGCCCATCCGGGTATATGAGTGGGATTCGATAGAAGAACGGAAATCCCCTCGGAATTGGTCGGCAGCCTTCCGGTGTCATTCCGAAAAGCCATGATGGCGGTGGCGTATGACTCCATCGCAAGCGATGCGCTGTTTCGCGAAGAATGCTGCGGCAGCGGGCCAAGTGCGGGCAAAATAACAACGAAAACTCCGATTACGATGCAGACGAAAACTGCGACCGTTAGTATCGGAAATCGCCCCTTCGCTTTTCGCGCAACGGGCCGGGCGTAGCTCAACACTCCGGCGCTCGAAACTTTTGAGGATTCGGCCATTCTCCGATTTTCCCGAATCACGTAACTGCCCAATCTTACGCGCTAACCGCCATAAGAACCCGCAGATATTGCCAATCTTACCACAATCCTGTATTCCACTCTTCATTCTTCACTCTGCACTCTGCACTTACTCAACGGAGCTTTCATGGCCCTACTGGTGACTGGATCGATCGGACTTGACACGCTGGAAACCCCCTCCGGCAAGCGCGAAAATGTCATCGGCGGGTCGGCGATTTATTTCTCCTACGCCGCCAGCTTCTTTACGCCGGTCCGTCTGGTTGGCGTGGTGGGGGAGGATTATCCCAAGCATTTGTTTTCCATTTTCGATGGCCGGGACGTTGACACCAGCGGGCTGGAAGTCCGCAAAGGCTCCAAGACTTTCCGCTGGCATGGGTCATACCTGAAGGACATGAACGAAGCCGTGACCGTGGAAGTGGATTTGAACGTGCTGGCCGAGCGCGCCCCGAAAATTCCCGCCAACTTCGGCGACAGCAAATTCGTCTTCCTCGCCAACACCCACCCGGCCCTGCAGCAGGAAATGCTCGGCAACCTGAAGAACTCGAAGCTGGTTGTGGCCGACACGATGAATCTATGGATTCAAACCCAGCAACCTGAATTGCGCAAGCTCCTGACCAAAATTCACGGCCTGGTTCTCAATGATGGTGAAGCCCGCCTGCTGACCGAGGAAAAGAATCTGATTACCGCCGCCAAGCAGGTCCTTAAAATGGGCCCGAAATTCGTGGTTATCAAAAAAGGGGAGCATGGCTGCCTGATGATGAGCGACCGCGGCGCGTTTGTGCTGCCCGCCTTTCCCGCCGAGCACGTGATCGACCCCACCGGCGCCGGCGACAGCTTCGCCGGGGGAATGATGGGCTATCTTGCGACGCAGGGCGGCTCGATTTCCCCGGCCACGTTAAAGCGCGCGCTGGCGTATGGGACGGTGGTGGCAAGTTATACGATTTCCGATTTCTCGCTGGATGGAATCAAACGCGCCGATCGCGATAAGATCGACGACCGCTGGCATGAGTTTAAGAATGCGATGAATTTCTGAAAAAGCTCCGACCGCGCGAACCATCGTCACGCGATTCATATGGATCGCGGGCTGGCAACCTTTCATTCATTCAATCCCGCGATCTGCCGGGCCAGATATTCCCGTATCAGCGGAATTTTCGCCCTGGCGATCAGCCCCGTCGCCCGGGCGGGATCGGCCGGCGCCAGGGCGTCGATCCCAAACCAATACATCAACGGCAGATTCTGGTCCGTCGCGTCTTCGCCGTGCGCGATCAGCGCCTCGGCGATCGGCCATCGCTTCGCCACCGGCAGCTTCTGCAACGCCGACGCCAGTGCCAAGCGCACGACCGGCGAGGCATCATCCTTCGCCAGCCCGGCAAAGCGCGAAAGCAATTCCGGCGACGGCTCATGGTCATCCAGCGACAGGCGAATGGCCCATGAGCGGATGTGTTCGTCCGGATTGCCAAGCAGTTCCAGAGTCAGCTCGTCGTTTACGCCGCCGGTGACGTGCAACGCCCACAGCGCCCGGAGCTGGCGTGTGACATCGTGATTTTCCCGCAGCATTTTCAGCAGCGCCGGGCGGACGGCATCGCTCAGTTTCCCGGCCAGGGCGCGCTCCTGCAACAGCCGCCGGGCATGGCGGACGTACCAGTCGTTTTTGTGCAGTTGCAGCTTGACCAGGGCGGCATCATCCATCGCCGCCAGGTCTACTTTCACCGGCGCGACCGTGCCATAGGTCACCTTATAGATGCGGCCATTGGTGCGGTCGATGGCGTTGTAATTGTGGCATTCGCCGGTGTCGGTCCAGTCGGAAACATATGCGCCGCCGTCGGGACCGTAGGCAATATGAATGCCGCGAAACCAGGGGTCGTTGGCCATCAGGAAATCGTGGCCGTGATGGCCGACGTAGCCGGAGCCTTTGGGCGCCAATATGTCGTTATTGATACGATTGCCATGCAAATTGCACATGAAGATGGAATTGCGGTAGGCGTCGGGGAAATTATCGCCGAGGTAAACCATGGCCCCGACGTGGGCGTGCCCGCCCCCGGCGTCGCTGTTAACCGCGCCGCCGCGCGCGGTGGTCCAATCGCCGCCCGCCCAGTGAATATGGTCGGCGCAGCTTTCCATCAGGCTGTAGGCGTATGGGTCGGCATCCTGTCCATACATGCGCTGAAAATGCGCTCCGGGAATGACATGCCAGAGATGCTTGATGACGCAGTTGGTGATGAACCCTTCACCGAAGTCGTCAAAATCCAGGCCCCACGGATTGGTGGTGCCGTTCATGACCATCTCAAATTTGTGTTTGGTCGGGTGGAATCGCCACACGCCGCAACTGACTTTCGTGCGCTGCGCATCCGGCGTCCCCGGCGCGCCGACGTTGGACGTGGCCAGAATTCCATGGCAGCCCCAGAGCCATCCATCCGGTCCCCAGGTAAGCTGATTGGCGACATTGTGCCTCGCCTGGTCATCGTTCCAGCCATCCAGCATCACCTGCGCCGGCCCGGCGGGTTTGTCATCGGCCACGGGAATAAACAGCAACTTCGGCAGCGACAGAATCCATACGCCGCCATGGCCGATCTCGAGGCTGGTGAGATTGACGATATGATCGAGAAAAACCTTCCGCTTGGAAAAATGCCCGGCGCCATCATCCTCGAAAATGAGAATGCGATCGGTGCCCGGCTGCGTCGGGTCCTTCTGCCAATTGGGATAGCTGAGGCATTCCGCCACCCAAAGCCGCCCGCGATCGTCGAAGGTAAACGCAATCGGCTGAACGACGTCCGGTTCGCCGGCAAAAAGCGTCGCCCGAAATCCCGGCGGAAGCGTCATATGCGCGGGCGCTTCGGCTGGCGGAAGCGGGGCGTCAGTCGCGCTGGCGAAAGCACCTGAAATGAAAAGCACGAGCAAAAACGAAATGATTAGTCGCATCCTCGATCTCCAAGCCGATTTTCGTCGACGTTTTTTATCGCCACGCTTCCGATACGGCACATAACCTTCGGCTTCATCGCATCCCCTGTCAATAAGCGCCCAACTCGCGATATTTCCTAGACAGCGTATATTTTGACGTATACAATCCGCCGATGACGAGTGAGGCGCGTGTCGCATTGGCTTTCATACGCAAGTCGTTCGACGAGGAGCGTTATATCATAACGACCCACTTTGCCGAACGGATGGACGAGCGCGGGTTGATGTGGCCTGATGTGTTGTGCGTTGTCGATGACCCGACGGGCGTGCGCAACGACGGCCTGGACAGGCTCGGAAGGCCAAAATGGGTGGTGGAAGGTCCGGCATCTGATGATCTGCCCATCGAGATCGTTTGCGTGCTGGACGAAGACAATGACGGCAATACGACGGTCCTGATCACCCTCTATTGGGAGTAATATGGCAACCATTCAGAAAAAAAGATCAACCACGGCTTTGGATTTCCCATATACCATGCGCTTTGCCGACGGCCGCACGCTGGCGGTTGCGGTACCGGGGAGGATGGTTCGAGCAGATCGGGGTGGCGAGGTGGCGTTTACGCCTGATGGGGTGCGTTTTCTCGATCATCTGCGGGCGCTGTTCATGCCGCTCGATCGCGCGCCGAGCCCCGCCTTTATTCGCCGGCTTCGCGAAGCGCTGGGAATGTCGCAGCAGTCGTTTGGCCGGGAACTTGGCATCGATAAGCTGACCGTCGCCCGCTGGGAGTGGGGCAAACTGAAGCCGGGGAAAGAGTCGATCCGCGCCATTCAGCGCGTTCGCGCCAAGGCGGTGCGTCGCGGCGTATCCCTGGCGGGATGAATCAGGCCGCGTCGGCGGCAGGCTTCGCAGGATCGTCCACAGCCGGGCTGTTCGTCGTTTTGGCCGGCGCATCGCCATCCGCAATCGGCGGCTCGTCAGATCCGTCCGGCTCCATCCACCAATATCCAAACAAAACCCCGGCACATCCCATGCTCGCATAATCCAGCGGCAACACCCGCGTCAGCGGGCCGAACGCGCCTTGTATAGCGCCGACTCCCAATCCCGCCGGGTTGATATATCCCGCGGCGTACCCAATCACGCCAACCACCAGCGGGGCGATCCAATACCATCGGCCGGCTTTGCGGTCGGCGAAGAAGTATTCAGCGATCGCCGTCGAAATTACCCCGGCCACGAAGACCGAAGTCAGCACTTGTTTTTTCAATGGGGTGGCGACGAAAAAAACCGTGAGAATCAACATGATTGCGATTTGCGCGAGAAGGGCGGCGCCGGTTGACTTTCCTTCTTCTGATGGCGGCTGCGATGCCGCAAGCCTTGCCTGATCTTGGAGCGCGTGGCCGAGGGGACTGAATATGCTGAGCACTTTCGCGGCGTTCCCGACTCGCACCGCGCGGGACGAGCCTTTCGATGTTGCGTTGAGCGACCCCGCTTCGAGCGGGTTGCCGGCTTTCCAAATCAGATTCCAAAGCCCGCCGATCACTCCGAAGAAAACCACCAGCTCGCCGATCATCTTTAGAAACACGGCATGATTCGCTCCCGAATCCTGCGCGTTGAAGAGGACCGGGATCATCGTTCCGCCGCGCACCGACCAGGTGCTGAGTCCCGCCGTCGCCGCCATCAGCCCGGCCAGAAACCATCGCCTGCCTGCGATCACCGTGCCGCCCAGCGTGCAGACGATCAGCAACACGATTGCGACGATGAAAGAAAGCAGCGCCTTTGACTGAGCCATGCTTCCCCCAAAGCCCGGTTCGCTCGGCCAGCCGACCCACCGCGCCGCATAATAGAAGAGCACGGCACAAAGAATTGCCGTGATGATAATGATCGCCCGGGTCAGATGAACCGGGCCGAAGATCGATCGATCGCCGGGGTTCGTTGATGAATTGGGAGTGGGTGCTTGAGTCATGTCTGTCGCCGGGAATCCTAACTATTTCCTAACGGACAATGCGGGCGTATAATGACGCCCATCGCGGAGATGGACGTTAACCGAAGCGGACGTGGAAGTGAAGAATGGGGGAGAGTGAAGAATGCAGAGTGCAGAGTGCAGAGTGCAGAATGAAGGATATGCAACCGTTGGACCGTCGAGAGGTGCGGCGCGCCATAATGCCCACCGTGCTTGCACGGTCGGGAATCGGACGGTCTGCAAAGCGATCATCATGAGTTAACTAGAGCGTTCCCAGGTTGGTGGCGCGTTCGCGCGACCGTCATCCTGAGGTACTCCGAAGGATCTAGCCGGAGCGCGAAGGCGAGCCAGATCCTTCGGAGTACCTCAGGATGACGATTACCCGCTCGATCACCTTGAAAAACGCTCTAAGAACCCACCGTGCAAGCACGGCGGGCGTTTATCGTGTAACGGTTGCTTCATCCCACACGCTGCCTTTGTTCGTCACGCTTTATCCGTCGCACTGAAATCATGACCAACTCCCCCACGCTCTTCCGCGAACTCGACGCGCCGCAAGCGCCCGCCGCGCCGGCGTTTCCCGGTCCGTTCGCGGCTATCGCGCTGGAGCAGGGCATCGATCGCACGCTCGATTACGCCATCCCGCCCGGGCTTGTCCCCTCCATCCGCGTCGGGCAACGCGTGCGCGTTCCGCTGGGAAAGAAAAATCGCTCGGCCTACGGCTACGTCATCTCCATTCACCCCACGACCACCTATCCGCGCATCAAACGGCTGTTCAATATCGACGACGACCGTATCCTCATCACGCCGGGGCTGATGGAACTGAGCCGGTGGATGAGCCGATATTATTGCTCGCCGCTTGGGATGGTTTTAGAGACGGTTCTCCCGGCGGCGGTGCGGAAGAAGGTGGGGCTGGGATATACGCAGGTGGTTCGCCTTGCCGTCGACCGCGCCAACGTTCAGCAAATTTTAGAAAAAACGCATGCGCCCAAGCGACGATCCATTCTCGCCCGACTTTTGCAGCTTGAGCCGGATGGGTCGATCGATCTTGTGCGCTTGGCCGGCGATGCCGGCGCAACCGCGCCAACCGTGCGCAAATTGGCCCGGCTTGGGTTGATATCCATCACGCCGGAAGTCGATCTGCCGGGGCTGACCAGCGACATGCCTGCCAGCCTTGGCGATGAAAAAGAAATCGCGCTCAACGCCGATCAGCAGAAGGTCTACGATGCGATGCTGCCGCGCGTTTCGCAAGGCGGCTTTTCCGTCAACTTGCTCCTGGGCGTCACCGGAAGCGGCAAAACCGAGGTGTATCTCCAATGCATCCGCGAAGTGGTCAATCGCGGCAAGCGCGCGATTGTGCTGGTGCCGGAAATTGCTCTCACGCCGCAAACCGTCCGCCGATTCACCGCGCGGTTTAAGTCGGTCGCCATTTTGCACAGCGGGCTGACCGCCACCGAGCGGCATCGTTTCTGGCAGCAGATTTCCCTGGGCCATGCCCAGGTGATTGTCGGCGCGCGGTCGGCGGTTTTTGCGCCGGTCCCGGATTTGGGCATGATCGTCGTCGATGAAGAACACGAAGCCAGCTACAAGCAGGACCAGGCCCCGAGATATCATGGCCGCGACGTGGCGATCAAGCGCGCCCAGATCGAAGGCGTGCCGGTGCTGCTGGGAAGTGCGACGCCATCGTTGGAGATGTATTATCGGGTTTCGGCGCGTGGGGATGCGGCTCGGGTGGAGGGGCGAAGGGCGGGGACAGGGACAGAGGGACTAAGCGACGCAGGGACTAAGGGACGCCGGGACGAAGGAACAA
>DASRRM010000064.1:0-5421 GCA_035695715.1 Tepidisphaeraceae bacterium
AACGAGCGCATAGCAGGAGATTAAATATTGTGGGCGAATATAGCTCGTTTTTTCGGAATGTTAAGAAGCACCCAGAGCGATTTTATATTGTCCACTATTCTTCCCAATCACTGTACGACGAAGGGGTTGACGGGTTGTCCCCGAGGATCACCTCAATAGTTATCATGCACGTATCTACTAGGCAAACTGTTAGCTTTTCGATCCATGCGGTCGCCGAAGAGAACGGCATTTCAAGAGAAGCGGTTCAAGAGCGTTACGACGACATCGAGCGCGCGCTACTGGAAAGGTTCTATGCATTCGTCAGGGATCGAAGGGAAAAATATTGGGTCCACTGGAACATGCGAAACTTGACGTTCGGATTCGAGCATCTCGAGCACCGGTATCGTGTTCTCACGCACTCCGACCCACCGAACGTTCCCATAGAGGTCCGAATGAATTTAAACGATGCGCTCCGAGAAAAGTATGGAAGTGATTTCGCCGTACATCCTCGTATGCTCAATCTGATGCTATTGAATGGCGAGCGCGACAAGAGGTTTCTCGAAGGCCCGGAGGAAGCCGAGGCTTTCAAGAATAGAGAATTCATTCGAATGAATAGCTCGACTATCTCCAAGGTCGAATTTTTTCGACACATAATTCTGCTGGTGCACAAGGGGCGTTTGCGCGTGGCCAGTAGGGGAGTGTTTATAACAATCGATAAGCTGCTGGATAGTAGGTGGTCGAGGGTCTTTGCACTTACGGCTTCGGCGATTGGCGTCGTCGTTACTGTAGTGACGATCATTGCTCGGATTCACTGACGTTTGTCCTGCTGGAGGCACCTTGTCGTGGCCGGGCTTGGACCATTTCCTGCCGCCGAGGCTGGCGCCCGTGGCCCCGATTGTCTCGAAACAGCGGCGACAAGTCGATGGCCTCGCGGGCCGTCACCCTCGCCGCCAAGACAGGCCGAGACAGCATGAGGTGGACGACACCTGCAGCCTATTCCTGCGGTCCCTCGTCAAGGTGACGATGCTGACCGCGAGCGTCAGGATGAGAAGCGAACCTGGCGCGCTCGACGGGGTCGGACGACAATTGATTGCTGACAATCGGAAATTGAAGTAAGCTTGCCCCATGACCAATCCCGCCCTTCCGAATGGCCTCGACCGCCGGAGCCCGTTCCGGCTCCTCGCGCCAAAACAGGGCTCAAGAAAAAACTTCCGCGGAAAATCCCGCGCAACCCATTGATATCTCTCGATTCGGTCGAGAGAATCCAAGGAAATCCAAGGAAATCCAACCCTCATAAACAGGGGTTTTCGCGCCGAAATGGGGCCGGCCCAAGAAAATCCAAACGGCTCGACGGCATGCCTTCCGACAAAGGCTTCTCCGCCCCGTTTGGCAGTCGCCGCGACCGGCGCTTAGCGGCCGCCGCCGCGCCCGGTGTTGTTCTGCGCGTAGCTGGTGGGATCGTAAGGATTGGTGTCCACGTAGTGGCCGGCGAAGACCTGGGAGGCCGTCTGCGACGAGGGATTGACCGCCTGATTGGCGTTGCAGCCAGAGAGCGCGAGCGCCGCAAAAGCCAGGATGATCGGGATCCGCATTCGCGTCCTCCAGTTCAATGGAGACGAGGCCGGCGCACAAGAGAGTGTGGCGCAGTTGGAGCGGTGGCCCCTCGAGCGGACGGCCCAAGGAGAGCGGGCGCAAAGGAACGGCCGGATCTGCGCACGAATCAGAAATCAGAACAATTTCTTCCACCAAACCGGAATCAGTGTTATACCGTTTCCTGTCGCCGAAGCAAAGATCGGAACATGTGCGGATGGCTTGCGAGGAAAGGGGAGGGGTATATCGCTCAGACGATGGGAATGGCGGTCTGAGGGCCAGGAAAAATTTTATTTGAATCGGCCGTAACCCATTGAAAAGTCCCGATTCCAAAAAATAAACGTAAGCAAAAGAAAGCAAATTTACTTACCTTTATTTGCGTTTAGCTGCGTTTATTTGCCTTTATTTGCATTGGGTCCCCGGGCCCGGTTGTGGCGCGTCGGCAAGCGTCTCATGAGGTCCGCCGGCTTGACGGCATGCGGGTTTTCCGGTTACGTTCAGGTCTTACTCGAACCGTCTGGCTCCATCCCGGCATTTTCCGGGTCCAACTTTTCGAGCTCTCCACAGATGCTTGAGCGATCCCGGTTTTTCCGTCTCTGGCCGCGCATCGCGGCATGGGCCTCCCTCAGCGCGATCGCCTTGATGGCGGGCGCGGTCGAACCTGCCGAGGCCAAAGCCATCAAGCAAAGCGTCATAAAGATCGACGCAGTCGCCTATACCGGGACGATCAACTCCGACGTGTTCCGGATTTATCTCAGCAACGCCAATTTCGATCCCAAGTCTGTCGATCAGCTCAGCTCCTCGCTGGAGATCACGCGGAAGGGCGTCAAGGCCCCGATCGTCGTTCCGATACAGGACATTGCCGCGCCTCAGATTCCCAAACTCGGGCAGAACACCGAGAAAAAAGACGGATTCATCCAGTGGGGCGCGTCCGGTTCCGGGCAGTTCCAGCCCGGGGACAAGATTTCGCTGACTTTGACCTTCGACGGCAATCCGAAGTACCGCTCAAACATCAGCACGTTCTCGGTCATCAACCCGAAGAACAACAACCCCGACAACGTCATGAGCGCGGGCATCCCGGGCTCGACGGCGACCTTCGATCCCACCGCTACGATTTTCGATGACCTCGATCCGGCCTTTTACGCCGACACCGACCTGACCGTCGAGAAGATCGGGTTCATGGGCGAGCTTACGACCAGCCAGTTCGAGGCGCTGAACCTCGACGAGATCGCGGCCGGAACGCTGCCGAGCGGCGTGACGCTCGGGTCGCCCTCGACGTTTGAGCTCACCTCATCGCTCGTCAATTCAAGCCCCTCGGCCTTTTCGCAGACGTTCGTCAATCCCTTCCCTGAGCCGGGAACCAATCTTTGGGACGTTGTTCTCGCCCAAATCTACGACCCGACCTCGAATTCAACCTATGCCTTCATCGAAGGCTACCAGGGCGCGCCCGAGCCAGCCACGTGGACGCTTATCGGCTCCGGCTTCGCAGGCCTTGGCTTCGCCGCCTATCTCAGACGACGCAAGGCGCTCGCCGTCGCCGGCCTCGCGATCACAGTTCGCGCGAAGGCCTGAGACGGGCTCGCCGACATGGGCGCAGCGGGCCGACGACTCAGAACTTGTAGGCGATGGCGATCGGCCACCGCCTCGCCGGCCACTATGCTCTGAGCGAAGTGATGGAAGTCGGCTCGGAACTCTCGCTCAAGGCGGACGAGCGATTCAAGTCCATGCTCGCCTATGGGGCGCTGGACGAACTCGTTTCGGGCTGCGCCCAGACGCGAACTGAGCGCCTGATTAAGTTCTAGCGCAACATTTCCGCTGCTATCGCGTTCAAGTGCGATGCTATCCAGGAAAGAACACTTCTATGCGGCACGTGAAAGTCTGCTCGGCGTGTGGCAAACCGACAACCGTCGCGAGCGCAACGTGCTTATGGTGCGGACAGCCGAAGAAATTGTTCTCGATTCCCCTCGTGGCGACATTAAAAGCCGCAGTGCTTTCTATAATCGGGTTCCTGGTTAAGCGTAGGCGCGCCCTTCAACCCTGAATTTGGTTCAGGATGTGAGCGCCGCGTTCGGCGGACTCGCTCGCGCTTTACGTGGCGCGTAAAGGCGCCAACGCCAAAACTGCCTACGCCTGAAAGATCAGCAACACATAGGCTGCAAACAACAGCAGGTGGACGACGCCTTGCAGCATGTTCGTGCGTCCGCTGGTGAAGGTGATGATGCTGACTACGAGCGTCAGAATGAGAAGCGCGAGATCCGCGTGCTCAACTCCGAGGACGATCGGGCGGTCGATCAGGTGGTTAAGCATGAGCACCGAGGGGATCGTCAGTCCGATCGTCGCCAGCACAGAGCCCAGAAAAATATTGACGGCTCTCTGCATCTGGTTCGCCAGCGCCGCCTTCACGGCCCCGATCGACTCAGGCGCGGCGACGAGGGTGGCGATGAAAACGCCGCCGAGCGGCGCCGGCGCCTGCAAGGTTTCGAGGAGGTAATCGAGCGGCGGCCCGAATTGGTCGACGAGATAGACGACGGCAGCCATGTAGGCGACCAGCATGACGGTCGAAAACCAGAGCGGCGCCGCGATGCTGTACGCCTCCGCCTCGTTGTCGGAGGCGTTGGCGAAATACCCATGATAACGACCGGTCTGGAGAGCGAGAAAGACGCCGTAGAGCCCGAGCGAGCCGATCACCAGGACGAGCTGCTGGGGGACCGAATAAGTCGGACCCGGAGTCGTTTCCGTGAAGTCCGGCATGATCAGAGCGAAGGTCGCCAGAGGCAGCACAACGCTGAGATAGGCGTTGGCTCCTTGCAGATTGAACGTCTGCTCGCGATGCTTGATTCCGCCGATCAGCAGGCTTGCCCCCACCATGCCGTTCATGATGATCATGACGACGGCCAGCAGCGTATCGCGCACCAGCGTCGGATTGGGGCCGCCATGGCGCACCACCGCCGAGATCGCGACGACTTCGATGGAGGTGATGGTGAGCGTCAGCAGCAACGTTCCATAAGGCTCGCCGAGACGTTCTGCGAGGTGTTCCGCGTGGCGAACGACGGAGAGAGACGACCACAGCACGACGCCGAACAGCCAAAGAAGAATCGCGGTCAGGATCAGCGGGCTGTCGAGCCGGGCAAAAAGCTGATCTTCGAACAGCGCGAAGGCGGCGACAGACGCCGCACTAACAAGGAAGAACCATTCGGCGCGGACTTGCCTCGCCAAGCCGGGCGGCGCCAGTCCTTCCGGCGCGGGTATGAGCGGGTCGTTATGCCACGTCACGCTGTTTCACTTTCCAACCGGATATCGCCCCTATGCGTGGGAAGCCCGACAGGCCGCCTGCGCCTGTGGACGGCAAGGGGAAAGCGCTGGTCGGCGTTACGAAATTGCTGCCGGCGTGGCGGTGACGCCGGATCACGGCGGCGCGCCCGCCGGCGCCTATTTCCGCCAGCGACCGGACGACGCTGCTCGCTGCGCGGGCCCAGTTGAAATCGGGTTTCCATGAGCTCGTAACCATCAAACGAAGGGCCGAGGCGAGAGGACACAACGCAAGGAGATCGTCTGCATGGGGGATGAAATCAGAAAGATGCGCAATTTCTTCCACAAAAACTGAATTCGTGCTATACCGTTCTTCGTCGCTGAACCCACGCGCCTATACGCGAAGGCTTGGCGAAAGGAGGTATGACGAATAGTCGTTGTGGATCGGGTCTGAAAGGCGGTGGAATTTTTTTATTTGAATCGGCCGTAACTCATTGAAAAGTCCCGATTCCAAAAAATAAACGTAAGCAAAAGAAAGCAATTTTATTTTCGTTTATTTGCGTTTATTGACGCTTAATGGCGTTTACTTGCACGGATTTGGCG
>DASRRM010000065.1:0-9271 GCA_035695715.1 Tepidisphaeraceae bacterium
CAGGCCCCAGGAAACCCTGCACCCGGTTGCCCGGACTCTGGAGAATCGCGGTCATCGAGGGAGGCACCAGCACATGGGAAACCAGCAGGCTGAAGTTCGTCAATTTTCGTTTCTTCGCCAGCCACACGGCCATGGCATTGGGCGGCGCGGTGGTCTCGAAGCCGATCGCAAAAAAGACGACCTGCTTGCTCGGATTGGCGGCGGCAATGTTCACCGCGTCCAGCGGCGAGTAGACGATCCGCACATCGCCCCCCTGCGATTTGACTTGCAGCAAATCCGCATGGGAGCCCGGCACGCGAAGCATGTCGCCGAAGGAGCAGAAGATGACATCGGGCCGCGTGGCAATCGCGTGCGCGCGGTCGATCATTTCCAGGCAGGTCACGCAGACCGGGCAGCCGGGCCCGTGAACCAATTCGATGCCTTCCGGCAGGATTTCATCAATGCCATACTTGACGATCGTATGGGTTTGCCCGCCGCACATTTCCATGATGGTCCAGGGGCGCGTGACGGTTTTAGCAATGGCGTCGGCCAGTTTTTTGGCGGCGGCGGAGTCGCGATATTCATCGAGATATTTCATGCTTCGTACCTGATTCGTGACCATTCGTGTCAATTCGTGGACGCTCGTCATTCATTTCGGCGCCTCCGCCAGGCGGCCCATGCAACTCGTCAAGTTGATTCATCTGATCCAGAAACTCAAAAACCCGCCTGGCTTCGTCCTCGTCGATTTTCGACAGCGCAAAGCCGACGTGAACCAGCACATATTCCCCGATTTTCACGTCCGGCACATGCTCGAGGCAGGCCTGCTTCATCACGCCGCTGAAATCGATTTTGCCCATGAGCACATCGTGCTCGCGATAGGTTTTGACGACTTTCCCGGGAATTCCAAGGCACATGCGTGCCTCCTTTTCAATTTGAGTTACACCACTACTCGCGGACAACATGCTCTGCGCGAAAGGTTCATTCACGCCGGGTACGAGCGACAGCGAGGCCCCGGATTCATCGCCCGAAGCATCCGAGGTCTCGCTTCCAGCTCGTGCCCGGCGTGGAATAACGACAACGACCGCAGAGTGCGGCCTCACATCGCTAAATGACCTCGCGCGATTTAGCGCTTCGATCTTCCGTAGGGTCCGCACCGCTGACCGCGTTTTTCTATGTACAACGTAATGGTCCGCGGTGCGGACCCTACAAGAGTCGCGCAAGGTCATTTAGTTAAGAAGCAGTAGCCGGCTGGCGGCAACCGCCGCCTGTCCCAGGCTCAGCCCGCCATCATTGGCCGGCACGGTTTTGTGACGATACACGCGAAAGTTGTCCCGACTAAGGCGCGCCGCTACTTCACTGGACAATAACGCGTTCATGAACACGCCGCCGCTGAGCACCACATCGCGCACGTCATCGGGCTCCGCGATCTTCGCACAAACTTCGGCAATTATCTCAACCAGCGTGGAATGAAATTTCCTGGCGATGATCGGCGGGGAAACTCCGCCGGCCAAATCGTCGGCAATCGCGCGGATCAGGGGACGCGTATCGATAATTAGCGTGGCATCGGACTTCGGCGAGCTCAGTCGAGCCGCGGCCCGTCGATGTTCCGATGGCAAAGACACGGGCGGGCCGCCCGTGCCACGTTTTGTCGCATCCGCATCATTCTCTTCCAGCGCAAATGGATAGCTCCCCGCCGGCGCGGCATCCATTGCCATCCATTCCAGTTCGATGGCCGCCTGCCCTTCATAGCTGACGCGATCGCGGACGCCGATTAGGGACGCCACGGCGTCGAACAGACGGCCGGCGCTGGAAGTCATTGGCGAATTAAAATTTCGGTCGAGCATCTGCCGGACGATGTTTCGCGACGAAGCCGGAACACGGCTTTCAAATGATGCACACGTTGCGCCGGCGTCGATTAAATAGGCGGCAGCCATTCGCCACGGCTCGCGGACGGCTTGCTCGCCGCCAGGCAGGCCGACGTAGCGCAGATGTGCGGCGCGCTGGAAGTCCTGATAATCGCCGAGCAGAAACTCACCGCCCCAGATCGCGCCGTCGGTTCCGAAGCCGGTGCCGTCGAACGTCACGCCGATAACCGGGCCGGTCAATTGATGCTCGGCCATGCAGCTTGCCATGTGGGCGTGGTGATGCTGAACGCCGATCAGCTTCACACCGGTTTCGCGTCCGGCGCGGGCGATGGCGTAGCGCGTGGAGGCGTAATCCGGATGCAAATCGTGGGCGATGCAAGCCGGGCGGTGCGAGAACAGTTTTTCATACAGCGCAATATCTTTTTCGAATGCCGTAAACGCCTCGAAATTGTCCAGGTCGCCCAGGTGATGGCTGACAATCGCCCGTTTGCCGGCGGCCAGCGCGAAAGTTCCTTTCATCTGCCCCCCGGTTGCCAGAATGGGCGCGGGACATTCCATCGGCAGCGCGATCGGCTGCGGCGCATAGCCACGCGATCGTCGGATCGGCGCTTCGACGCCATCGATCACGCGCGTTACCGAATCATCGCAGCGCACATGGATTGGCCGATCGTGGGTGAGAAAAATATCCGCGATGCCGCCGAGGCGTTCGATCGCGTCATCGTCGACATACGCAATCGGCTCATCGCTGCGATTGCCGCTGGTCATCACCAGCGGGCCATCAACTTCCGCCAGCAGCAGATGATGCAGCGGCGTGTAGGGAAGCATCACGCCTTCCAGTGGCACGGGCATCCTGCCCGTGCTTTTCTTCCTGCGCTTAAGCATCAGCACGATCGGCCTTCGCGACGAAACCAGCAACTCGCGCGAAATCGCATCCATCTCGCATAACGCTTCAGCCGCCGCGACATCGCGCACCATAATCGCCAGCGGCTTTTCGTATCGATGCTTTCGCCGGCGGAGTTCCTCAACAACCGCCTCGTTTTGCGCGTCGCAAACGAGGTGATATCCGCCCAGCCCTTTCATCGCCCCGATCTTCCCCGCACAAATCGCGGTGGCGAAATCGGCCAGCGGATCGGCACATTCCACCTTCACGCCGCGCGAATCCCGCAGCGTCAACCGCGGTCCGCATTTGGCACAGGCAATCGGCTGGGCGTGAAAGCGCCGGTCCGCCGGGTCGTCATATTCGCGGCGGCAATCGGCGCACATTTCAAACCCGGCCATCGTCGTCGTCGCCCGATCATAAGGCGCGCCCATCACGATCGTCAGCCGCGGCCCGCAGTGCGTGCAGTTGGTGAAGGCGTAGCGATATCGCCGCTGCGATGGGTCGAAAATCTCAGCCAGACATGCATCGCATGTGCCGGCGTCCGGCGTGATAACGACCTGGCCCGCGGACAAATGATCGCTGGCGTCGATATGAAATTCCCGATCGCCCACCGGCGGCTTGGGCTGCCACGAACAATCGACGATATTTGCCAGCGGCGGCGGATTGCGAATCAGGTCGGCCAGAAAATGATCGATCGCGCCCCCCTCCCCTTCTACTTCAATGCGCACGCCGCCCGGCTGATTCCGCACGTAGCCCCCAAGCCGATGGGTTGTAGCCAGCCGATAAACAAACGGCCGAAACCCAACGCCTTGCACAGTTCCCTGAATCGCAATCGCTCTGCGTTCCACGCGGCTCCCGCTACGTCAGTGATCCCGGCTCCGACGGTAAGCCGGGGGGCAGATTTGAACAATGAAGAAAATGAGGAATTCGACAAGCTGATGCCTCTCGGCGCGCCAGCGGTTTCAACTCCTCGCGGCAACGCCCGTGCCCAGCCCCGACGACCACGCCCGTTTCCACGCCATCCGCCTCAAGTTCCGCCAGATGACCAAGGCGGCGCTAATCGTCTACAGTCGCTCGATGCCCTGCGCGCCAGCGGCTGGACGTGGCAACCGGCCAGAGCGGCCGCATCGCCCCGAATGTGACTTCTATTTCCCCGCCGGCGTCTTGGCTCCGGGTTGATCATCCAAATCGACGGCATAGATGCTGCCATGAACGCTGTCGCTTACCAGCGCGCGCTTTCCATCGGGCGAGATCGCGGCATTTCCCCAACTCCAGTTGCGCGACCATTTCCACAGATACTTGCTGGAATCGAGATCGAAGATAGCCGTCCCCTCGTCGGGGGCAACATCATTCGTGCGGTACTCACATGCCATCCTCCGCGCATCCCGGCTCAGCGAGAGCTTGTCAAGCCGGCCTTTCCATAAAAATGCAGGCAGAAATCGCTTTCCTGCCGGGCTCCAGCGTCGAATGTCGTTTTCCTGCCGATAGATCACAGTCGTTCCATCATCGCTGAAGCTGGCTTCGCGAATCGGCAGGATCTTGCGCTGTGCATCGCTGGGCTTAAAAGCCGGCGATTCGTAGAGCAGTTTTTCCGCCGCCAGATCAAATATTTTAAAGCCGTCCACTTCGCCGATCACCACCTCTGCGCCGTCGGGGCTGAACCCAACGGCATCGAGAAATGCCACGGTGCGCGGCTTCAGTTCACCTTCAAACAAGAACTTGCCGTCGGCGACGCGCATCACCCGCATCACCGCCTTGCCGCTGAATTCTTCGTAGATTACAAACCGGCCATCGCGGCTGATGTGCTGCATGAATGCGAGGACCCCGTTATTAAACGTCCTGGCCAAAACGACTTTTGACGTCGCCCGCTCGATCACCCGCAACTCAGTCGTTGGCGGGAATCCATACGGACCATTCGGCCCGTAAGTCGCGGCAAAGTAGCGTCCGTCTTCGCTGGAAACCGCCGAGCCATGCCCCTGGCCTTCAAATTTCGGCCCGATGGGCTGTCCCGAACCTGCGTCGAAATACTGCGCGTTCAAAGTTTCCTTCGCGCTTCCATAATTATTGTTGTCGCCGAAAATCAGCGATCCCATATTCTCGAACCGCGCGCTCAGCGCCTTGGGTTCATTCCAGTCGGCGGGAAAAATAATCGGCTTTGACCTGGATAACGCCGCATCCCAAATCGTGCTTTTGTGCCGGTCGTTTACGATGATCGATTTGCCGTCCGGGCTGAAATGGATGTTGTCGTAACCCGGGCCTCCGTCGATCCGTCCGCGCACTTGCAGCGGCGGCTGGCCGATACGGGTGGGTATGGGCGGCGCTTGAACCATCACCGCCGCCAGCGGCGCGCCAAGATCGTTCAGATCGACGACAAACGTCTGATTCTTCTCAGCAAAGCTGATCGCAATATGCCGGCCATCGCTGGACATTCCTATACGCGGCGACACCTTCTCCTTGTCAAACGGGAACTTCCAGATTGGCTTGCCGGTGACGAGATCCACAACATCCCGCCCCGCAACGCCGCCGTTATAAGGGTCGCGCCCGTAGGCACAAAGCGCCCGCCGGCCGTCGCGGCTGCGCATTTCCTCCACGTGATCGTCCGCCTGCCCGACAGCCACCGGCCAAACCATGCCCGTGGCGATCGACCAGCGCTTCTGTCCCCCTTTGCGCCAAAACAGGACCTCTTTCCCATCCGTGCTGAACTCCGGATAACCCAATCGGTCGGCGGGATACTTCGCCGCGTCGGCAGCGGGCAATTGGGCCGTCATTTTTTCCGTCGCCAGATCAAAAATCCTCAGCACGCCCGCCCCGCCGATCAACAGAACCGATCTCCCGTCGGGGCTGAGCTGGCAGCGCGGTTTTTCTTCCACTTCCAGTTCCCCGGTCAGCAGCGCCTTGCCGTCGCGAACGCGAACCAGGTGCGATGCCGGCTCAGGCCCGTCCAGTTGGCCGACGTCCACGAATGCCAGCACCGATCCATCGGCATTCAACTTCACTTCAACCTCGCTTTCGCGCGATGCCTGCGACCAGACGACCTTGGCGGTCTGCCGATCCATCACGCGGATTTCGATATTTCCGTTGGACTTTCGGTATTGCTGGCAAAGCCTGCTGCCGTCGCTGCTGGTGCACGATTCGCCATACCTGCCGTCGCAGGTAAAGGCAGAACCAACCGGCTTCCCGGTGGCGGCATCGAAGTACTGCGCGCGATGGTGCGCCGGCGACGGCCCAACGTCCCCGGTCACAAATATCAGCGAGCCGCCCCCGGCATAGCAATACCCATTCGCATTCCAATCCGCCGGAAACGGCTGGCAAATCGGCTTCATCGTGGCCAGGTCATAAACGCAGCCTTTATGAATATTGCCGATCAGCAGCCGTTGCCCGTCCGGGCTGAATTGCGGGTGCCCATAGCTGAAATTCTCGATCCACCCCCGCACCGGCAGGGCCGGTTCCCCAAAGCTCGCCGGCAACACCCCCGCCGGCCCATCGCCGGCCGACGCCACCGCCGCAATGACCAGAAGCGCGAAAATACAAACGGCCCGCTGCAACATGTGCGTCCTCCGATAAACCCCGATCGGAAAGAGTCGCACCGCCGCTGAGCTTTCTTACAATCCCGGCTGCCGGAGGCCTGGCGGAGGCCGGCTATTTTTTCACCCGGTGCAATACGCCAGTCTGAAAATCCTTCCGGCGATTTTGGTATTTGAACGTCGCCTTGTCCTTGTCGGTTTCATCCATCACCATTTGGCAATGCGGGAAATCCGGCCAGCCTTCGGGCCGCGTGTTCCATTCCACGACAAAGTTCAGCTCGTGTTCCTTCCCCTTTCGGGTTGCGGTGGCGACATGGCCGTGCCCGATTTCCTTGCCTGCCTTGTCGTGCAAGGAAATCTCGATTTTCCAGTATCCGGGGCTGCCGGTGATGGTCCATTCCTCGGTGACGCCCTTGTCGTCGGCATCAGACCGATAAACGCCCGGGAACGGCTCCTCGGCCTTTACCACCGCCGGGACGAGCAATGCCAGCAGTCCAAGCACAATCAGAAGACGTCGCGACATGATGATTCCTCCGAATTAAAGTACTACCGTTGCACACCGCATTCCGGGCATCGCCCGGCGCTGGCGCGGAGGTCGAAACCGCAGTTTTGGCACAGGCCGCGATTGCGACGCCTTTTACCACGCCAACCGTCATACAACCAGCCGATGCCTGCCTTAACGGGAAGCGCCAAGGTCAGCGCGAAAATGAACCAGTAAGGGATCATCGCGGTTCGTGTAATGGTTGGCGGCACTGACGTGTCATTCCCGGTCGGGCCGCCAAAAAGCGATCCGGCGAGTTGCGGATAGCGCCGCTCACTGCGATAGCTAAACCCGGGAAAAGGCTGCGGAGCGCCGGGCAACATGCATTGATGCACATCGTCTTGATTGGTGCCAAACGGATACCAGTTGTAATCGGCCGAAAGTGTCCAGCAGTCGGTGATGCCGGGCCGCGGCGGCAATAAGCCTTCATCCGGCGATTCGGAAAATAGCGATTGGCCACGCCTGGCGTCCGCCGACGCACGATAGCTCCTCGGATCGTCCTCAAGGCTGAAAACAAATGCCCCCGTTCGCTGGCTGCCCGCAAACGAGTACGTCCGGTCTGCCACGAAGCGTCCTTCGAATAAATCGAACGTGAAACTGCGAATCCAGAAGAACACAACCAGCGCGCAGGCGGCGAGCGACACGGCTATTACCGCTCGGTGAAATCGCCGCCGATGCGATATGTTTGACCGGGGAGCGGCTCGATTTCGCCATCGCAGAAGACAATGCATCGCCGGCGCGATCGCCGTCAGCGCAACCACCAGGAGCCACGGAAAAATAATGATCCGCAGCTGCATATGCCGAACCGGCGTGTTGTTGGTTGTTGACGTGTCATATGCAGAAACAAGATGCCGGATTCCAAACCAGCCATGTTGCAGCGGCGTGTCGCGATAGTCTGGAACCATGTCGCGCATGGCGCTGCCGGTCAGGGAAACCATAAGCCATCCGGCACCGTCCGATTTGGGGCCGATTTCGGAATACACCTGCATTTGAATGGAATGCCGATCGCTGACGATGAGCGACTCGCGCGAGCCGTAATTCCAATGGAGGGAATCGATTTTCCAGGTGCTGCGAATCCACATGAAGGTGGAGAATGCGCAGGCCACCAGGGAGAGCGCGGCGAGAAGCTTGATGGCACGATGGAACATCGTTTCACGTACTGGGTGTTATTCGCGGAGGCGCTCGCCGGCGAGGAGAGCAACCAGATAATGCCGAGCGGCGCAGGCGAGAGGTTGCCAGAGTGCCATGCTCGCAATTCTATGCTTGTGCCGCCTCGCTCGTCAAAGCATACTTTCCCGCGAACCCGTCAATGTTCACCTCGTTTTTCCCGGGAAATATTGCGTTCACATGGCGCGACAAAGCTCGAAAGTAACGCCGGTACCTCAGGCGGGTACCACACGATGTTTCATGGATCGAATTCTCACGGAGACATTGCATGATACTGCGCGCCGCTCTCGTTGGCAGGTTGACGCTGGCCGGCATCATCCTGGCGTTCATAACTCCAAGCCTTCGCGCCGCCGGCGGCACGCCTGACACGCGCGCATGGGTTGCTCCGGGCGCCTCAGATTGGGTTAGCCTCGGCGATCGTCTGAACGATGCCTGGCTCAAGGCAAAAAAGCAGGCCCCCAAAATTGGCGGCGGCGTCCTCTGGGGACCATTGGTCGCGGTTGATCGCAGCAACGGAACGCTTTACGCCTTTCCCCAGGGCGGCGCGCTTTGGGTCAGCAAAGATCGCGGCCAGACCTTCGACTGGCTGAACCACGACATCCTCGCCTGGGGATTTAACGAGTCGCCTACCAATCTCTATATCAGTCCCGAAGGATCGAAGATCAGGATTTTTTCCTCAGACCACAGCGGCTTTTCCCTCGACGCCGGAAAAACATGGAAGTACATGAACTTCAAGCTCGCTTTCGGATTCGAGGACGGCCAGATCAACTGGGACGGCGCCGGCGATGCCAAAATGATCGTGGCACGCTCGCACACCTGGCCTTCGCGAATGTGGCTGAGCCGTGACGCGGGCGACTCCTTTACCGAGTTCCAGCCGGATATCATGAAGCAGGTCAATACCCAGAGCATGGCGCTGATGGAGGATGATTCCCTGCTGTTTCAAAGCGAAAAGCTGATGCGCAGCGAAGACGGCGGCAAAACCCTGGCAGAGGTCGCGCCGCCGCCGCCCTATGTCACCCCTGACGGGAAAAAATTCCCGGCAACCTTCATCGGCCTCAGCCGCCGATTCAAAAACAAGGTCTACTGGCTTAATTCCACCGGCGTCTACACCAGCGGCGATAAGGGAAAAAGCTGGCAGATCGTCGGCCAAAACTTCCCTCAGGAATGGATTCAACAGCGCCTGGTGCGCTCAGGCCCGCTCATCGGCAAAGACGAAAACCAGATGCTCGTGCTTTGCCTGACCCACATCGGCGAAACCCTCGACGGCGGAAAACCGTGGCATGTCCTCGCCCGCTTGCCAGTTCGGCTGGAAGAC
>DASRRM010000066.1:0-26133 GCA_035695715.1 Tepidisphaeraceae bacterium
TCGTTTCCCAAGTTCTTCGCGGTTGATTCGAGACATGGTCGATCCTCCTTGATCGCTTGTGCCATTCGTGAACACGGCAATCCATTGCCGAACCGCTATTATTACCCCCGCTGACGCCATACAACAACGGGCGTGCACCCCAGCGGATTCTTCCGGATTGATGCGTGCATTAGAGCGGTTTGCAATTGAATGTACACACTCGCCGAAAGCCGCGATGGTCTTTTTTTCCCGGAATTCAGCCAGTTTCTGAAAACTTCTGGGTGTACATTCAATTGCAACCCGCTCTAGAATCCTGAAATGCCAGGAATCTTAACCGAGAGCGCGAAATTCCTCATCAAGGCCCGGGCCAACATCAGCCAATCGGTGAAACGTGGCGTACGTTGCGGTGGATATCATTGGGGAACTTTTCGACCCGGCGCGACATAACATGTGATGGGAGATTTCGTCAGGGCACGTCGTGGTTGGGAACGGCGCCGCATTCGGGGCATCGGCTGCGGGTAGCGCGGAGGTCGTATCCGCATGCAGCGCAAATCGGCCCGCCTTTTCGTGGAATTTCCCGACGTTGCCGTCCAGCATTATAGTGCGGCCCGTGATTGATCTCATACAATTGAGTCATGACACCTTCCACGCAGACGCGCAGCCTCCTCGATTCCAACGACCCCTCCATCTTCTCCATCCGCACCAACGGCCCAGGCCCCTCCGGCTCGCTCCCCCTTACCGATGACATGCTCCGCAACTGGGCCAGCGGCGATTTGTTCGGCTTGACCCAGGATGCGGGGATGGGATGGGAGGCCAGCGCGCTGGGACGGAAGGAGTTTTTGATCCTGTCGACTGCCGGGGGAATTCGGGCGGATGATGGGTCGCCTGTCGCGCTGGGATATCATACCGGGCACTGGGAAGTCGGCCTGCTTTGCCAGGCGGCGGCGCGAGAATTCAAGCGGCTTGGGTGCATTCCGTTTGCCGGGGCGGTCACCGATCCGTGCGATGGCCGAACCCAGGGCACGCGCGGGATGATGGACAGCCTGCCCTACCGCAACGACGCGGCGATCGTCCTTCGCCGGCTGATTCGCTCGCTGCCGAGGCGCTCTGGCGTGATGGGCGTGGCAACCTGCGACAAGGGACTGCCCGCCATGATGATGGCGCTGGCGGGAACGACGCATCTGCCGGGCGTTTTGGTGCCCGGCGGCGTAACGCTTCCGCCCACCGCCGGCGAAGACGCCGGCAAAGTGCAGACGATTGGCGTGCGCTACAGCGCCGGCACATTATCCCTCGAGGAAGCGGCGGAACTCGGCTGCAAAGCCTGCGGCTCGCCCGGCGGCGGATGCCAATTCCTGGGAACCGCGGCAACATCCCAGGTCGTCGGCGAGGCACTGGGCCTTTCATTGCCGCACTCGGCGCTGGCGCCATCGGGCCAGGGCGTTTGGCTCGACATGGCGGTGCGCTCGGCGCGGGCGCTGGTGAATCTGGACGAGCGGCGGCTGACGATGAAGGACATTCTCACCCCCGCCGCCGTGCGGAATGCGATGGTTGTGCATGCCGCGTTCGGCGGGTCGACGAATCTGCTGCTGCACATTCCCGCCATCGCCCATGCCGCCGGTTTGCCGCGGCCCACCTGCGATGACTGGATCGACATCAACCGCCAAGTGCCCCGGCTTGTCGATGCCCTGCCCAACGGCCCAAAGGGCCACCCCACCGTGCAGGTTTTTCTCGCCGGGGGCGTTCCCGAAGTGATGCTGCATCTCCGCGCGCTGGGCCTGCTCGATGAATCATGCCTGACCGTCGCCGGCGAAAGTCTGGGCGCGACGCTCGATTGGTGGCAAAGCTGCGACCGCCGACAACGCTTCCGCGATATCCTCATGGCGAGCGATGGTATTAATCCCGACGATGTGATCATGTCGCCGGCCGCGGCGCGAGCCAAAGGCCTCACCAGCACCGTCACCTTCCCGCGCGGCAATCTCGCCCCGCAAGGCTCGGTCATCAAAAGCACGTCGATCGATCCAACCGTCGTCGATGCCGACGGCGTATACCGCAAGACCGGCCCGGCGCGCGTTTTCACCAGCGAACGCGGCGTGATGCGCGCCATCAAGGAAAATAAAATCCACGCTGGCGATGTGATCGTCCTCATCTGCCGCGGGCCGATGGGGGCCGGCATGGAGGAAATCTACCAGATCACCAGCGCCCTGCGCCAACTTCCCTTCGGCAAACACGTGGCCGTGCTGACCGACGCCCGTTTCTCCGGCGTCTCCACCGGCGCCTGCATTGGCCACATCGGCCCCGAAGCCCTCGCCGACGGCCCCATCGGAAAAGTGCTGGATGGTGACGTCATTCGCATTGTCATCGACCGCAATCGACTGATCGGCACCGTCGACCTCATCGGCGATGGAGCAGGCACTCACGATGACGCATGGGGGAAACAGATACTGGAATCGCGCCCCCCACGGCCTGATCTGGCGCCCGATGCAGATCTTCCTACCGACACTAAGTTGTGGGCTGTTTTGCAAAATGCCTGCGGGGGAACGTGGGGCGGATGCGTTTATGATGCGGGGATGATTGGGAACGCGCTGATGAACGACGCTGGAAAATGAAACGTCGGAGCTGCAAATGACACTTCAAGCCGGGTCAAGCGCAGCGCCGGCCCGGATCGGTTCGCGAAAACGCGCCGATTGCGCAAATAGGATCCGGGCCGGCGCTGCGCTTGACCCGGCTTGAAGTGGATTTTCCGTCCGCAAACACCGGCTGGCGCTAGTATCTCTCCCCTTCCGTCGGTACATTAATTCTATCGATCGGATTTCCATTCCCCTCGTCGCTCTACCGGAGGACCTCCTGATGAACCGTCGTGAATTCCTTGGCGCCTCGGCCGCCACGCTGGCGCTTTCGGCGATGAATGCCCATGTCTACGGCGCGGCGGACCAAAAGCCGTTGCGCGTTGGGCTGATCGGAACGGGGTGGTATGGGAAGACCGATCTTTGCCGGCTGATTCAAGTCGCGCCGGTGGATGTCGTGTCGCTCTGCGATGTCGATTCTCAGATGCTGGCAAACGCCGCCGACCTGGTCGCCACGCGGCAGGTGTCGAAGAAAAAGCCGCGGCTTTATGGCGATTATCGAAAAATGCTCGCCGAGAAAGACCTGGACATCGTCCTCATTGGCACGCCCGACCATTGGCACGCCTTGCCGATGATCGCGGCGGTTGACGCGGGAATGGACGTCTATTGTCAAAAGCCAATCAGCGTCGACATCGCCGAGGGAAAGGCGATGCTGGCCGCGGCGCGCAAGAACAAGCGCGTGGTGCAGATCGGCACGCAGCGGCGAAGCACGCCGCACCTGGTCGAGGCCAAGGAAAAGTTCATTGACCAGGGGGCGCTGGGGAATATCGCGATGGTGGAGATTTATTGCTATTACCACATGCGCACCCGGGATAATCCGCCCAACACCGCGCCGCCGCCCAATTTGAATTACGAGATGTGGAGCGGGCCAGCGCCGGAGCGGCCTTATAACAAGCTGTGTCATCCCCGCGGCTGGCGCGCGTTCATGGAATACGGCAATGGCATCGTTGGCGATATGTGCGTTCACATGCTGGACATGGTCCGCTGGATGATGGCGCTGGGCTGGCCCACCAGCGTTTCCTCCACCGGCGGCATCTATGTCGACAAGGCGAGCAAAGCCAATATCTCCGACACGCAAACCGCCACGTTTAACTTTCCCGAAACCGCCGTCATCTGGCAGCATCGCACCTGGGGAGATCTGCCGAGCGGCTTTGCCTACGCCGAGGAAAAAGAGCCCAAAGCCGGGGCTTTGGCGCATCCACGCTATCCGTGGGGCGCGACATTCTACGGCGATAAGGGCACGCTCGATTGCAGCGTGATGGGCTACACCTTCAACCCCAGCGACGGCGGCGCTCCCGTGCATAAAGACGTGGTCTATGAACTGGAACAATACCCCGAAGACAAGACCGAAAAGGACCTGGAAAAGCATTGCGCCCCGGCCATTCGCGCCCACATGAAAAACCTGCTCGACAACATCGCCAGCCGCGGCAAACCGGTGGCGGATATCGAGCAAGGCTATATGTCAACAGCAAGCTGCATCCTGGCGAATCTATCAATGAAGGTAGGCCGATCGCTGACGTGGGACTCTGATAAGCAGGAAATCGTCAACGACGACGAAGCCAACGCGCTGCTGCTGCGACCCTACCGCGAGCCATGGAAACACCCGGCGGCGTTTGAGAGTTGATGCCTGTCGTGTCCGATAAGAGGTCTCCCCCAAGGTTGTCATTCGGCATTCGTGCTTCTTCAATTCCACCTCCACTTCCTCACCACTTCACCAGCACCGCCGTCGCATCATCCGACAGACTTTCGCGCCCCGCGTGCGCCACAACCGCCGCGAACAGCGCTGCCACCAAATCCGCCTCGCCCGCCGGCGATTGCGCCGTGCGGGCAACGCCTCCGGTGCCGAACGGCAGCAGCGGGCCGGTGTCGCGCGTGGGGCTGAATTGCTCGACAATGCCGTCGCTGATGAGCAGCAATCTTCCGGCGGCCGGAAGCTCAACGGTGGTGGGGCCGTAGTGATATTTCGTGTCGATTCCCAGCGGAAAATGCTCGCCCACCGGAAGCTGCCGCGGAACGCCGCTGGCGTCGGCCATGAACACATAGCCATGTCCGGCGTCGATGTAACTCAGCCTGCGATTCTTTAGATCCAGCACGCCAACCCACATCGTCATGAACTTGTCCAGCGGCTTTCGCGGGCCGATGAACTGGTTCAGGCGGTTAATCGCCGCCTCGGCGTCGGCGGTTTCCTGCAATACCGCGTGCAAAAATCCGGCGCTGGCTGTCATCAGCACCGAAGCGGCAATGCCATGACCCGACACATCGCCAATGGCAACCGCCAGCCGATGTTCGTCAAGAGGGAGGATGTCGTAAAAGTCCCCGCCAACGTATTCGCCCGGCCGGCTTTCGCCGGTATAGGCGAATGCGCCGAAAGTCGCCTGGCGTTTGGGGAGAATCCACTGCTGCGCCGCCGCCGCCGCGGCAAGGTCGGCCTCTATGTCGGCACTTCGCCGCTCCATCTCCATGCGCTTGAGGTTCGCCAGCGCCAGGCTTGCCATCCGCCCCAGCGCCAGGCAAAACGCCGACGCATGCGGCCGCAACGGCAGCCGATTGGCCGAGCTGGGATCGCCGCGCGAATCGAGATACAGATACGCCGCCACCGTCGGCCCCAGCATCAGCGGCACGCACAACGCCGAGCGCACGCCCATGCTCACAATGCTCTGCGAAATATCAAACGACTGCCGCTCGGCTGACAGCTCCGCCACGTTCCCATCCGCCGCCGCGTTGATAAGTGACCGGCTGTAGACGATCGACGCGAATCCCTTAGGCGATCGCGACGCCAGCACCTCAAATCGCCCCGCGCCCCCGGCGGGCTTGAGCATGGCCGCATTGGGCAGGCCGCTTCCCTGGCAGGCCTTTTCCAGCACCACCTCGGCCAGTGTTTTCTCCGACGTTGCCGCATGAATCGCCCCCGCCGAATCCAGCAACAGCCCGAGCATCTCATCCCCCAGCGACGGCATGCGCTCGGCCACCAGCGTATGCACGGCCTTGGCCGTCTCGGCGGCATCGTCCACCGCCTCCATCGCGCCATCCAGCAAACCCGCCTTGGCCGACGAGCTGGCCGAGAAGCGAAAGGTCCACGGGCTGATGCGCAGTAAATCCCCCTCGCCCAGCGGCACATCATCCGCCGCCTCCAGCTTCATGCCGTTGACGAAAGTCCCCCAGCGGCTTTTCTGGTCGGTGATCCGCCAGCGCGACCCGTCAAAGACAATGCGGGCATGGTTCCGCGAGACGCTGTCGGCGTGCAGGCGCACGTCGCAGCTTTCCATCCGCCCGATGGAAATTCCCCCGGTGCGCCCGGCCAATTCCACCGGCGGCAACACCGGCCCCGCCACCGGAACCAGCCAGGCCACCGCCGTCTTCGATTCGGATGCCACTGCCATGGAGGTAGAAAATACCGCAGGCGTTTGGGAAGGGAAGCAAAATGTCCGCCGAACTTCCCAGCGCAACCGTTCGCCAGCGCCAGCCGCCCGCCCGCCCCGGCTCGTCCCAACGGCGCCCGCCGCCCACCGTCGGCTTCCGGCAACAAGCCATCCCCGCCAGCTCCCGCGCCCCAAAGCGCACCATTTCGCGCCCCAAAATGGTGCGCACCATGGCCCATGTCCCGAATTGTCCCATTTTTTGCGATTTTTCATCCAAAATGGGACACGTGCAATCTTTTTAAACGACGCAATCGCCGCAATTGAAGGGGTTTACGGCATTTTCCCCATCGCCGCCGCCGCGGGCGGCGATGGGACATTTGAGACATTTTTGGGACGAAAAATGTCCCATCCGCCGCCCGATGGGATATCGCTGTCCCATCCCCGGCAGAATCATCGTGCCCGTCTACAAACGCCGCCTGGAGATCCCATACGCCTATCGAAATGGCGTGGTGAATCTCGTCAAGCCGCACGTCTTTCCTTCCAATAAGCACGCCGAAACACAGGCGGCGTCGTTGGCCCTCAACGGCGATCTGATCCAGCGGCACCCGATCGACGGCGAGAATCGCCGACTGATCGTCGTTTCCACTCAGGAAACCCCGGAGCAGGCCAGGGAAATCAGCGACCACGTTGAGCCGCTCTTCAACGAGTATGGCGTCCGCCTGATCCGCCCGCAAACCGCCGAGGCGTTCGCGATGGAGGTTGAGAAGTCTGCGCACTGAAGCGGGTTGCGACCTCATGACCGAACTCGATCAAAAACAACCCCGCGCTTAAGGTTCGCTTGTTTGACGCCGAGGCCAGGCCATTGGATTATGACGCCGTGCCGCCCCTCGTGACCCGCCAGCCTGCAGTAATCTCTCGTTGCAGGAATCGATCCTATGAGTAAGACCACCAAACAGGACGCCAGAGGCGACTGCTACTCCGCTAACGGGTCAAAGCTGCTGCAAATGGACAAGCCCGAGGGCTGGGCATTGGTTCATGCGATCATTAGCAGCAACGGTGTCAGAATGGGTCATTGCTGGCTAGATTATGGAGGTGAGGTTTTTGATTATTCAAATGGCATGGAGATGCGTAGCACGGTTGAGGTTTGGTATCACCACTATCGGGTTGAAAAGACCTGGAGATATACGAATTTCGAGTATCTGGCGCTCTCTGACAAGCATCGCGGGCCGTTTGAACCCGAGTTACTCGCCCTTCGATAGCCCAAGGCTTCCACCGGTTACGGTCCCGAACTCGTACGCAAGTCAAGCAACCGCGATCTCGCCAGAGACTCCGATGGGCTGGTCCGATTCCATCGCGCGGCTACAATGACGGCATGGAACCCAAAATACTCAAATTCAGAGCACAGTTCGCCAGCGGGACGAGAGAAGCAATGGCGCTTCATGAGGGGGTGAATGCAACTACATGGATGGGTAAAGAACCACGTTCATGCCGTGTCACGAATATCCATTCCGGGTGGCAAACGGGCGACGGCAGCAGCCCAATGACGGCTGAAATCACCGTCGTATACAAGCCCATCGGCTGCGTCACGTTTGAGGGGAGCACCCGGTATCACGGGTGGCAGCCGATGATGTTGGCGAGAAATCAGGCGGGGGAACTGTGTGATGCCAACGGCGTGAAGCTGCGACCAGACGCACAGCCGATATATGTGGCAGCGACCTCAGTCCCAGTGCCTGAAGTTGAATTTGCTAACCTGAACTTTGGGGAATTTCTCGGGGAAACCGATGCCCCGGGAATACCGAAACTGAAGTTTTCAGAGGTGATGGCGACCATTAATGCAGGCGGTAGGTTCCACGCGTACATTAACGATTCATTCGTTGCATCGCGACGCCAACGGCCGGATACAAAAATCATCATCGCGAATCACCCGTCCCACTCTGGTCAGTTCACTATCGTCAACACCGACACGCCCCAGATAGAACAGATACTGATGGACAAGGTGACTGAGATCCTGAGTGAATTCATTGAGGGGAGGATTTCCATCGTCACTTTCGGCAATGAAGCCGACATTCTGTTTGTGAAAATGTCGGATTTGATCATGGATACTACCTACTCTGATGAGGGATTTGTGTGGTCTGACTGCCTAAAGACCTACGTCCCCATCACATTCATGGAGGAATTGGCTAAACGGTTGATGGCATTTTACAAAGTCGAGTGCAGCATAGTTGAGGGTGATGAGTTGGGACTGCTCATTAAGCAAGCATAGGGCAAATACAACTAATCAACTATCCATGGGCTGCCACAGAAACGGGAATCGGATCGTGGAGGAGGAACTAAGGCGGAGGCGTCCGAATACTGGCGTATTTCTTTAAAGAGAAGTGCTGAGCGGTTCCGCTCGTTCTCACGCCTTTTTGCTGATTTCAATCGCATCCTTGCTCACTTTGAATTTCGATATATCACCCGCGAACTTCGCGACATCAGCTGCCACATGATGGTCGGGGACGCCGGGCCGTCGCTCCCGGAAAAGGCCCTCTGTAAAACTCGTAAGCAGTTCGGTTGGAAAGGGCTTGTCCTTTTCTTCCTTCCATTCGATAAGCATCTCGGCTACCCAACTCGCCCTGAGGACATCGATGTTAAGCTTACGAACGAAAAATTCGTCGTCGGCGAGTTGGGTAAACCAGTGGTTGTTCCAGCGGAGGTAATAAACGAGCGTTGTGACTCCTATCGCGAGGCCGGACCAAATGAGGGTGATAAATCGCCAATCAAAAGCGGTTGCGACCAGCAATCTAATCATGCCGACCACAAGGATGGCAGTCCCCACCCCCATAGTCACTAAACATGCCCAAAAGATTGGCTTTCTTAAACCCTCAGTCCGAACCTTAATTGAGAATTCCTTGGCCATCTCTGTACGCATATCGGTAAGCAGTGAGCGACGTGCCGCGGTGCTCCGTCGAAGATCGAGCTCCGCTTTTTCCTTTGCGAGTGCCTGTCGATCTTTCTCCACCTCCGCCAGCTTTTCGTGGTGAAGTTTTTCGAGATCGACTAACCTCGTCTGATACTCGTCATCAAGCTTCGTTCGCCGCGTCGCGAAATATCTATCGGCTTCCTCCATCTGAACGACGCCAGCTTGTTGCAATCGATTCGTGGCGGCGGTTAGGTCGCTCAGGGATCGCTCATAATAGCGAAGTTTCTCCTTCTCAAACTCACCAAATTCGGCCTTCAGTAAGTCACCCTTACGGGCGAGATTAAACTGCTTGCGGAAGGCTTGAGCAAAACCCGTCATCCGGCTTCGAATGATTTCAGCGTCCTGGCAAGTGAGCTCGATCGTGCCATCAATTCCGTCTTGCTTATAAACTACATTGATTGCCTGTTGTGCATTTTGAGAGGTTGGGCAGACCGTTTGAATCTTGCGAATTTCAACCATCGCGTCGAGGGCCTTCAGTTCCTCTATCGTTTTTTGACTCCCCACGTCATTTGGTATCGTGTTTCCTGGGCCGCCCGGAATAACAAAATGTCTGGGCAAAAGGTTCGTGTCAACGACCAATTCGTTCACCGAGTTGTTTCCAAAGGCATCACTGATTGCGAATGTGAATCTCTGAAACGCGTCAACAGGCGAAAGCGCCTTAAGATAGAAGGTGGGTGTTGGGTTTGGCATACGTCGTTTATCACCGTTGAGACGGTGAAGGTCAAAACTGGTTTTAGGCGCTCGGCGGCCGGCCCCAATTTGCCGCGTCGATCTGCTGGAGTTCTGTCCCGGCCGGATTCTGTTTTCCCGAGGATGAATCGAATCCCTAAAGCGATTATAGTTGCAACCGCGTTCTTTCACGGCCGCGCCTGGCGCAATGGAGTTTTGCGTGATCCGATACCTGAAAATGGAGAACTTTCGCGGCGTTCAATCCGGCACGCTTGAGGAGTTGACCTCGTTGGTGGTGCTGGTAGGTCCCAACGGTTCGGGAAAGAGCACCGTGCTGGACGCACTGCTTCTTGGTGGCGCGCAGAATTCGTTGGAGGCGCTCCAAGTCGCCGCGAATAGGCGGCACAGCGTTGGCCCGAATAAATCGGCAAAGAGTTTCGATGAGGCCGATTTCGGGGCGCTGTTTTACAAATCCGCGCCGTACGGGAGCGTCTCAGTGCGGACTGAAACAGGCGCTCGCCGAGTCGTGTTGCGAGCTTCGGGGATTGGCGTGGAGGTGCGTTCGCAGACCTCAGCTTCGCCAATATTGGGCGACCGGGACATATCGCCGGAAGAGTTTTTCTCTGATGACAAAGCAGACCGCGGCAATCGCCAATTGCCTGGGGTATATAACGTTGAAATTGTCGACTCCCGGACCGCAGCCGGCAGCGGGTCGCTGGAAGAGGCGTATACGCTGGTTTCGCAGCGTGGGCTTCGCAAGGAAGTGAAATCGTTCGTCACGGAGATGCTTCCGGATGTGGAGGATCTGGAGATATTGGCACCCAAGAATGTGCCGACGTTGCATTTGAATTTTAAGGATCACGCGTTGCCGATAGGGCTCGCCGGCGATGGCATACAATTACTGCTTCGTCTGGTCATGATGCTCACGTCTCGAGCTGAATCGACAATTCTGCTGGAGGAGCCGGAAACGCATATGCATCCTGGGGCGATTCGCCTTGTTGCCCGCGCGATTCACGCCGCCGTGGCGCGGGGGGTTCAAGTTGTTTTGACGACGCATAGCCTCGAACTTATCGATGCGCTGACCCTTGGTCGCCCGGATGAAGAGCTCAAGCGGGTGGCGGTCTATCGGATTGCACTGGATGAAGGTCAACTGAAAACAACGCGGCTCGACGGTCAGGAGGTGGCGCTCGCACGGTCATCCATCGAGGACGATCTGCGATGAAAATTGAATTCGTCGTATTCTGCGAGGGCTTCCACGATCGGGCCTTTTGGAAAGGATGGCTTTCCCACCTTGGCTGCACCGATCCGGGCGCGCAGTTACCCACGGCATCCACAAGACGCGAGGTGTCGGACCCCTGGGGCGGCAAGGTGACTCGTGGGCGATTTGCCTTTAATTCGCCTACCGGGCATTTCATCCAAGTCTGCCCGTGCGGCGGCAAGGCGAATATCATGCCGCTCGTTCGCCAGCGATTGAAGAAACATACAACAGAACCCGCACGGCGGATCATAATCAATGAGGACTCCGACCTTGCGGTAGGTGCTCCGGCAGATCTTGCCACGCCAGCAACCGTTGAAACGGTTGTCAGGCAGTTTGACGCTTCAGCAACGCAAAGCGCTACGGGCGAATGGCAAATGTATGGCGGATCGTTGGGAATCTCATTGGTTCTCTGGAACGCCGGCGATCCGCCGACTGCCGGCGTTCCTGATTTTCAGACTCTCGAGCGCCTGGTGTCTGCGGCTATTTGCAGCGCAAAAGGCGGACGTGGAACGGCCATTCGAGATTGGCTGAATTCCCGTCCCAATCCGCCGCCGGCCGATCCAAAGGAATTTGCCTGGTCGCATATGGCTGGCTGGTACGCGTCATCGGGCGGCGAAGCGTTCTACTCGAATCTTTGGAATGATGCGGCGATTGCCACCGAACTACAGAACAGGCTGCGCGCCAACGGCGCATGGGATATCGTCGCCGATTTCGCGAAGTAGCACGCTCGGCTGGCTCGCGATCGCCTACTTTGCGATCCATCCACTCTCGCATACCCTTCCCCTCATGCCTTCCCCCCTCCTCCGCCCGTTCACCTGGCTGACCAATCGCGATGGGCTTTTTCTCATTGGCATGCTGGTCGTCGTTTGCGGCGTGTGGGGGTTTATTCATCTCGCCGATTCGATCAGGGAGAATCACGCGCCGAAGTTTGATGAAATCGCCAATCGGTATTTTCATGAGCATCCCGGGCCGCCGTTGGTGGCGGAGGCGGCGCGGGATATTACGGGGATGGGCGGCATCGTCGTGCTCACGCTCGTCGTGGCGGCGGTGGCGGGATTTCTTTTGATTACCCGGCGGTATGGCATGATGGTTTTTGTGCTCGTCGCCACCAGCGGCGGGCTGGGGCTGACGCTGAGCCTGAAGCATGTGATCGACCGCCCGCGGCCGGCCGAGCGGGCGGCGGGGGTGATCGTTTACACGCAGAGCTTTCCCAGCGGGCATTCGGTGCTATCGGCCACGATTTACCTGACGCTGGGCGGATTGTTGGCGCGGACGACGAAGAGCCGGGTGCTGCAATTCTATTTCCTGATTCTTGCGGCGTTGGCTTCGTTTTTGATCGGGTGCAGCCGGATTTATCTGGGGGCGCATTACCCGACCGATGTGTTGGCGGGGTGGACCATCGGGCTGGTCTGGTCGCTTTTCTGCTGGCTGGTGGCGCGTGAACTGCAACGGCGGAAAGTGGTGGAACGGGAAGCGCCTGCGGAGGGGAGCGCGGTGTGATTGTGCGCCGCGGTATTCGCAGGGAAAGCAGAGGCTCGCGAAGGCGCGAAGGTGCGAAGGCAGACGCGAAGAATACGTTGGAGTTTGGCTTCGCGATCGCGGAGTCGCTTGCGAAAATTGCAGCAGGTGCGGGAAAGTGAGTATAATCACTCGCGTGTTGGGTGTGATTGAACAATATCGCGACGAGATCGCCGCCCTGTGCGAACAATATGGCGTGCGGCGGCTGGAATTGTTTGGCTCTGCAGCCAGCGGGCAGTTCGATCCGGCAACCAGCGACGTCGATTTCTTTTACGAGTTCAATGAGGATATCACATCTCTTGCCGATCGTTTTTTTGGATTGATGGAAGGCTTGGAGCGGTTGCTCGGTCGAAAAGTTGATCTTGTAAGCGCGCGCGACGTTCGCAACCCGTTCTTTCTAAAGTCGGCCAATAAGCATCGGGTCACGCTCTATGCCTAAACGGTTACCGGGCGGAGAGATCAGAGCTCGCGAAGGCGCGATGTTGCGAAGGAAGACGCGAAGAATACGCGGTGAGAATAGCTTTGCGGCAATGAGATCCCACTGAAAAGCGAACAGAATGGAGCTTTTCTTTTCTTCTTCGCGTCTGTCTTCGCACCTTCGCGCCTTCGCGAGCGTTCCCTTTTTTCGACGACACGTTGCAGGACTAATACGCGATCACCCCAACTTCGCGATCTCCGCGGATCTTTCCTTCAAATCAAAATAAAGCTTCTCGAATATCCGGTATCGCGGCTCGTAAAACGCCGCGGATTTTTTATTCGGCGCGATCTTCTCGGTTTGCTTGATGCAGGCTTTGGCAGTTTGCTCGACGTTGCTCCAGACGCCGGTGCCGACCCCGGCCAGAAGGGCTACGCCATAGGCCGGGCCTTCGGCGGCGTTGGTGAGGACCAGGGGCAGGTTGTAGATGTCGGCTTGTAACTGGCGCCAGAAGGCGCTGCGGGCGCCGCCGCCGGAGGCGCGGACCTGGGCGCAGACGACGTTCATGCCGCGCATGATTTCCAGGGCATCGCGCATGCCGAAGGTGACGCCTTCCAGTAGCGAGCGGATGAGCATGTCGCGGGTGGTGCGGGCGGTGAGGCCGATCCATCCGCCACGGGCGGTTGGGTCGGGATGCGGGCAGCGCTCGCCGGTGAGATATGGGAGGAAAAACAGGCCTTCGGATCCTGCCGGGGCGGCGGCGGCGCGGGCGATGAGAAGCTCGTATGGGTCGATCTTTTTCTTTTTCGCCTCGGCCACTTCGGCGCTGCCGAGCTGATTGCGCAGCCATTGGAAACTTCCGCCCGCCGACAGCATGCATCCAAAGACGCACCATTTCCCCGGCACGGCATGGCACATGGTATGAACGCGGCCCTTTGGATCGAGCACCGGATGATCGCTGTGCGCGAAGACCACGCCGCTGGTGCCCAAGGTTGCGCTGACCACGCCGGCGGTGACGATGCCATTGCCCACCGCGCCGGCGGCTTGATCTCCCGCGCCGCCGACGACGGGCGTGCCTTCTTTGAGGCCCAGGGCCGCCGCGCCGTCGCGGCTCAGCGTGCCGGTGACTTCCGGCGATTCGTGCAAACGCGGCAGCAGCGCCTTGTCGATCGCCAGGAGATCCAATAGCCGATCCGACCAGACGCGATTTTTCACATCCAGCAGCAATGTGCCGCTGGCGTCGCTGACTTCCGTGGCATATTCGCCGGTCATCCGCAGGCGGATGTAATCCTTGGGCAGCAGGATGTGTTTGGTCTTTGCGTAAACCCGCGGCTCCTTTTGGCGAACCCACAAAATCTTCGGCGCGGTGAAGCCGGTGAGGGCGGGGTTGGCCACCAGGTCGATCAGTGCCGAGCGGCCGCCGGCTTTGCTTTCAATTTCGGCGCATTGCTCGGCGGTTCGCTGGTCGTTCCACAAGATGGCGGGCCGAAGCGCATCGGTTCCATCGCCAAGAAACACGCTGCCGTGCATCTGGCCGGAAAGGCCGATGGCCGAGACATCGGCCCCTTTGATCTTCGCCTTTTTCAGCACGGCTTTGGTGGCGGCGATGGTGGCGTTCCACCAGTCGGCGGGGTTTTGCTCCGACCAGAGCGGCTTGGGCGAGGCGATGGGATGCTCGGCCATGGCGGTGGCCAGGACAAGGCCGTCTTCATCGCACAAGAGGGTCTTGGTGCCGCTGGTTCCGATGTCGATGCCGAGAAGGTAAGCCATGGTTTTTGTGCGTCTTTCGCTGGCGGTGATAAAGGTGAAGAAGCGCGGAGCATTTTGCCGTGGAAAGGCAAATCCGCAAGAGGCGGGATGAACTTGACAACGATGAAATGTGCCCTATTCTTTACCGCCCAACGCGCCTTTAGCTCAATTGGCAGAGCAGCTGACTCTTAATCAGCGGGTTGTAGGTTCAAGTCCTACAAGGCGCATTGCTCACTGCATTTGATGAGCGTGTCCTGGACGGCTAGAATATTCCCATGCCGTCGCCCTTCCCCGGAATGAATCCGTATCTTGAGCATCCTGTGGTCTGGGGAGATTTTCACGACAGCTTTATTCCTGCGATTCGCGAATATCTGAACCAACAGATTCGCCCGAATTATTTTGCCAAGGTGGAGGAGCTCCTCTTCATTCATGAACTGGCGTCGGATGAACGGCGATTTGCCGGCCGAGCCGACGTCGGCGTTGTTGATCAGGGCACTGCCCAGCCTCGACAAGGTGGTGCGGCCATCCAAGCTCCGTTTTACGGAACTTTCAGTGCAGCCGTTGACATCGAGAACCATCCGTTCCTTGAGATTCGCGATCGGGAAAATCAGCTTCTCATCACCGTGATCGAAGTTCTGAGCCCGGCGAACAAAAACCCCGGGCCGGACCGAAATCTCTATCTGGCCAAACGGCGCCAAATTCTTGCCACTGGGGCTCATCTGGTGGAACTCGACCTTCTTCGCGCCGGTCCGCGGCTTCCGCTGGACGGAATGCCTCGTTGCGATTACTGCGCGGTCGTCAGCCGATCCGAAGAACGCCCCCGCGCCGGAATCTGGCCGAACTTTTTGCGGGAATCCTTCTCACCAATTCCGATACCGCTTCGCGCCCCGGATGCTGATGCAATTCTCGACATCAAGGCTGCAATTGATCGTGTCTATGACTCGGCCGGATACGAGGATTACGTTTACCGCCGACAACTACAACCTGCTTTGAGTGCGGACGATTCTGACTGGGCACGGCAGTTTGTTCCGGGTGCGCCTTAGTTATCGTTCGGGGCTTATTTAGGTTTCAACACGCCGAGCAGTCAGCGCGCCCTTTCTAACAGCTCCAGCAGTTCCGCATCGTATCTGCGGCTATCCGTCCGCGAGCATGCCCCATGTTTGTCGCTGTCGATCACCACCAGTTTCGCGTGCGCGGCAATGGCCTTGTGAAGATCCTCAACTTCCCAAAGTTGACACCATCGATCGCGCCGCGTTGCCAGAAATACAACCGGCACATCGGTGGGGATGTTGCCCACATCATCGATGGGCCGAATGACGCTGGTCTTCTCGGGAATCAGCACCTTGGCCCACAATCGCAGGCCCTGGAACGCGATCCAATTGAAAGGCGGCGGCGCTCGATTCGTTCGATTTCGCACCGCCGTTTCCAGATCGTGGTAAGGCGATTCGAGAAAATAGCCGGCCACGTGATGATCGAGCGATTTGGCGGCGTAGATGGCCGCTGCGGAACCGAGTGAATCGCCAACCAGAACGATGGGCCGCCCGGGGAGCCTGGCATGCAGATATTCGACCGCCGCCTGCACATCGTGGCGTCCGGAATAGCCAAAATCTTCAATTCGGCCGGATGAATCGCCATGGGCTCGGAAGCTGATCGCCATCGAGGCGTATCCATGTTGCGCCAGCATCTGCATCTGCGGCAGCCAAAACGAACGCGTATCGCCGATGCCGTGGAGAAATAGAACCACCGGCGCGTGCGTTCCACTCGGATTGAGCCACGCGCCGATTTCCTGGCCGTCGCTGGTTTTCAGGCGCAGATTTTCCAGCACGCCCCAGGAAACCACCGGCGCCGGCTGCGGCTTGGGCGAGGTCAATCGTCGCGTAAACGCCGTCGCGGCGATGCCCGTGCCGAGAAGCCAAAGCAGCACCAGCGATAAGATGGTGCGCAAGGCTCGTCGCCAGAGCGGCCGATGCGATGGCCCGGCCAGCAGCCGCGTGACCCATCGCAGCGGCAGTGTGATTATGCGCAGCAATTTGGAGATCATGCTATAAGGATTATATCGCCCACGGCATCAACCGGCGCGAAGCGGCTCAGGAGCGGAATCTGATCAGGTGAAAGACCCGTCGTTTTTCCCCCACAATCAACATGTTCACCAATAACTATTTCCTTGGCCTTGGCGTCCTCGCGCTGTTGGCGCTGGCGCGTGCAACGCCGGTGCATGGCGTCGAGATTACGGTAAATTGCTCCAGGGCGGCGGGGAAAATCCGGGCGCTACAGGGCGGCAACGATGGGCCGATCCAATTCGGCGGGCTGATCGATCTGTCGGCTTCTTATCGCGAGATTGGCGTTCCGTTTGCGCGGCTGCACGACTGCCGCTGGCCGAGTGGGGATGTGGTGGATATGCATGTGGTGTTTCCAAATCCCGCCGCCGATCCGTCGCTTGCGGGCAGTTACGATTTTGGAAAAACCGATGCCTGCATCGATGCGGTTTTGAAAACCGGGTCGAAGGTGATTTACCGGCTGGGCGAAAGCATCGAGCATACGCCGCGAAAATATTTCGTGAACCCGCCGGCCAATTACGATCGCTGGGCGCAGCAGTGCGTGGGGATCATCCGGCATTATAACGAAGGGTGGGCCGATGGCGCGCGGGATGGAATTGCATATTGGGAAATCTGGAATGAGCCGGAGAATCGCCCGTCATGCTTCACCGGGACTGATGACGATTATTTCCGTTTGTATGCGACGGCGGCGCGGGCCATCAAATCGCGCTGGCCGGAGTTGAAAGTGGGCGGGCCGGCGGTGGGATATACGGGACAGGTGGTTGATGGCCGGTTCAAGGCGGGGGAATTTCTGGTCAAGTTTCTGGCCTATTGCCGCGACAATTCGCTGCCGCTGGATTTCTGCTCGTGGCATCTTTATGGAAACGATCCCAATGAATATGCCGTGCGCGCCCGGGGGATTCGCGACTTGCTCAACCAATATGGATTTCAAAAAACGGAGATGCAACTAAACGAGTGGAACTATCTGCCGGACAACCGATGGCTGGCGTTGGATCTGAGCACGCAGGGGGCAGTTCGCGAGAAATATTTTGCCCGCATGACCGGCGCCGAATCCGCCGCGTTCATCGCCGGCGTGCTGATCGTGCTGCAGGACAGCCCGGTGGACATGGCGAATTTCTTCGCGATGAACACCCAGCCGCTGGGGTTGTTTTCCGAGCACGGCTCGCCGCGGCGGAATTTTTATGCGTTCAAGGCATTTCGCGGACTGCTCGACACGCCCAGCAGGGTTGAAGTAAAGGGCTCTTCGCCGCGGCTCTTCGCCTGCGCGGGAATGAACGACGACCATTCGCAGGTTGGCGTCTTGCTTTCCAATCTCGATGCCGCCAACGGCAACATTTCGATGCAAATGCAGAATCTTCCGTGGAAAGGCGAGGGGATTTGCGAAGCGTTCGTTACCGATTCCGATCACGATTTCGCGCATCGTGTCGAGGGCAAAGTAATCGCCGATGGGGGACGCATTACGATTTCACTGCCTGCGCCGGCAACGTGCCTGGTCATCATCAGGCAGCGCGAGACTTCACCTGCGAAATGACGCCTGGCCGCGAAAAGGGGACGGCTGCTAAAAATGACATTGCGCGATCAGGCGCTTCGAATCTTCGTAGGGTCCGCACCACGGACCGTGTTTTTCCATCTCAAACGTAATGGTCCGCAGTGCGGACCCTACACGAATCGCGCAAGGTCATTTAGATGACGGTGCGGAATTCGGCGTGGTGATCGCTCCCTCCCCTTGAGTACAGGAAAGAGGGAGCCAGAAGGCCGCGTGGTATCGCGCAAGGTCATTCAGGCGGCCTATGCCTCGCTAAAGGTTCCTTTGGCGACGGGAATCGGCTGGATAATCGGCTCGGCCAGGTGCAAGACAACCTGCGTCTGGCCGGCGGGAATATCGACCACCAGCTCACCTGCCGCGGTGGCCCCGGCAGGGCTGGCGACGGCGGCCATCGCCGCGTGGCCGGCATTTGTCAGCGTGGTGTTGATGGTCACCTTCGTATCAAAGTCGTAGGCCTGGTCGCGTTTGACGGTGATCGTTTCTTCGATCCTGGCTCCGACAATGGTTTGCGAGGAACTGACGGTAACGGTCGGCGTTTCCTCGACAATGCGCGTGAACGACGTCGACGGATCAGCCGACCCCGACCAGGCAGCCACCACAAACTGCCCATGCCCATTTTCCACCGCGCCTATGGCGTAGAAGAGATTGTTGGAGTTGACGCCGGCGGTTCCGGCGGCGCTTACAGTGGCGACGCCCTTGACGCCAAAGCTCGGGTCCAGCGCGCCGCTGCTGGCGTATTGGACGGCCTGCACGCCGCCGCCGGTGGAATTGACGATGAGAATCTTCCCCGGCGCCGGCAGGAAGACGGCAACGGGGGGAGTGTAATTTGCCGCCGAACCGGGAAACACGCCGCCGTTTCCGAAGTGAATATCGAACGCGCCGCTGGGAAGATAATGGGCGACGAATTCGCGGCTTTGGGCGACGATTCCGGCGGCATAAATTTCGCCATCCGGTTCGACGGCAAACGCGTCGAGCGATCCTTGATAATTGAACGATGGAAAATCGGTGCCGACGATCCCATCGTGATCGAAGGTCTTGTCGAGCGTGCCGTTGGGATTGTAACGGGCAAAGACCCATCCCTGTTGCCCGCCGCCGCCTGCGTCGCCGCCAACAACAATCTGGCCGTTGGACATCAGCGCGATACCGGTGGGCGTGTCGCCGCGGCTGTTGAAATCGGTGGTGACGTACCCTCGGCGGATCGAGCCAAGGCTGTCGCCGAAGGTGTTGTCGAGCGACCCGTTGGGCAAAAGCCTGGCGACGATAATGTCTGAGTCATCAAGAATAGTTCCGTTATCGCGCGAAGCGGTGAAGAGGATTTTGCCGTTTGGCTGAACTGTCAGGCCGCCGATCCAGGCTTCATCGTTGTAAGGAAGGATGTAGGCAACGCCCTTGATTCCAAAGCTGGTGTCGAGCGAGCCGTTGGCGTTGAAGCGGACCAGGGCGTATTGATAATCGTTGCCCCTTCCAATGCTACCGGCCACGATGATTTTGCCGTCGCTCTGCACCGCCACCTTTTTTACATACACCTTTTGTCCGTTGATGGAGGTCGCAGCAATGCCGGCGTCGACGCCGGAATGGTTGGGACCGAACGTGGTATCGACCTGCCCGTTGGCGTCGATACGCCCCACGGCAAACTGGTTGTTCAGATTTCCGGCGACGACTGATTTCCCGTCGGCCTGAATTGCAATTGCCTCCGGCATAAAGCCGAACGGCCGGGTAAAGCCGTTGCTGCCAAATGTGGTATCGACGCTGCCGCCGTTGAATAATTGCCGGCCTTCCAGCGGCTCGAGGGTGTGAGTTGCCTGTCGAATGCAACGGGACGATGAACTGTGCGAGCGACGCATGGTCGTATCCTTTCTTACATGCCCGGCCTGAAAACGAACAAACGGCCCCGAGCAACTTGCACGGAGCCATCAGGCCTGAGCGTGAGGGGATACGCCGCTGGGCAAAGAGCCTTGCGCGGCGGCGGGGTTTTTGGTGGTGGTAAGGATTATGGTTGCGCGAGAGCGTTTCTAAGGTTGTTGGCGCGTTCGCGCGACCGTTATCCTCATACACCCGCGGGATGAAAATGTCCGAAATGGGCAATCGTCATCCTGAGGTACTCCGAAGGATCTAAATGACCTTGCAAGATTCGTGTAGGGTCCGCACCGCGGACCATTGCGTTTGAAATGGAAAAATACGGTCCGCGGTGCGGACCCTTCGAAGATTCGAAGCGCCTGATCGCGCAATGTCATTTAGCGACTGCGCGAAGGCGAGCAAGATCCTTCGGAGTACCTCAGGATGACACCCATCCATTCGGGAAACCGGGCAGCATCATGCGGCGGGTGTGTGAGGTACTCCTCGGTGCGGCCTGTGGCCACAACAAAAAAGAAGAATGACCGCGAAGTACCGAATCGCGCAAGGTCATTTAGCCTTCGTCGGTCTTCGGCGCAGCTTCATCGGCCGGCGAGGGGGCGGCGGTTGCAACGATGCTGCCGTCGGGACCACGCGAGAGCAACTCCATCTGCTTCTCGGCGGCGTTGAGAACGCCCCGGCAATGCTGGATGAGATAATTTCCCCGCTCGTATTTCAACAGGCTTTCTTCCAGCCCGACTTTGCCGTTCTCGATATTGGTGAGAATCTGGTCCAGCTCGGCCAGGGCGTCTTCGAAGGTCTTGGGAGGGATCTGGGTTTTTCTTGCCATGATCAGAGTATAACCGATTCGGCGGCCGGCCTCACGAAAGTAACCTGCGGGCATATCCTCACGGCATAGCAATTCGGTTACATTACTTCCACAGCCGCGACGGTGCGGCTGTCACAGTTCTGGGGAATTTTCGCTCGGGATGCCATGGGCACGATGGCCCATGGCACTGAATATGCCCGGATTTCCGATGCCCGATTCGTCTGATCCGCGGGCGCCGCTGACGCCGCTGCCCGCCGGCGCGCCGCGGGCGATGCGCTTTGCCCCGGCATACCTCGGGCGGCCAGGGCCGGTGTCGGCAGTGGGCGGATTGGGAATCGTCGCGGGAATCATCGGGATTATCACCTCGCTGGCGCTGTTTGCGGTGGCCGGCGGATTGATTTCCGTCTCGGCGTCGTCGGTGGCCAGCGCCAAGCAATTCGCGCCACAGGCAATGCCGGTTTCCACGCCCGATCAGCCCATCATGATCTCCACGCCGTTCGCGCCGCCGGAGCCGGGCCCGCAGGGATTGGCGACGGCCGATCGGCAAATCCTCGTGACGTTGCTTTTACGCGCAATCGAGCTTTCCCCGGAACAACAGCAGCAGCTTGACGTCCTTTTGCGCGAAGCGGGTAAGCGGGTTTTCCCAGGAACGCTTCCGGCGTCCGATGCGGCAATGGCCTCGGCGCTTTTGGATCGCGGGACGATGCAGTCGGCAAGCTCCGAGGCCGCCCGCACCGTGTTTTTTGTCACCGCCGGGGGCCGGGCGGAAATCTACGATGACCGCGCCGTGTTTCATCCCGCCGACGCCTCCGACACCGTGCGCACCAAAGCCGGTCCGCACCTCAACGCGACCAATCATCCCATTTTGCGGCAGGAAGATGTCGATGCGCTGATCAAGCTGGTTCGCGACGCAAGCGGCGGAAAGTTGAATCCGCCGCAGACGCAAACGCTGGCGAACCTGCTCCGATCGCCCGACCAGCAATTGGTTTGCCTGAGCGGCCCCGGCGATTCGCAGACGATCGGCATCACCGGCGCCGGCGCGCAGCCGGGCGGATTGCTGCTTGTCGGTTTTGCCGGCGGACCGCTGCTGCTGACGCAAAGCGGCCAGCCGTTATTCAAGGGCGATGCGCTGCCGGGCGTCAGCATCATCGCATGCATCGCCATGATGATAATGGCCTTGGTGGGTTTCGGCCTGGCGCTCCGGCTGGTGGTGCTGAGCCGTCGGCTGCTCAAGCAGACGCTCCTCACGCCGCGGTTTCATCGGCGCTGGGCGATGATGAAAATCGCGACGGCGATCGTGTCGGCCGTTTTGTTCGGCTGGATGATCGACAGCTTCGCCGCCTCCCGGCCGGGCGCTGATGCATCAGCGCTGACGGGAATAGAAGCCGGCATTGCCCTGGGGGCGGCGGGACTGGTTTTCCCGGCGCTGGTGTTTGTGATGTTCAAGAAGCGCAGCGCCAGGCTTTATTTCGACGGGGTGATGTAAATAATTTAGGGCCGCTCATCTTCCGGTGCGGAGGCGCAGCATTTCGCGCACCAGGGCGTCGGTGGTTTTCACGTCCACACCGGCCTGGCGGGCGCGGTCGAGCAGGATTTCGGCATCGGTTCGCCGTTCGCCCAGGGCCATCAAAGCGGCGATGGCGTCTTCCTCGCTGGCCGAGCGGGCGGAAATACCGCCGGTCTGCACCGGCTTGCCCGGCGCCAGGGCGGTGGCGAATTTCGCGCATTTCCCGGCGAGCTCGGCAACAATCTGCTCGGCCATGCGCTTGCCGATTTGCGGCAACTCCACCAGAAACCGCGTGTTTCGCGTTTCGATCGCCTGGGCAATCTCGCCGGCGGGAAGGACCAGGGCCTTGAGGGCTTTTTTCGGGCCAATCCCTTTTACGGTAATGAATAGCTGGAAGAACGCCTTATCTTCTGGCCGCAGGAATCCGATAAGCCGGGGTTCGAGATTTCCGCCCGAAGCATCCCCTTCGATATAAAAGAGCGTATGGAAGGTCATTTGCTGGCCGACATCGCCTTGCAGGAGCGGGAGATCCGAAGCGGGAACGAGCATTTCATAAAGGATGGGTCCCATTTGGATTTGCACGCGGTCGAGTTCAACCCGCCGCAATTCGCCAGTGATTGCTGAAATCATCGTGGGGGGATTCTATCCACCGACAGGCATTGCATGCCATCGCCGGTGCCCGGCGGGCGAGGCAAAGAAATTTTGATCAGAATATTTTCATTTTAGAGAATATTTGCCGGCAACGGCGTAACAGTAGGGTGAGGAATCGGGTCCGGCGGACTCCTTGCGCGCAAGGATTGGCCGCCGGCGATTGGGTTCACTGGCGGCACGCCGGGCGTTTTTCAAGGTTTTTAGAGTTTTTACACCGAGGAGGTTCCCCGTGAGGAACAAAGCTTCAGAAATGGTTCAGAGTCTGGAATCGCGCACGTTATTGTCGTTTACCCCTTTCCATTTTACGCCCCCGCCGCCCCCGGATGCAACGATCACGGCTGATTTGGCCGCGATCAAGACCGATGCCAAGGCCCTCTCCACTGCCTATACGAAAGATGCCCCCGCGATTAAGACCGCAATCACCAACCTCGGAACTGCGCTGAAAACCGCAAAGGCCAACGTCAGCAGCACACTCACGGGAAAGCTGACGACCGACCAGGCGACGGTGAAAACCGATCTGACCGCGGTTCAAGCCGTCTACACCAAGGATGAGCCGGCAATTTCCGCCGACTACAAGCAGATCTTCAAAGACCACGGCAATTCGACGGCCCTGACGGCGGATAAGGCCAAGCTTGCCGCCGATCAGGCAACGCTAAAGGCCGACCTGATCACGCCCAACGCCAATTTGAAGACCGCCCTGACGGCAGTTGGCGCCGACGCAAAGGCGATCCAAACCGCCATCAACACTGATGCCGGCGTGGTCGCCGCCCAAGCGGCGTTGAAAGCCGCATCGGCCGACATCACCGCCGCTGAATCGACGCTGGCAGCAGCGGTGAAGAAGCTTGCGACAGACTTGAAGAATCACGCCTGAGCGCGGGATTATTTCTGCGAAAAATTGAAAAGCTCCCGGGCCGGTAGGTTCGGGAGTTTTTTTGCGCACCCGCTCGGAGAATCCCAAATAGCCTTGCATGAGTATGCCCTGCGTACAAAACGGACAACATCATGCGGCGGGTGTATGAGGCACTCAATGTGGGCTGCGCCCACAACCCAAAAGATAGCTGGTTTACGTAGGGCGGGCACTGCCCGCCGAGCTGTGATTCCGCGGAGACGTCAGCAGCGGGCAGTGCCCGCCCTGCGTTTCAGCGTCCGAAATGTTTGGAGAGATTCTAAAAAACCGCCGCCCGGGTAAAGTATTTCACATGACCGAGCAAACACTCTCCCATATCGACCAGCATGGTCGCGCTCAGATGGTCGACGTCTGTCACAAAACCCCCACTGTGCGCGAGGCGATGGCCGAGGGTTTCGTATTGATGCTCCCCTCGACGCTGCGCGCGATTGCCGATGAAAACGTTCCCAAGGGGGAAGTGCTGAACACGGCGCGCATTGCCGCCATTCTCGCGGCCAAGCGGTGCGGCGAATTAATTCCCCTGTGCCATCCCCTGCCGATCGAAAATATCGACGTGCAATTTGAGATTCCCGAACTTGAGCCCGACGGGAATGACCCCGTACGCCTTCACATCCGCGCCAGCGCAAAGGTCACCGCCAAGACCGGCGTGGAAATGGAAGCCCTGACGGCTGTGAGCATCGCCGGGCTGACGATCTACGACATGTGCAAGGCGATCGACAAAACCATGGTAATCGACGGGATTCGCCTGCTGAGAAAGACGGGCGGCAAGAGTGAGGGATAATCGGAGCCGGAGGGCGATATGCGAACAGGATCAAGACAGGGCCGTCAGTCCTGCAATGCTATCATCGGGGAAAAATGCGGCGAGATCAGTCTCTGGGCGCTAAGGGCAGGCGATGGCCTTGCGCGATTACGCGCTGCTTGGAGGCCGATGAATGTCATCCTGAGGTACTCCGAAGGATCTTGCCGTTGCGGTGAATCAACAAGATCCTTCGGGGTACCTCAGCTCAGGGTGACGATCACGCTGCTGTATCGCGTACTCGTGCAAGGCTATTTAGTGGTTCAATGCAGCCGACAGGGGTCGAACCTGTAACCTGCGGTTCCGTAGACCGCCGCTCTATCCAATTGAGCTACGGCTGCAATGGTTTTTGACTTCCACCAAATGATACGGCCAAGGGTCGTTGGCCGGTTTTTGGCGGGCGGTCATATTAGGCGCGACGGGGGATCACTGCAACCCCCGCGTCAGAGTTGTTTTTCACCAGCGGGCACGATTTGTATGCCGTCGTGGCTGGTGATGGCCCGCGACGCCGAGCCGGCCGGCGGAAGATAAACCTGAATATCCGCGCCATAGCGATGTTCGGCGGCATGCACTGCCTCGATATAGCCTGCCGCGTCAACTGACCCGAGAAGCGCCGGCTGTGCCTGCCCCACGCGCCAAACGCGATAGGAAGAATGAATCGTGCTGCTGGACATGATGCTGCTTTTCCCCGATCAAACGAAACGATTACCGCTCCGCCATTCAATGGCGGAATGCCGAAAAAGATAAAATCCAGCTTGGAGAGAAACCCTCACCGCAGGAGACGTGGCGAAATACCACCCCGGAGGGAAGATACATGATAATCAGGGACGAGGCAAGCGGGTGAGGGTGGAATGATGAATGACGAATTCGAAAAGATGGAGCATCGAAAGCCATTGGCAGAAATATATTCGATTTCCTGCCATTTATGTGGGATTGGACTACAATTGGACCCGAGCTTAGCAGACGCAAGGAGTTTTGATGCCCCAGACGATCCAATTTCAATCCCGCGTCGGTAGCGACAGGACTTTGGAATTCCATGTGCCGCTTCAGGATATGGAACCGGGCGACGAAGTCCTGGTCACTATCCGGCGGCTTGCGCCCGACAGCCCTGCGCGCAGAATAGGCCCTGCGGAATGGCATCGTTTTGTTGAAGAAACTTATGGATCATGCGCGGACCTCGGCATGGAGCGCCTGCCGCAAGGCGAGTTTGAGAAGCGCGAGGCAATCGAATGAGGTGGCTTCTCGATACCAACGCGTGCGTTCGATACCTCAACGGCGTCATACACCCCGGCGTGAAGTTGCCCGGTCTTCTTGAGCGGATGGGTCGGTCATCCTGACACACCCGCCGCATGAAGTTGTCCGGTCCTATCATTGGTGCAAAGAAGGAGCGAATCAAACCAAAGGAGTAGGTAACGGAGTGAACAAGATAGTGTTGAACACGGACGAAGTGGAACAATTGGAGCAGTTATTTCGC
>DASRRM010000067.1:0-38830 GCA_035695715.1 Tepidisphaeraceae bacterium
GCAACCCAAGTAGGGCGGGCATCGCCCGCCATTGGCCGCGGTATTCCGAGACCTGTGTTTTTGTGGCCCAAGAACACAGGTCTCGGAGTACCGCGACCTGTGCCACCCGCCATCAATTCAAACTGACCCAATACTGCCAACCCTCAAATTTGCATCTCACCCCCGCCTCCGATAATTTTCCTCCTCTCTTACACTAGGATTTTCCCATGGCTCGACTGCATCTTCTCTCTCCGCAAGGTTTTCGTGCTGCCGGCGTTTATGCGGGCATCAAGTCCAGAAATTCGCCCGACATCGGATTGCTCGTGTGCGAGACTCGCGCCACAGCGGCGGCGGTTTTTACCACCAACAAGGTGTTCGCCGCCCCGGTGAAAATCGGCCGCGAGCATGTGGCGGATGGAAAACTTCGGGCCGTCGTCGTCAATTCCGGAAACGCCAACGCCTGCACGGGAAAACAAGGCGACATCGATGCATTCTATATGTGCGAAGTGGCGGCGGAATTGATCGGCTGCACCAACGAAGACATCCTCCCCTCCTCCACCGGCATCATCGGCCATCGCCTGCCGATCGACAAAGTCGAGCATGGAATCAAGGATGTCTACCAATATCTCGGCGACAGCTTGGAGCATGCCCATCTTTTTGCCGATGCAATCCTCACGACTGATCTAAAGCGCAAGGCGGCGGCGGTGGAATTCAAGGTGGGCCGCCAGATGGTGACAATTGCCGGCGTATGCAAGGGAAGCGGAATGATCGGCCCGCGCATGGCGCTGCCGATCATCGAGAAATCCGCCAAACGCAAATCGGCCAAGCCGCTGCACGCGACGATGCTGGCCTATCTGACGACCGATGCCAAGGTGCCGGCAAGCATGTTGCGAAAACTCATGGGATCGGCATCGGATGCCAGTTTCAATGCCGTTACCGTGGACGATCACACCAGCACCAACGACACGGCCGCGATTTTAGCATCCGGCCTCGGCCCGGCAATCGATTCGGCACGCGCCGCCGAAGCATTCACCGCCGCTTTGAATGAAGTATGCCAGTCGCTGGCGTACCAGATCGCCGCCGACGGCGAGGGCGCAACGAAGGTAGTGAAGGTAAACGTGCGCGGGGCGGTGAACAAAGCCGCGGCAACCGCCATGGCGCGGGCGATCGCCAATTCGCCGCTGGTCAAATGCGCCATGCATGGGAATGATCCAAATTGGGGACGGATCGTCTCGGCGGCTGGCTTGGCCGGCGTGCCATTCGACCCGGAGCGCAGCACGTTGACGTTGCAGAACACGGTGGTCTTTCGCCACGGTCAGCCGGTGGAATTCGACGATGTCAAAGTCAGCGCGGCCCTCAAATCGGCGCAGGTGATCGTCGATCTCGCCTGCGACATGGGCAAAGGGGATGCGACGGTGTGGACGTGCGATTTGTCGAAGGAATATGTCACGATTAACGCGGATTATCACACGTAATCGATAGCCTGGCGTCTCCATCGCCATGGTGAGCTTCCACGCGGATCGCAAGTGCGGTGGCGGCCAGAATGTCTCGCGCATGCCATTGGGCAGAGCGGGGTGATATCGATATCAGTAACGCCATGACGGCTAAATTAGGGCGTTTTTCAGAGTGATCGAGCGGGCAATCGTCATCCTGAGGTACTCCGAAGGATCTGGCTCGACTTCGCGGGCCGGCAAGATCCTTCGGAGTACCTCAGGATGACAGTCGCGCGGACGCGCCTGCGAAATCGCCGATCTGCCTCGCAGTCATGCGAGGAGCTCTCTGGGGATTTTCTGCATTCTCTCCACTGGCACGCGTGTTGTAGTGTTCCGCGAGGAATTGGAGAGTGGCAGCGAGAATGGCCCTGAGTGCGATCATTTTCGACGTGGATGGAACGCTGATTGATTCCAACGACGCCCACGCACACGCTTGGGATTGCGCCCTTAAAAAGCACGCATATCGCGTCTCTGCCGATCGCATTGCCGTCGAAATTGGAAAGGGGGGCGATAAGCTGGTTCCCTCAATTCTGGGTAAAGAAATCGACCGCACCGACGGCGATTCACTGCGCAAGGCCGACACGGCCGAGTTCATCAGCATTGCCGAATCGACGCATCTGCCGTTGTTCCCCGGCGTCAAAAATCTCTTGACCGCACTTCGCGGGCGAGGATTGAAACTCGCAATCGCCACCTCCAGCAAGAAACATCAACTTCAGGTAACGCAGAAAAGCGCCGGGATTGATCTGGCCGAATTCTTTGACGTGATCGCCACCGGCGACGATGCCTCCGAAAGCAAGCCGGCCCCAGGCATCCTCGAGGCGGCCATCGGGAAGCTCAAGGTGTCACCGGCTGAATGTGCGATGATTGGCGACACGCCATACGATGCCCAAACCGCGCGCGATGCTGGCGTTGTCTGTCTGGGCGTCACCTGCGGCGGCATGAACGACGAACAGACCCTTCGCGCGACAGGAATGCGCGCAGTCTATCGCGATCCGGCCGATATTCACGCGCACATTGATGATGCAATTCGCCTGGCGTCGCCGGGATCGGCCGTTCTCACGCAGGACCTGCTCGAATCACTCATGAAAGAGGCGCTTGCCGTCGCCGGCGAGGGACTTGAAAAAGGGGAGGTGCCCATCGGCTGCGTTATCGCGAGCGGCGATGGCACGGTGATCTCGCGCGCACACGACGAATTGAATGCCTCGCAAGACAAAACCGCCCATGCCGAGATGGTCGCGTTTCGGCGACTGGCCGGGAAGGTCCCGACCGACGCCAGGGATTTGATTCTGCTTTCAACCCTCGAACCGTGCGTCATGTGCCTTGGCGCTTCGATGGAGGCGGCGGTCGACACCATCGCATTTGGACTTTCGGCGCCAACTGACGGCGGCCGCAAGCGCGTCCGCCCGCCAGTCAGTCCCGAAAGCCAGGTGCCGCGTATTCTGGGCGGCGTATTGTGCGAGCAATCGCGGCAACTTCTGGAAAAGTTCCTGAAACGTAAACCCGCCAATCCCAATCAAGTGAAGTTTGTGCGGGAATTGCTGGCGCTGAGCTGAATTTTACTGAACTGCGACGATGGGTGGGCAAGTCAATGAAACTGACCAGACCGAAGTCCGCTATTTCCCCGGAGCAGCGCCGCCAGCGCCGGGCAGAACGCCGTGAAAAACAGCGGGCGGCCAACGCCGGGCGGGCATTGAAAATGCACGCCTTACGCGTGGCTGAAGAAAGGCAGATGTGTCTTGCCCCGACCAATCGGCTCAGTATGGAGCGGGAACTTCCTCGACTGAATATCGGTTGCTCGGGATGGTTTTACTGGGACTGGAAGGACCGATTTTATCCGGCCGGCATGATGACAAAGGACTGGTTTCACCACTACGCCAATCATTTCGAAACCGTCGAACTCAACGCTCCGTTTTATTCCTGGCCGACACTGGCGACGGTTCAAACATGGCTGCGCCAGGTGCAAGGCCGGCCGTTTGTCTATACCGTGAAAGTTTGCGAGTTGATCACCCACGTGAAGCGCTTTGCGAGGACGGCCGAGCTGGTGAAGGATTTCTGCTTCATCGGGCAGTTGCTCGATCGCCACATGGGATGTTTCCTATTTCAGCTCCCGCCGAGCTTTCATTACACCGCCGCCCGGCTCAAGCGCATCCTCGATCAACTCGATCCGAGCCTCCGAAACGTGGTTGAATTCCGCCATGCAAGCTGGTGGAACAAGCAGACGATGCTGGCGTTCAGGAAGACCGGAACGATTTTCTGCTCGTGCAGCGCTCCGCGGCTGCCGGACGAATTGGTCGATACCGGCGGGGAAGTCTACCTGCGCTTTCATGGCACGAAGAACTGGTATCGCCATAATTACACCCCGGATGAACTGGCGGTCTGGACGAAACGGATTCTGGACCAAAATCCCAGCCGCGTCTGGGCATACTTCAACAATGATCATGGCGGCAATGCCATCGCGAACGCGCGTGAATTGAGCCGGCAGTTGGCTATGAATGATGCGCTCTGAGATATCTCCCGCAGATGGAATGAATCATCGTTGTCGGGTCAGCCCATGCGAGCTACATCCGGCATCCGACAACTGTTTCTCGTGCGATTCACATGCATCGCGCAAGGATACTTGGGTCTCTTATGGCCGAAAACGCATCCCCAAAATCGTCGCCCGTGCCGGCGGGCGAATCGCGTCCTTATCCGCCGCGATACTTCTGGCTGAAACGGCTAACCGCGACCGGCTTTCTCCTGTTGATCGGCATTGCGGGATTGCGCGCCTGGTGGGGTCATGTGTCGCAGTCGCGCATGGATGCGTACATCGCTTCCGTGCAGGCGCGCCATGAGCCGATCCTGCCGGACGATTTCAATTCGCCGGAGATTCCTGCCGGCGACAATGCTGCCGTTCTTTATGCGAAGGCCGCAAATTCGCTGCATTTTTCGCGGGCAGAAAGCGATTTTGAGCCGGCCGATCCTTATTCGCCGGCGGACGTTCAATTCGCCGCTGGCATGATCCTGGCGCACGCGCCGGAAATTCAATTGATCCGGGCCGCCCGCGATCGTCACGGCGTTAATTGGAGAAATCGCCGTTCGGCAGCCCTGCTAAATACCTACAATGGCGCGCGGCGCCTCGCCGTTCTGATGAAATATGTCGTCGCCTGCGAACACGCTCAGGGAGATGACGCTCAGGCGATAGCCGATGCCCAAAACCTGCTGTTGCTTGGCGACAGGTGCTTGAAAGTGGATCCGAACGACATCAGTTTGCTCGTTGGCGAAGGGATGATTTCGATGACCAACGACTTGGTGATGAGCATCGCGCCATCGCTTAAAATCGCCGCGGACGATAAACCCAAACGCGCCGCCGCCCAAAGCCAAATCCACGCGCTGATCGGCGAGCTGCTCGATGAAGATTCGTTCGCCCGCGATTCGCAGCGCGATTGGATGGGCGAAAGAATGCTGATCATCAAAAACGAACGCGCCAGCGTGAATTCCGAAATCCATCCGCAGTTGCTGGCTGACTTTCTTTGGCCGATGTTTCAGCTTCAGGCCTTGCATGCCGCAATTTCCGAAGACGACGCCGCCGCCGCGTGCCGGCAGAAAAACTTTCAATCGGCCCTGGTGTCACTGGCAAATGTTGAAGCCCCAGCCAACGAATCCATCCTCACGCAAAGCGTTCGCGAGGACCACATGAACGTGACCCATCACGAGAGGGTGGTTTCCATCGGCTATGAAGTCACCGCGACCCGGCGCGTCGCGGCGATCATGCTGGCGATTCGTCTTTATCAAGCCCGCCACGACGGCCGCCTGCCCCAAACGCTCAAAGAATTGACCCCGGACTATCTGCCGGCAATTCCACTTGACCCGTTTTCCGCGGCCAATCTTCCGCTGGCTTATCTTCCCCATCACGATCCGCCGCTGCTTTACAGCGTCGGCCTTAACGGCACCGACGAGCATGGCTCGGCGCGCTCCGCGCGGGCGAGTTCCACGTGGGTTTGGGACGGCCAGGACGCGGTCTTTCCGTATCGCATATCGGCCCCGTCGACCCAGCCGGCAAACTGACGAGCCGCGCCGGTTTGATTATTCAGCGCAAGAATGCGCCGCGCACGGAGGGTACTCCCGAAGTAAGCGGATTCCCAAACCCGCGTACTGCCAGAGTACCCTCCGTGCCCGGCTCGTTTGCTCTGCGTACAACGGCTTGACGTACACGACTAAAATGTCGATGTGACAACGCACCAAATTTGGTTGCGGCCAACGGCCGTGCTGAGGCGTACTTAGGGATGACGACCGCCGCTACTAGCCGGATTTGAAAAAACGCGCCAGTTACAACTTGTCATCTTCCATCTCGCGCCTCAGCATCTCGGCGGCTTTTCGCGCGCTTTCCAGGCGCTTGCGGGCGAGTTGGCGGATGGGCTCGAAGTGGAAGCCGTCTTTCAGGCGGGAGTCCCAGTAGCCGTATTGGTCGCGCTTTTCCAGGCCGTTGGCAAACTGGATGATTCCTTCGCCGTGCTGGCCGGTCTGCATGGCCAGGTCGAGCAGGCCGGTCAGGCCGAAGTCTTCCAGATTTACCGCATCGGCCAAAAGCTTCGATTCCTCCAGCATCGGCGAGCGCTCCGGCATTTCGTGCAGCACCCGCACCGTTCGGTCGAGCAATTCCTCGCTAGCGTCGTGGCTGGCGACGCCAATGAGCAGCTCGGCGGCTTCTTCGCTTCGTTCGCGCAGGGTGGCGCGGGCGGGGCGGCCGCTGGGCAAAATGCGCTGGCGGCGCTGCGGAAGCTGAAGGGCGAAGCAGGCCAATTCCAGGGCGGAAAGATCGAGGCCCGGGGACGGGATCAGGCTCATGCCGATGAAACGCTGGACGCGGAACCAGAGGCGTTTTGCGTTGTCGAGCAGGCGCGGGCCTTCGGTGCCGTGCTCGTTGACGACGGCAAGGGTTTTGTGCAGACGATGGATGATCTTCGCGTCCAGCGACATACAGTGTCGGCCCGGCAATCCATTGTGATCGGTCATGTGACGCCAGAAAGATGACGGAACAAGGAAATGGAATCAGCGCCCGCCGGCCGCGGCGGTTGTTAAATGCCTCGCTAATTCCCGGATGCCGTCCGGAGTTGTGAGTGACAGTATGAGAGATTGTCGGCGGTTTGGAAACGAAAACTTTGCCGGGGGATTAGTGGATTTTGCGGGGAAAAGCGGCGGTTGGGAGAATTTCTGGAAATATTTGATTAGCATGGGGCGCGAGAGGCTATCCCAAATTGCGTAGTTTGCCGGGGTGGGGGAGTTATTTCGGTCGGGGAATTCGGCCTAACGTTGGGGTGTTGGTTCAGTAAAGAGGTTTGGCCTGGCAGGACTTTTGTTTTGCACGCGCTGGAAGCCCGTGCCACTGGGAGCCACTGGCGGGATTTTCCGATACAAGGACGTTTACCATGAAAACAAACATTCTGATCCGAGCGGTCGCAGTGTCCGTTGCCGGCGCGTTGCTTTGCGGATGCGGGCAGAGCGATTCGACGCACAAAACGACGTCGTCGCCCGCGCCGGCAGTTAAGACCGCCGCTACTGCGCCGGCGACGCGCCCGGCGCAGGATCCGCGCGAGGCACTGATCCTGTCGGATGTCACGCAGCTTACCTTCGGGTTCGACAAGGCGGGGGAGGCGTATTTCTCGCCGGACATGAAATGGATCGTTTTTCAGGCCAGCCCGAAGGGAATGCCGCACTATCAGATGTATGTGGCCCCGCTGAAATGGGAGGGTGACAAAATCACCGGCATCGGCCAGCCGACCCGCGTCAGCCCCGAGCCTTCGCGCAATACCTGCGGGTTCTTCTCCCCCGATGGCAGATCGCTCCTCTTCGCCTCGACGGCCGGAAAGGAAGACCCAACCGTCATCGAGGGAGGCTATCAGCGTAAAGGCGGCGATTATCGCTGGGCATTCCCCGCCGGCATGGAAATCTACCGCAGCGACGACTGGCAGGCACAGGTGCAGGCGGCTGGCGGGAAGGACATCGATCTGGCCAAGCACGCACTGACCGATAATAAGGTCTACGATGCGGAGGATTCGTTTTCGCCGGACGGGAAATGGATCGTCTTCTGCTCGATGCGCAGCGGCGACGGCGACGTTTACATTATGCGCTCAGATGGCACCCATCCCGTCCGCATCACCAGCAACCCCGGCTACGACGGCGGCCCGTTCTTCTCACCCGATGGCAAGCATCTGGTATACCGCAGTGACCGCAATAAGAATAATCTGCTGCAGATCTTCACCGCCGACCTGGCATTTGACGCCGACGGCAACATCACCGGCATCTCCGCCGAGCATCCGATAACCAAAGACGCCAACGTCAACTGGGGACCATTTTACTACCCCGACGGCCAGCACATCGTCTATGCCACCAGCAAGCACGGGCCCGCCAATTATGGGCTGTATGTGATTCGCCCTGATGGCACGCACGATAAGCGCGTGACCTACGCCGCCGGCATCGACATTCTGCCGGCGTTTTCGCCGGACGGGAAATGGCTGATGTGGACGTCCAAGCGTTCGGCGAACAAGACGACGCAAATTTTCGTGGCGAAGTTCCACCCGCCGGAGGGGTGGTAGTGGATTGAGGGAAAAGCGTGCGCCTCAGCTGGCAGTTAAAGTTTGGAAGTTGGGAGCATCGAAGCGACGGAAAACGTGCTCACCCCAGCAAGCCGCCAACGGCGATCTTGCAATCCGCCGCTCCCAGCGGCGCTGCGGTTTCACCTTCGGCATGAATCGTGATTTGGTCGTAACGCGCGCCAGCGTGGCCCACACCCTGCGGCTTGCGGCGGACTTCCAGGCATCGCGCGCCAAGATTAACAATCCAATATTCCGGAAGCCCGTGCATCGCGTAAAGCTCACCCTTGTCTACCTGATCGTAATCCAGTGTTGTATCGCTGACTTCGATGACCAGCATGGCCGTCGCGGGATTGCGAAAGTTCTGCGCTGGCGGGCCATTTAATATTACGAAATCCGGCAGTGGACGTGATTCACCCAACGCCATTGGCAACTGCACGCGTACGGTAAACCGATCCGGCGGGAATGTTTTCATCAGGAGATACGTGCCCATCTGAACGGCCAACGCGTGCGGCTCATTCATTGCCGGCATCTCCAGAAGCTGCCCCTCAATCAGCTCCACACGATGAGCGTCGAATACCCCGGCGGCGGTGGCGCGATCAAAAGCCTCTCCCGTCCAGTGCGGGGGCTTTGGCCTACCCAATGGCATGGGCATGACAACGGACATGACTTCACCGATTGAAAATGCTTATCAGACCACCTGTACCGACCGGCCCGCCCGGCGTTTGCGGTTGATCATCTGGCGGCCTTTTTTGGTGCGCATCCGGGCGCGAAAACCGATCGACCGGGCACGCTTGATCTTGCTCGACTTATGGGGGTAATGCATGGCTGTTCCTGGCGTTGCGATTCACTTCCGTCAGCCCCCGGCGGGCGGTAAAACCGGCACCGGCGACAAAATCGGCCCGCCAACAGGCGGGCCGCAAACCGGCATCTATACCACATCCGCCATCACTTTCAATTCCCATGAATAATTTTCTCTTTGCAGAAATTAAGCGCCTCCCCCATCAGCCCGATGAATGGGGTGGTGCAATCAAACCCCTTTACAGGAGTCCGCATGAAGACGTTCATCACGAAACTGGTTCGAGACGAAGACGGTGGCGAAGTGTTGGAATACGCACTGATCGTCGGCCTGATCGTCGTTGCCGCCATTGCCGCCATCACCAGCGTGGGTGGCAAGGTATTGGCCCGTTGGACCTCGTTGAATAACAGCATGTAATTCAACGTCCTGGTCCGAATTTCCCTTTCGATCGTCACCCGCCGGCCTGTGCCGGCGGGTTTTTTTGCGCGGCGAGAAAGCATAGCTCGCGAAGGCGCGAAGTTGCGAAGGAAAACGCGAAGAATACGTCGAAATCCAGCTCATCACGCTCCCGCACCGCCCAAGTAAGAGAATCCATACTTCATCTTCTTCGCGTCTGTCTTCGCAACTTCGCGCCTTCGCGAGCTTTTCGTATTTTTACTTCACCGCCGCCGCCGCGCCACCCTGCACGTTCACGTAGAGATTCTCGAACGATTGATTCCCCTTGGAATCCGTCGCGCGGAGAGTTATCTGGTGCTGGCCCGCCTTTAACCCAGGAATGGAAAATGAGACGGTTTCCTCCGGGCTGTCATAAATCTGGTCGGTCGGTAGAACGAATTGCCAATCCTTCGTGGAATCGACGGCATAATCCACCGAGGCCACCGTGCTGGTGTGGTCGACGACCTTCAAGTCGATGTGAACATCCGCGCCGCGCTGCTGCGATTTCACGTCGCCGATCACCGGCGGAGTGTTGTCGACCGTCAATGGATCACTGACCCGGCTGGCGGTTTTGCCCTGGCCTGGCGGATTGGAACTGGCATCCGATGCGATCACCTTCACCTCGTAGCGGCCATCGGCCACCGTGCGCGTATCCCAATCGTAAGTGGCATCGGTGAGTTTATCCTTCAGCAGAATCCACCCCGATTCGCCGACGGCGCGAAGGTACAACGAATAGGTGAGGGTGTCGTTATTTGGATCGCTGGCGTCCCAAGCGATGGTTTGGCGGCGCGCGCTTTCGATGTGATGGGAGGCGGCCGCTGCCGCGTCGGCATCCGGCGCTGCCATGGCCGCCACGTCCGTTCCCGCGCCGCTTCCCGCGCTGCCGGTGGTGGCGATTTTTACCGCCTTGATCTGCGGGGGAAGGTTAGGCACCTGATACGCGATCGACACATCGCCCACGACCGGCGTTGCCTTTCCCTCCGTCGACGTAAACGTCACGCGATATTGCAGGAACCGCGCGGAGGGTGACATCACCTGCAGGAATTCGGCCGCCGGCGCTTCATCGCTCCATTTCGACCAGGTTTTTTCATCCGCGTCCTTCACGTTGCCGCTGCGCGTGGCAACGGTGATTCCGGTGCCGGCGGGCAATGCGCCGTGAAGGTGAATCTTGCCGAACCGGCTGATCTGCGTGGCATCGAGCACCGGGCTGGCATAGGTGCCGCGGGCGGCAAAGCCGCTGCTCATGGCCGCCAGCGTTCCCACGTTGGCGGTACCCATGTAAACCTTGCCGTCGCGGGCTGAAAGCAGGCACATGATTTCCTTGGGATCGACCTTGGCCAGCACGACGGTTTCGTCGGCACTGGGCCGAAGCTGGTAGATTTGGCCTTCCGCGCCGCCGGTGGCAACCAGAAGCGTCCCATTATTTTCCACCATGGAAAGAATCAGCACCGGCTGGCGGAAGATTTCGGTGACGAAGCCATCGGGATCGATTTTGTAGATGGCGTTTCCCTCGGGCCGGGCTTCGGGACCGGTGGTCGTGTCGACGGTTGGCGCATGAACCGCCGGGGCCGGGGCGGTTTGCGGATTGGCATCGGGCTTGCCCGGCCTTGGATTGGGATTCGGATTAGGCCCGGGATTCGGATCGCCCGGTGTGGGCCGGGGACGCTTCTTCTTCGGCGAATCGTCCGGCGGTGGATCATCTGCGCCGGCCACGTCAAACGCCAACATCACCGGCGCAACGGCGTCCGACATCATCTCGAACGGCATCGGCCGTCTGGAAAAATCGACGTTATGCATGTCCATCCGCCGCGGGGCAAAACGAAGCGACTGACTCTCGGCGACGGCAACTGCGCGCTTCGCCATCAGTGACTGAACGTGCAATTCCGATTGCTGCGCGGGCGATTTTGGAATCGGGTCGGGTTGGCCGGGATTTGGATTGGGAGGCGGGGGAGGCGTGGGTTCCTTGGGACGATCCGCCGGGATCGGCACGCCGATCGCGCCACCCTCGGGCCGGCCCCCTTTTTCCGCGGGCTGGGCATTGTCCTGCGGCGTCTGCGGCTCTTCCTTGGCCTCGGCGGTGCCGGCGTACAAATTCCCCGCCTTGTCCAGCGCCAGCGCGCTGACTTCCGCCTCGGCGGCGTTGAACAGCACAAAACTTTCCCCGGTCTTGCGATTCACGCGATAGACCAATCCGTGCGGATCGGTGCCCAGGTAGAGCAGATCCTTTCCATCGGAAATCAGGCTCAGGATATTGCTTTCATTGGTTTCCAGAATAGTGCGTTTCGATCCGTCCGGCTTGATCTCATACAGCGCGCCGTTGGGACCCGTGGCGGCATAGATATTTCCATCCGGCGTTTGTGCCAGGCCCCAGATATATTGCACGCCGTCAGCTTCAAAGAGCGTCTTGGGATCATTCCCCGGCTTGTCGATTCGCAGCACGCGCCCGGCCTGCCCGCCGGTGCCAATGATGATCGCCCCATTTTTCTCCACGACCAGCGACAACACCGCCGCGTCGGGAAGGGTGGCAATGGTCGAGACTTTTTCGTCCTTGATCTGCAAAAGCATCCCATGCGGCCCGGTGCCGGCATAGATGCTGCCGTCGGGCGCTTCGGCGAGCGCGTTCACCGAGCTGATTTTCGGGTCCTCCTCAAGCAGCGTCTTGACGGCGCGCGAGAGCTTCAGATCGCCCAGATTGGTGGCGACGACATTTTCGAGCGTGCCTGCCTTGAAGTCGGCTGTGTTGGCCTGCCGCCAGTAGCTGGTGCTGACGGCGCTGGCGATTTGCTGCGAAACGGCCAGCGCGCCGCCGAGACACATGAGGAAGACGATTTTTCGCATGGTTTCTCCAACATCTCACTTTGCCGGTGTATTGTCCTTCGGCGATTCCTTCTTCCCCGGCGTTTCAACCGGCGGCGTCTTTTTCGGCTCCTCGGACTTGCCGCCTTGTGCCGGGGGCTCAACCTTTATCCCACGCGGAGCGCCAACCACGGCCTTTGACGCCGCTTCCACTTCGATCGCGAATTCCGATGCGCCGCTCATCACCAGGTCGGTCGGAACGATCTTCACCGTCGAGCTGATGAACGGCGTGGTGTTGCTGCGGCCCGAGGCCAGCAGAATTTCGCGACGGCTCGAGGGAAGTCGCGACAATGCCGTGTGTCCGATTGCCACCCCATCGGGACGCTGCACCAGGCGGACGTAAATCGCGTTTTCGCGGATGGCCGCCACGTCCTTCAGCACCGAAAAAACATCGCCGATATTCTCGGCGGTGAACCGGAATGGCTTGGATTGCTGCTCATCGGTGAAATATCGCTGGGCGTCGGAAATCACCAGTTGATAATGCCCGTGCGGCAAATCGTGCGGCAATTCCAGTTCCACCGGCAAGATTCCCTCCGCGCCTCGGAAGGGCTGATACGTCACGAATGCCTTCACCTTGTCGCCGGGATGATAATGGCTCTTGGGCACGTTCACGTCGACGATCGTCGCCGACTCGGCGGTGGCGCGGACTTTCACCGTGCCGGTGATTTTCTTCACCATCACGCGTTGGAACGGATTGTCCGAAGCGGCCTGCATGACCACGCCCGCGTCGCCAAACAAATCGCCGCTGTTGGCGTTGACGGCGCGGTTGGATAGCGACACCGTCTGCCCGTTGGTGAAGGAAAGCACCATGTCATAATCGACAGTATTGAGCGGCGGCAATTCGCTCGATCCCGAGACTGCCGCGCTGAACGCCGCGGCGGAAATCAACGGCGTGAATTTCGGATGCCGCGAGGCGTTAAAATGATACGCGCGTTCGCCGGAGCCGTCGGCGGGATGAACCACGATGTCGATGGGAATGGTAACCGGCGCCTGCCCCGAAAGACCGGCCACGCCAACCGAGCCATCGGTCGTCAGCGTGCCGCGGGCTTGGGTGAGCGAGCCGAGTTTGAAGCTGGTGTTGAGATTGGCGATGACGCCGTTGATGTATCCAGCGCCCATTGGCAGGCTGACAGGACCTTCGTTATTGAATGGATGTCCGAATCCCCAAACATGGTCGCCGATCACTTCGGTGACGGTGCCGATCGCGGTCATTTCCATGTCGCCGGTGAGCAAGGGAACGGCCAAGACGCCACCGGGCGCGAGCTTATTGCCCGAATCGTCGCCAGCGCCAGCGGGGGCTGATCCGCCAATGCCAGCCTGCAATGGCACCAATCCGGCGGCGCGAAAGCGGGGGGCCAGTTCCTCGAAAAGTTGAGGCGAAAGACCGGAGGTCATCAGCGGCGTCGCCAGCGGCTCCAGGCGCGGCATGCCTTCATCGCCAAGCATGCCGGTCGAGCGATCGCCTGCATGTCCGGCGGATGTCGAGCGAGACTGATTGACGCTAGTCATCTGCCATGCGCCCGGCTTTTGCCATGCGACGGGAAGCATGCCCGCATCGGCCATTGACCATGCCGAATGGCCCGCCGGGCCGGTGTGAGCGGGCGGAAGGGCGACGGCGGCGCCCGGCACTGTAACGGCGGTGGGCTTTACGTTGGATTCATCGCTCGTCCGGGTGAACGGAAGCCGCAGCATGTATTCGATCGGCTGCACGCCCGCCACCGGGTCCTTCGTCAGCGGCCAACCGTAGGCGAATGCGCCGATCATCCGGTCATGACCGGCAGCATCCGTCAGAAAAATCGGCGAGCCGCTCATTCCGGCAATGCTGCCGGTATGCTCCAGATAGTCTCCCTTGCAGCGGATCAGCACCACATCGCACTTGGGATTGAAATTCTTCAAGACCGACAGGACTTCCACATTGAATTTTTCGATTTTGGTGCCGTGAAATACGGTAAGGCCGTAGCCGGTCATCCCCGGCTTCACTTCCGAGACGTGCATATGCCGGGCGGGATCGAACAGGTTTTGAGCGGGGACGGCAACGGTTTGCGGCGTTGCAGGGGCGGCGGGAACTTCAGCGCGGGCGGTGCAGGCCGAGGCAAATAGCCACAACGGCAACGGCGCAACAATCGTGAGCAGCGAAGGTTTCATGAAGACCTCAAAATGCCGGCTGGAAATACGACTGCCTGCCAGCATCTGGGCCAGGCGGGTCTTTCTTGGTTGGTAACCGACTGGTAATGTTAGGATTCCCGCCGCAAACCCGCAAGTTAGTTTCCCGGGCTTTGAGCCGGCGGATGCAATCGCCCCACCCCAAACTGATCGCCCACTTCCACCACGTTCGGCCCATGAAATATCACTTCCACCGTCTTGGAACTGCACACCGGCTTACCATTCTCATCCTTGAATATCGCGACCACTTTCTTGGTATGAGCATCAAAAACTTCCACCGATGAGGTGTATCCAAATTTCCCATCGCGGCTGAAGGAAATCCAGCCGTGGCCCTTCTGGCCGATCTGCATCTTCGCGCTTTGTTTCGGCGGATTGACGGTATTGTCGAAAACGAAAATATCCGTCCCATTTTGCTCGGCGATCCAGATTTCCTTCTCATCCGGCGTGAGGCCGACGCCGTGCGTGCGCATTTTGATGTGATCGCCGTCGGGATAAACCGTCTCGAGGATTTTCCCCGCATCCGGATCGATGATCTGAAAGCCGACCTCGCGCCCCAGGCAGCAATACACCTTGCTTCGATCCGAATTCACCGTCAGCGGGAAGAAATTATGGCTGTCGGTTTCGATGTTCTTCAAGACGGTATTGTCTTTGGTGTCGACGACGCTCAGCCAACTGTTCGAGGCAAGAAACACCCGCTTGCCGTCGAGGCTCATGACGGTGTTATGCCCGGGACTCGGCGTTGGGATTTCTGAAAGCTGCCTGCCGTCGTTGGCATCGATCACCGCCCAGCTTTTATGGTCGCGGCTCCAATAGCCGCACGGCGCGTAGAGCGTTTTGCCATCGGGGCTGATCGTGAGCCGATCGACGCCGGTGTCGTAGGTTTTGTTCCAGAGGATTTTGTCGGTTTCCAGGTCGAGGCAGACGATGCGCTTGAGGCTTGTGGAGGCATAGAGCCGATGCGTGACGGCACTGGCGCAAACGCCGCGAACGCCTTCCTTGAAATCGGGAATATTGATTCGACGGACAAATTTGTGTCCGTCGTTCATGTCGAAGATGAGGATGCCGGTTCCCGACCCGCCGCCCTGTGCGCCATCGGGCGAAGTGAAATACATAAACGAATGCGTTTTTTCATCCCCCGCGCGAAGCGGCAGGGTGAGTAAGCCAATCAGCAGAAAAGCCGCCAGCAGTTTGGGAAGGTGCATTTACTTGTCGTACATGGCGGCGGGAAGGGCGTTGCGGGAGTGAGTCGGTCGGTTTATGCAATCGCCTTCGAGACAGGCCTGCGCCGTTGAGGGGACGTCGACACGCGTTCTGCCGGCGTCTCGACGTCGAAATATGTTACGAGCGAATCCGGATCGGGAATTGTCTCCCCGTCACGGTTCATGGCGTCAAAATGCATCGCGACCGCCTCGCGCAGCAACGACAGCGTCTCTTCCACCGTCTTGCCGGCAGCGACACACCCGGGCACATCCGGCAAATAGGCGCTGTAATTCTTCGTGGCTTTTTCGATGACGACTGCGTACCGCATTTGAATCCTCCCATTTACTTGAGTCCAGCTTGGCGCAAGATACTCGCAAGCGTTCCCGGCTTTCATTTCAATTCCTGGATTCCCTGCGACGGTGACTTTTCCAGGCTTGACTGCATGCACGAACTGCCGGTGGCTGCCCTTTTGCGTAATGAGCCGCCAGCCGTCCGCCTCGATCAACCGGATTACTTCTCTGACTTTCTTTCCCACGTCGATATCGTACGCCGATCGGGCTGGTTTTCCAACAAACCCCGGTTCTTTCACTATCGGTCAATAACGAGGATACTTATCACGATGCCCGCATCCCCCGGCGATTCCCCTCCGGAAAAATCGATCCCGATTCTTTCCTACCAATCAACCGCCCTGCGCTCGGGAAAAGCCGTCACCGTGGGCGAGTATCCGGATTCCGTATACGCCTCCATCGACTCGGCCCGGCTGAGCGAAGAGGGGATCAACAATCACGTTCTCAACGCCAACGTCAACGGGTTGGGCATTCCCTATAGCGGCTTTACGAGCGTGGAATTGCAGGTTCACGAGACCGACGCCGAGCGCGCTCGCGAAATTCTTCACACGGCCGAGGATGATGTCGAGCCGGACCCATCCACGCCGGATGCGCCGGTGCTGGATGAAGATGGCCAGCCGATGCAGTTGGCGGTGGTGGCGGCATTCGAGACGGCGCGGGCGATGCGCGAGGCGATCACGCTGCTGGCCTCAGCGCGCATCCGCGCGATCCCGCCGAAGCTGGTGCGCCGCGGCGATTCGCCGCCGGGCACCGGCCGGCGATTTTTATTGCGCGTCGAGGAGGACGATCTGGAACGAGCCGAAGCGACGCTCAAGCAGGCCGAATCCGAAGGGGGTGATGACGATGAGCCGCGTTGTCCCAAGTGCAATTCCTGGCGAATCTATCCGGTGGGGCGGGGGATGAAGATGGTGCTGGCGTTTTTCGGCATCGGCAAATGGCCGGCGGCCCAGACCGAATGCCTCGCCTGCCATTATCGCGGTGCGCCAGAAGAATTCGGGGGCAATTGACTGGCCTTTGGTTACAGTTCGGGTCGCCATGGTAAGAGAGCCGCGCACGAAGGGTACTCCGGGTACTCCCGAAGTAAGCGGATCGGGGAAGCCCGCTTACTTCGGGAGTACCCTTCGTGCGCGGCTCATTGCCTCCGGCCACTGCGACCTCTGCCAGCGAAACCTTCTCGTCTTCGTGCGGTTACGCGCAGTTTCCCATATACATTGTGTAAAAACCGCTCTGCCGATGCAAAATCGAGGGTGGTTGCTCTGGGATTGGCACGGTCCGGTTTCCCGTTGGCGCATCGGGCCAGAGCCCGGTACGGGCCGTTTTCGCTTTGTTTGGAGATCAAATCATGACTCGCCCGATAACAGTAAAGATCAAGCGCCTGCCGGGATCCGAAGGTCTGGCTTTGCCTGCGAAAATGACCGCGCAGTCGGCGGGGTTTGACCTGTCGGCGGCGGTAACGTCGCCGGTGGTTTTGCAGCCGGGCGACATTCGGCTTATTCCCTGCGGCTTCGCAATGGCGCTGCCGCCGGGATATGAAGCGCAGATTCGGCCGCGCAGCGGGTTGTCGAGCAAGCATGGCGTGACGCTGGTTAATACGCCCGGCACCATCGACGCCGACTATCGCGGCGAAGTGCGTGCGCCGCTGATCAACCTCGGCCGCGAGGCGTTCACGATCGAGCGCGGAATGCGAATCGCGCAGATGGTGATTGTCCCGGTGCCGGTGGTGGAACTGATGGAAGTCGAGGAGCTCGACGCCACCGATCGCGGCGGCGGCGGGTTTGGCTCCAGTGGCATGGGCAGCCTGCCCATGGGCGGTGGTAATCCGTCGCGATGATGGAACTACCACTGAAAGTCGGTCGAGCGTAATGACTGATCAAACAGCGCAGAGTAGGACGAGCATGGGAAAGATGCCCATGCCACTGATATGACAAGAGAATCCCTCCCACGTAACGTCGCATTATTTGTCCTCGGCGGTCTGTGGCTCTTCATGCTGCTGGCGCTGGGGAGCTTTCACCCCACCGACTGGCCAAGCCATGCTGTCGAGCCGGCCCCGGCGACGCAGAACCTGTGCGGCAATGTCGGGGCGATGATCGCCTATTACTCGTTTTTGGCCGTGGGACAGGGCGTGTTTCCGGTCTTGTTTTTCACCGGCGTATGCCTGGGGATGCTCGCCTACCAGGGCAAGGTCGGCGATCTGTGGATGCGCGCCATCGGCCTGGTATTGCTGGCCGCGGCGTTTGCCGCCATTGTGCATCATTTCAAACCCGGCTCTTACGATGGCATGCCCGAAGGCTCGGGGGGATACATCGGCATCGGCGCGGCCCACTTCCTACAGCACTATTTCAGTATCTGGGGCACCCGGCTGATTTTATTGATGTCGATGCTCGTCGGGCTTTTGCTGGCCGCCGACGATCTGGTGCTTCGCGCGCCGGGGGTGGTGAACAGCGCGTTCGTGATTGCCAAACAGCGTGCGCCGCAGATCAACTGGAATTTCGTGACGCTGCCCAAGCTGCCGGCGTTGCCGCGATTCGTGACCCGCGAAGCCGCCGCGGCCAAGGCCGTGCGCGATCTCAAAGCCGCCGCCAAACCGAAGAAACAATCGGGCGCGGAACAGGATGGCAGCGCGGGTCCCGTGGCCGGCGCCAAGAAAGCCACGCCCCTTTCGCCGATTGAAATCATCGACCCGGACGATCCCACGCGCCAGCCGATTTTGCTCTCGAAGAAGTCCGGCAAGGCCAGCACCGAGGAATCGGTGGTTGCCGCCCAGGCGATTGCCGAGGTCAACGCCGACCGGCTTGGCGATGATGAGGATCGCGATGATCGCGACGTGATTGGGTCGGTCGCGGCGACCACCCCAAAAGCCATCAGCGCCAGCTATGACGATGACGAGCATCTTGAAAATGACGTGATTGATCTTTCCTATCGCGAGGACGAACCCGCCGCCGCCGCCGGCGATGGCGCGCATCTTGATGAAGCCGACCCGCAGCCGTCGGAGTCGGCGGTGATTCCGCCGCCCGAGGAGCAGAAGCCGCCGATGAGCGCGCCGGAAATCCGTAAAGACATCATCGTGAAGCTGCCCAGCATCATGAAGCCCCGGCAGATTGCCCCGCCACCTCCCAAAGAGCTGGGCGAATACACGCTTCCCCCGTGGGATTGCCTGGCCGAGCCGGAGCATGGGTATTCGGAAATCCAGGAGAAGTTCGTTCGCGAGAAGGCGGCGGTTTTGGAGCAGGCGCTGCGCGAATTCAGCATCGATGCGCAGGTGGTGGAGATCGATACCGGGCCGGTCATCACCATGTATGAGATCAACCTTGCGCCCGGCGTGAAAGTTTCCACGATCTCCGCGCTCACCAACGACATTCAGCGCGCCCTCAAGGCGGAGACCGTGCGCATTGTCGCGCCAATCCCGGGGAAAAATACGGTTGGCATCGAAGTGCCCAACGAGCAGAAGGAAAAAGTGCGCATGAAGGAGCTGATGCAGCTCGCGCCCGATTCCATGCACAAAATGGCCATCCCCCTGTTCCTGGGCAAGGACGCCAGCGGCGAGCCGCTCATTGAAGACCTGACGAAAATGCCTCACTGCCTGATTGCCGGCACCACCGGCTCGGGTAAATCGGTCTGCATCAACACGATCATCATGTCGATCATGTACCTTCAGCGGCCCGACGTGGTGAAGCTGATCCTGGTCGACCCCAAAGTCGTCGAAATGGCTCCGTTCAAGGACATTCCGCACCTGATGTGTCCCGTTATCAATGATTCGGGACGCGCCACCAGCGTGCTGGAATGGGCCTGCACGAAGATGGACGAGCGCTATGAATTCCTCGCCGAGGCGGGTGTGCGAAATCTCAAGGGTTACAACGACATGACGCAGGAGGAGCTGATCGAGAAATTCCAGCCCAGCACGCCGGAGGAGGAAGCGCGCATTCCCAAGAAGCTGCCGTACATCGTGATCATCGTCGACGAATTGGCCGACTTGATGATGACCAGCGGCAAGGAAGTGGAAAGCCATATCGTGCGTCTGGCGCAAAAAGCGCGAGCCGTCGGCATCCATCTCGTGCTGGCAACGCAGCGTCCACAGGCGACGGTAGTGACGGGCCTGATCAAGGCGAACATGCCGAGCAAGATTGCCTTCCGGGTTTCGAGCAAGATGGACAGCCGAATCGTGCTGGACCAGAACGGCGCGGAAGTTTTGCTTGGCCAGGGCGACATGCTCTATCTCGCCCCCGGCGCAAGTAAGCCGGTGCGCAGCCAGGGAACGTTCATTGACGATCGCGAGATTCGCGACAGCGTGAAGAACGTGAAGGAATTGGCCGAGGCGCAATATGAGCCGGAATTGGTGCAGATCAAGGCCGCCGGAAATGTGGATGAAGAAGCCGCCAAGGATGAGCTGTTCGAGGATGCCGTGCGCGTGGTGTTGGAAACCAAGCGCGGCAGCGTATCGCTTTTGCAGCGGCGGTTGACGATCGGCTACAGCCGGGCCAGCCGGTTAATCGAAGCGATGGCTTCCTCGGGAATCCTGGGCAATTACAAGGGCTCGCAGGCCCGCGAAGTGAACATCACGGTCGAGGAATGGGAAGCCATGCGAGCACAAATGAACCAGGATCAGGCGGAGGGGATGAGCGTGTGAAGGCTGACGGAGACCCGCGAATGATCGCAACTTCACGACCGAAGCCGCTATAATTGCCAGACATCAAAGAACTCAATTCGCCATCAATATGATAGAATCCGAGAATGCGATTAGCAGCCGTTTTCGGTATTTTCGTATTCTTCGTTATCACTTCAACCCAGGGCTATTGTGCTGACGCCGCATCCATCCTGGCCAACGGGGATTTTCACGACATCGATCCCGGCACACACGAGCCGACCGGCTGGCCGCAAGGCCCCGGCATCTCCTTCGAGCACGAAGGGGATGTGGTGTTTCTTCGGCTGCATTCAACTGCGCCGGGGAAGATGATCATGGCTTATCGGCAGGCAATGCTGCCGGCGCCGCGGCCGGCGGCACTACAAATTAAGTTGCGCGTTCGGTACAGCGACATCAAGCCCGGGGAGAAGCCATGGTTTGACGGGCGGGTGATTTTCCATTTCAAAAACGCCAGTGGGAAGGAACTCAAGCCCGAGCCATCCCCGGCGGCGTTTCACGGGACCAGCGAAAAATGGGTGGACCGTGAAATGGTGGTGAAAGTACCGGCCAGCGCAACAATATTGGAAGTGATGCCGTGTCTGTTTCAGGCGGTTTCGGGCACGCTGGATATTGCCAGGTGCGAAGTCTTCCCGGCATCGGCGGACATGCTTCCGAAGCCGCCGCCGATAATTCCCTCCACGACGTTCGTCTCCAAAGTGGACCCGAAGCTGATGCCGGCCGAGGCGCACGTGGTGGGGAATCGGATCCAGACGATCGCCAGCGACAAGCCGGTCTGGCTGCAGGGGCTTTGCCTCGACAGCCTGGAATGGTCGGCCGGCGGGGAACATATCGCCGAGTCGATCAAAGTGGCGATGGAGCAGTGGAAAGCCAACGTGATCCGCCTGCCGGTGAATGAGGAATTCTGGTTTGGCCGCAGCAAATGGCAGAAGGACGGCGGCATCGGATATCGTAAGCTCGTGGATGGCGCGATCGATGCCGTCGCATCACATGGCGGCTATTTGGCGCTCGATCTGCACCGCTTTGGCGCGCCGATGCCGCAGCACGTCGAGTTCTGGACCGATGCCGCCACGCGATATAAGAATAACCCGGCGGTGATCTTCGAATTGTTCAATGAGCCGCACGATATTTCCTGGAAAACCTGGCGCGACGGCGGCCCGCTGAAAGACCCGGCCAGCGCCCACAAGGACGCCAATGCCGCCGAAAATGACCAGGACGAACCGGCGGGAACTTCAGTCGGCATGCAGGCGCTGGTCGACGCCATCCGGAACACCGGCGCAAAAAACATGATCATCGCCGGCGGCCTGGATTGGGGCTACGACCTTTCCGGGTTGACGCAGGGCTTTGCCCTGAAAGATCGCGATAGCGGGGATGGCATCATCTATTCCAGCCATATTTATCCCTGGAAAAAGGATTGGCAGAACAAAGTCCTGACGGCGGCTGAAAAGTATCCCATCTTCGTGGGTGAGATCGGCGCGCCCCTCAAGCCGATGCCGTTCATTCCCGCCGATCAGCAGGAAAGCCCATACACGTGGGCGCCAGATGCAATCGGGCTGATTCAGAAATACAAACTGAACTGGACGGCATTCAGCTTTCACCCAACCTGCGCGCCCAACATCATCACCGACTGGCAATACACGCCAACGCCTTACTGGGGAGCCTTCGTAAAAGAGGCGTTGGCGGGAAAGCCGTTCGAGATGAAGAAAATGCGGTGAATTCCATTGTCTGCCACTCAGAGGATATCTGTCATCCTGAGCTGAGCTGAGGTACTCCGAAGGATCTAGCCGGTGCGCGAGAACGAGCCGGATCCTTCAAAGATATCCCCCGGTTTCTTGCTTTTAGAACAAGATTTCCAGCGGCGCAGAGTTGGTGTAAAAATGAATTTAACATGGATGCACAGGATGGACAGGATAAAGAAAAGCAATAGTGATTTTGATTCATCCTGTCCATCCTGTTCATCCATGTTAATTCCTCTTTGAACGTTGCCGTCCGCCTCGGCCCGAGGCCGAACTTAGCGAGGACCACGCTGAGGAGTACCTCAGGATGACGACCCCATTAGTTCGAGAAATCGGACAACTCCACGCGACGGGTTTTCAGCATGACAAATCGATCATTGGGGACACTTTCCTGCGGCGGCTATCTATGCCTTTCCGTAGGTAACCTGGTCGATCGATTCCAGCACATCGAGGCTGGTCATGTCGATGTACCCATCATTGGCACCGTTGCCGCCGGGGCCGTCGGTTCCCCAGGGGTTGCGGACGGTAATGATCAATTTCCCGTTGACCGTGCTCACGTGATCCACCACGTACTCATGTCGGCTATCGAGATACATGCTGTTGTCGCCGGTGCCAAGGACAACCGCGTTGCCGCTTTGCAGCAGCGAGGTGATTTCGTTGCCGAAGTCGGTGGCGTTTTGGCTCTGCAAGTCGAGGAAGCCTTCATGATGCGGGTCATATGAGCTGTTGGAGATTCCCAGCGCGTTAAACGCCTCGGAGGAGAAACCGAACCCGATGCTCTGATAATTGCCGGCTCCGGTGCGGAAGAAGGCCCATGCCTTCTCGAGGATTGGCACCCACAAGTCCTGCGTTCCGTTGCCAAAATGGGCGTTCTCAAGGTTCCCGTTGGCATTCACCGGCAGATCCGCGTTCACGCGAATGAAATGGTCGGTGCCATTTTTCTTAAAGTCCACTGCATAGGTCCCATCGCCCAGGTCCACAACGCTCTGGCGGATGGCGTTGGGATCTATCTTGGCAACCGCCGAAAGGGCGGCAACGAAATAGCAGTCGTCGGCGTTTCCCTGGTTGATGTCGTTCTCGGTTGGGCCGCTGCTTCCGAATAGCGGGATGTTCGAGAAATTCTTGTAGTTGTATTGCTTGCCATCGTAGTCGGCATCCGGGTCCACCAAATTCACCGGGCTGACAGCGCCTGACCGCAGCGGAGGCGTTTGAATATAATTGCCATCAACGTACAGGGCATCGTACGCGGAAACCTTGTGAACGTTGGTCTTGGCCTCGGCGGCCGTTGCATCCATCACATGCTGGTTAGCGCCAACCCAGAAGCTGTTGTTGCCAGCGCCGCCGTAGGCGTCATCGTTGGCGCTGCCGCCGATGCTGACGATGATGTCATCGCCATTTCCGCCATACAGGTCGACCGGCCCGGTGCCGGCGTAGAGCGTGTCGTTGCCGTCGCCGCCGAAGGAAAAGCTGCTGCCGCTGCCGGTGTAGATAACGTCGTTGCCACCCGCGCCGTAGAGGAAATCGTTGCCCGATCCGCCGCGTATGGTGTCATTTCCGCTGCCGCCGAAGATCGTGTCGTTGCCGGCGTTTCCGAAATACTGGCGTGGGGTTGCGTCGTTGACGTTGGCGGCGAAGTAGTCGTTACCCGATCCGCCGATGACGATTTCCACGTCGGCGCCGACGTTGTCGCCTTCGCCGCTCTGGCCATCATTGGCGACGCCGTCCAAAGTGACGCTGACGCCGGCGGTTCGCGCTGAATAATCGACGGTGTCGGTTCCCGCGCCGCCATTAAACTGGTCGGCTCCGGTTCCGCCGATCAGCGTATCGTTGCCGTCGCCGCCGTTGAGTTGCGTGTTGATTTTGCCAGTGACGGTGATCTTGTCATTGCCCGCCAGACCGTTCACAACGATGCTCTGGCCTGTCGCAAGATACGTCGTGCTGCTGAGGCCATCCACGGTATACGTCAGGCGGTTGAGAATCGTCGGAATGGAGACGACGCTGAGCGCCCGGGTGGCCGCTTGCGAAACGGCGGGGGTGGCCGCTTTGGCCGTGCCGGTTGCAACCGACGACGTGGCAGTTTGACTCGGGGCGACGACGAGCGCCGCGCCATAGTTCACCGTTATCACGTCGTTGGCGGCTGTCCCATTAATCACGAAGGGCGCAGCGGTCATGAGCTGGCGGCCTTCGAGCGTTTCAAAAAGCTGCGCGGCGGTCGATTTACGAGTTGTCTTGATATTGCGTTTCATGGCGATGTTCCAGTTTGCTTTCATTTCAGGCCCGGCAGCCAACTGCTGCCTACACCTTCATTAGGCCCAAAACAGCGTGGAACAAGCGCCGAGCGTAATTCGATGAAATAGAGGTGGTTACGCCAAAATGTGCCTCGCTTATAGCAAACCCTTGCGGCTATAATCGCCGGCGAAAGGCTCGCAAATGGCACAATTCCCGGTCGAGAAAACCAACCCGGCAATCTTCCTGCGCCTCAAAAGCACCGACGCCAAGCCACGCGAACTCGCCTGGAACGAATTTCACGCGCGCTATGCCACGGTCATCGCCAGTTTCGCCCGACGGCTGGGGGCCAGGCAGCAGGATGTGGACGATGTGGTTCAGGACGTGCTCCTTGGCTTTTTCGCCAAATCGCCAACCTTTGTATACGACCCGGCCCAGGGACGCTTTCAGAGCTACTTGAAGGTGTGTACCTGCCACGCGTTGCACAAGCGCGCCGGGAAGGATGCCCGCGTCCAGGGAAAGCCGCTCGATCAAATGGACCCCGAGGAGGCGGCCATCGAGCAGGTATGGAATGACGTGTGGGAACAACAACGGCTCAGCCGGGCCCTGGAAGTCCTTCGCGAATCGATGGGAACCACCAAGACGTTCATGGCGTTCGAAAAATACGTCGTTCTGGACGAGCCGGCACAAACCGTCGCCACGGAACTCGAGATGCACATCAACAGCGTTTATCGCGCCAAGGAGCAGATCACCGATCTGTTGCGGGAGAGTGTATTGAATGACGATTTGGATGCGGATTAAAATGAGGGTGCATTCTTCATTTTCATATACAGAATCCGCGTCCTCGCTTTCAGCGCGTCCACGGCGTGATTAGACGGTGTGGAGGAAAATCTACAGCGCTAACCGCATACAATTCCCCCAATATGCCCTGGTACATCTATTCACTGGCGCGCGGATCGGTCTTTTTCTGGGGATGCTGCGCGCTGCTGATCTCAAGTGCATTGCTCACGCCAAAAGCCGGCCGTGCAATGCGACCCAAGCGGCGCATCTATCTCGTCATCGCCACCACCATGGCCATCGCATTGATCGTCATCTCAGCGGCGCCGTTGCCGCTTTGGTTTTATGGCGTCTGGGCCGTGACCGCGCTGGCGTGGCTCGCGACGCCGCTGTTCAAGAGGCGATTTGTAATCGTGGCGGTTGACCTGATGCTTTCATTCATGACGGCGCTGGCGGCATACGTGGAATTCACCCATACCGTTCGGCCCGTGCCGCCGGCCGGTTCGTTTTCGCGGCTGTATGTCGTCGGCGATTCCATCAGCGCGGGCCTCGGCCAGGAACATGGCAAAACCTGGCCGGTGTTGATCGCCGCCGAGCACCACGTCAACATCGTCGATCTATCCCACGCCGGCGCAACGATCGCCGAGGCAACCCGCCGCGTGGAAGGCACAAAGCTGGCAGATGGCTTGGTGATTCTGGAGATCGGCGGCAACGACATGCTCGGCCATGCCAAGCCGGAACGCTTCGCAGAAGATTTGGAACTGCTGGCGGAAAAAGTAGAAGGTCCCGCCCGCCGGCTGGTCATGCTCGAGCTTCCGCTGCTTCCCTTCGACAACGCCTACGGCCTGGTCCAGCGCCGAATCGCCGCACGGCATCATATCACGCTTATTCCTCGCCGCTTTTTCGTTGATGTGCTGCAAGCGCCCGGCGCAACTGTCGATGGAATCCACCTCTCCGCCGGCGGCCAGCGATTGCTGGCGAAGATGATCTGGAGCTTCATCGCGCCAAGCATAAAACCGGCTTGGTAAATCGCGCTTCGTGCGATGTCCCGTATCACGGGCGTCTCGCGCGTCCCGCCCGCGCCTCCATAGCTCTACAAGAAACCGTACGCATTTGGGCTAAATGACCTTGCGCGATTCGTGTAGGGTCCGCACCGCGGACCATTGCGTTTGAGGTGGAAACCCACGGTCCGCGGTGCGGACCCTACGAAGATTTGAAGCGCCTAATCGTGCAAGGTCATTTAGTAGCTCCTCTCGCCCGTGCTTCTCCCGCTACCCAAAGGAAGCGCGCGCTTTTGGCCACCGAGAATTCTCCACCAACGGACACGGCCGAGACGGCCGTGATACGGGAAGGTTCAGGCGCGGCGCGCATCCCACTTGCAGCAACCGTCCGTCACGGTAACCTGTCCCTTGCCCCAAATTTTCCACGAGGAGTTTTTCATGCATATGGCTTCCGCGCTGCTCTTGCTTGTTTCACTGCTTACCCCGTCACGCACCTGGTATCCGCCGGCCATGCCGCTGACGGTTAACCTCAAAGCCGACGGCGATTCGCGGCTGATCCTGACGGATTTCAGCGGCAAAGTGATTGAGCCTAAAGCGCCCACCGATTTCAAAGGCGAAAAGAGCGTCGATCTGAAGGAATCATGGCCGCAACTCGCCTCGGCGGGCACGTATGTGCTGTATGAGGTTCCCAAGGACAAACCGCTGGCGCAGTTTGAGGGAACGCCGCTGGTGATTGAAATTCGCTCTGAGCGCCAGGAAGTGCAGGTCGTGAAGGTCATGCCGCTGGAATACGTGGTGATGACGACCGATGCCGGGCCGCTGACGATGGCGTTCTATTATGACGTCGCTCCGGTCACCGTTGACAGCTTTCTGAACCTGTGCCGCACGGGTTATTACAACGACCTGTCATTCCATCGCATCGTCCCCGGCTTTGTGATCCAGGGCGGCGACCCAAAGGGCAACGGCAGCGGCGGGCCGGGCTACAGCCTGCACGAAGAATTCAACGCCCGCCCGCATCTGCCCGGCGTCCTCTCCATGGCGCGCACCAAGGACCCCAACAGCGCCGGCAGCCAGTTCTTCGTCTGCCTCGACTATGCCCAGACGCAACATCTGGACAACCAATACACGGCTTTCGGCCGGGTAACCGAAGGCATGGACGCGGTAAAGAAGATCGCGGCCACGCCGTTATCGGACCCGCAAAATGGCACTCCAGCGACGCCGCAGATCATCAAGAAAACCGAAGTGAAACCGGTGACGGCCAAGGACAACCCCTATGCCGAGATGTTCAAGATGAAGGACGCCGACGGCAAATAAGCCCGTCTGAAGCAGAAATTAGAATTACACCCACGGGCGGCCGGAAACGGCCGCCCGTGGTTTTTTTGCGCCGCGGCCTAACAAAGATTACTCCCGCAGCAAAATGAGCCGTGCACCAAGGGTACTCCCGGAGTAAGCGGAGTTATTCATCGTCAAAGGGAGCACCGGCAGCAGGCAGAGTTAATCGCCCAGAACACCGCTTACTTCGGGAGTACCCTCCGTGCGCGGCTCCTTCTGCAAAAAAGCAAAGAGTTGCGTACGCCAAGGCGCCCATCCGTCGAACCACACCGCCGTGCTTCGGTGCCTGCGTGGTGATTCATTTTCTGCCTGGTTTCAGCCCGCGCCAAGGCAAACGTCCCATAACTTTTTCCCGATTTGGCGGTGGTCCGATAAACACGATTTTCGTCCGATTACCACGTATCGACCCATCTCTATCGCGACTTAATCAGCATTTCCCGCCAAATCGCATTTTTTTGCATCGCAGGCGGAAGTCACAAGCGGCCTTTCGACGATGGTGAAAGGCCTTAACCGCCTACATGGAAGTCGGGCAAAGGCCGCGGAGCGGCCGGTCAGGGGAAATTCCGTTCCATTCTCTTGAACCGGAGATCCTTCCATGGTCAAAGCTCGCATTGTCTCGGTCGCATCGCAGGTCGCTGAATTGTCGGTTTTCTTCGGGGCCGCCGCCGCCCTGGCGGCTGGCTTGATGATGCTGCATTAAGCCGTTTGTCGTGCAGGGGCCAATATAAGCATTCCAAGGCCCGCCAGAGGCATGGGCGGGTTTTCATTTCGCACTTCCAATCGGTAGTATTCCGGGTTGACTGCACAAGCACGGGCAACGATGCCCGTGCCACTGAGATGATTTCAACCACTGGCCTCCGCGAGCGTATTATCAAGCGTTGCGGACGTCTGTCATTGTTTTCTCAATCGAGGAATGCACCGATGAAGCGATTTGTGTTAATCAGCGCAGGCCTGCTTTTGGCCTTGTCCACCCAAGCCTTTGGCGAGGAGAAGATCGACTTCTCCAAGCAGATCCACCCGATCTTCACTCAGACTTGCTACAAGTGTCATGCCGGCGCCAAGCACAAGGGCAGCCTGAAGCTCGACAGCGTGGAGAATATCAAGAAGGGCGGCAAGGACGCAAAGGACAAGGTCGTTGTTCCCGGCAGTCCTGATAAGAGCGATCTTTTCCGCCGCATTGCGCTTCCCAAGGACGATGACGATGTCATGCCGCCCGATGGCAAGGGCGATCATCTCACCAAGCAGCAGCAGGACGTGATTAAGGCCTGGATCTCCCAGGGAGCAGACTTCGGCTCCTGGAAGGAAGACAAGGCCGGCGCTGCCGCCGCCGAGCCGGACAAGACGACCGACACGGCATCGGCAGATGGCGCTCCCAAGGAAATCGTTCTGCCGCAGGTTGCCGTCGCCGACGCCGGCGCGCTCGACAAGCTTCGCAACGCCGGTGCCCTGGCCCTTCCGTTGGCGCAGAACACCAACCTCCTTTCGGTGGAATTCACTTCCAACGCCAGCCAGGTGACCGACGAGCAAATCGCGCTTCTGGCGCCGCTGGCGAGCCAGATCTATGATCTGAATCTCGCCAACACCAAGGTAACCGATTCCGGCCTTGCCGCTTTGGAAGGCATGAAGAATCTTCACCGCCTGCATCTGGAGAAAACCGCCATCACCGATGCCGGCCTGACCCACCTGAAGAACCTCACCGCGCTGGAATACCTGAACCTCTACAGCACCGCCGTCACCGATGGCGGCATGAATGATCTCATCGGCTTAAAGGCCCTGAAGAACATTTACCTCTGGCAATCCAAGGTGACCGACTCGGGCGCCGACACGCTTAAGAAAGCCATTCCCGCCGTCACGGTGGACCTGGGCTGGAAAGAGCCCGCCGCCGCAGCGGTAGCGCCGAAGTAAGGGGAGTTTTGGCCCATTGAAAGAAGCGACGTGGCACGGCAAATCGCCGTGTCACTTTTTTTGCGCGTACATGATGCCGTGCAACGAGCAGGCCTTGAACGAATCGTGTAGGGTGGGCGTACTCGCCCACCATTTCCCCGTGGCTTTGCGAGCCTCGCAAATGGTGGGCGAGTACGCGCGAGTTCGCCCACCCTACGGAATTCTTGCTACGAAACGCGCTCACTGATATAGGAAACCGGCATGCCCAACTATCGGCGCGCAATTCGACACGGGGGAACTTTTTTCCTCACGCTCGTGACCGAGGGCCGCGAGCCGATTTTCGCCGACGCGGGAGCTCGCGCTATTCTGCGCAACGCGATAGAGACGTGCCGCTCAAATCACGCATTTGTCCTCGACGCTCTGGTTCTTCTGCCTGATCACACGCATCTCATGCTCACACTTCCAGAAGGTGACTCGGATTTCTCCGGACGTATAAGGGCAATCAAGTCGCGATTCACCCGCGATTATCTCGCAATCGGCGGATTGGAAAAAAGGCGATCTCGATCCCGCGTTCGTCAAAGAACCCGCGGAGTTTGGCAACGCCGATTTTGGGAGCACGCGATTGCGGGTGTTGACGATCTGAGGCGTCATTTTGATTACGTGCATTACAATCCGGTTAAGCACGGCTACGTGGATTGTCCGCATGCCTGGCCGCACAGTTCGTTCCATCGGTTCGTCGCTGAACGCCGCTACAAGAACACGTGGTGCTGCCGATGCAAGGGAAAAGTTGTGTCCACAATGGAGTTTGAGGACATCGCCAATTCAATTGGAGAGTGATGAAATGGTAGGGTGGGCGTACTCGCCCACCACGTTTGCGGCGCGGGCAAGGAAATGGTGGGCGAGTACGCCTACCCTACGAAGAGTTCCTCCGTCGCCCGTGCGGCGCTGCCGCTGCACTGGTCAAACGCTTCGGCGTACGGTAATGCATGGGCAGGATGCCCATGATACTGTTAGAACTCAAACCGGCTCCCCCCCAACCGCTTATCAATCTCCCCCAGCACCCGCTCTTCATCCGCCCGGTCTTTCGCGATGAAGGTCACGCTGAAACGCACATACGCGCCGGCATCATCCCATGGCACGGTGCTGATCAACTTTTCCGTGATCATCCACTGGCTGAAATTTTCGCCCTTCTCGAAGACCACCCGCTGGCCGTCTTTTCCGACGGCGGATTTGGGGGCTTTGACGTAGAGGAAGAAGGACGCCTTGGGCTTCCTGGCGTTTAAGCCGTGCTTATTCAGGACGGCTACCAAGCCATCCATTCTACGGGAATATTTGTCGGCGATTTTCGCCGTGATTTCCGGGTGATCCAGCGAGACAGCGCATGCTTCCTGAATCGCCAGATATTGGCCGGAATCGGTGTTGTCTTTTACGTCTGCATAGGCCTTCACCATTAGCTCATTGCCGACGACGAAGCCCAACCGCCAGCCGGTCATGTTGAAGCCCTTGGACATCGAATGCAGCTCGATGCCGACGTCCATCGCGCCGGGGCTGGAAAGGAACGAGAGCGGCTTGCCGTCGAAGCGCAGGGCGGCGTAAGCCGCATCGTGGATCACGACCAGATTATTTTTCTTCGCGAAAGCGACGACCTCGGCGAAAAATTCCGGCGTGGCGCTGGCGCCGGTCGGGTTGTTCGGATAGTTGATCACCAGCGTCTTGGCGCGCTTCAACTTGTCGACCGGAACGCTAGTCAAATCCGGCAGGAAATTGTTCTTTTCCAGCAGCGGAATATTATGAACTTCGCCGCCCAGGTATTTGGAATGCGTGCCGAACACGGGATAGCCGGGCGTGGTCATCAGTGCCACGTCGCCGGGGTTGATGAAGCAGGTGGGCAGGATCGACAACGCGGCTTTTGAGCCGATGGAGTGAACGATTTGCGTGGCGGGGTTAATGCCGCTCACATAGCAGACGGTCTGCATCCATCGGGCGGCGGCCTGCTTGTAGGCATCGCCGCCGTTGTCGGAATAGCCGCGGTTTTCCGGGATTTTCGCCGCCGAGCAGAGGGCGTTGACCGATTCGGGGAACGCCATTTCATCCGGCTCGCCCACGCCCATGTCGATCAGTTCCGCGCCGGGATTGGCGGCCAATGCGGCGCGCTTGGCGCGCTTGATTCTCTCGAACTTGTAGATTTCGGTGCCTTTGCCGTAGGACTTGCCGCCAATGCGCTCGGCGAAGAGATTCTGGATGTAAGAGTCGGTCATAGGGGGGAGAATTGTAGGGGAGATTGGGGGAAGTTCAATTCGGGAATCAGGACCCCCAGGAGCGCGAAGGGTTTGGCCGTCTTTCTTGGCAACCCGTACGGTGGGGGTACTCGCCCGCGATCTTTCGCGGGTGGCAAACGGTGGGCGAGAACGCCCACCCTACATCCAGCAACGGATTGCCAAAAAAGCCGACCATTAATCCTTCGTTTCCTCGGCTATCCCAGCCGCCACCAGCCACTGCCTGGTTTTTTCCGCGTCATTACAGATCAGGAAAACCTCCTGCACGGTTCCGGTGCCGTTGAACTGGCATTTCAAACCGGCGGCGGTGGGGTATTGAATCCGAAACGACGGCGCGGTGTGGCCGCGACGAACCTTGATCCGCCCCGGAACAATGCGCGACACATGCGGGCACTCGGCGACGATCTGATTCAAGATCGCGTCGAGCCCGCCCACCCGGCCATGCTGGCGTTTGATCCGGCCGAACTTCATGCAACGATCATAGCACGCCGGATTCACTGCCGGGACAATCATTAAAGAAGGCCACGAAGCGCCCGAAGAAGAAATCTGATCAAGATTTGCACTCAGTCCGCGGGGAATCTATCATCCCGCGCGCCGCGACTGTAAAACGCGGGCAAAACAACTTTCCGGAGATTTCGATGAGCGAGCCGACGTTGAAAAAAGGTGACATTGCCCCTGATTTTGAATTGATGGACGAGAACAAAAACAAGGTCAAGCTGGCCGACCTGCGCGGCAAGAAGGTCGTGCTGCTGTTTTATCCGATGGACTTTTCGCCGGTGTGCACGACCGAGCATTGCACCTTCGGGCCCGACCTGCCGAAGATCGCCGCGGGGGGCGATACGGTGGTGTTTGGCGTAAGCTGCGACAGCCCGTTCAGTCATGCCGAGTTTAAGAGCAAGTACAAGATTCCCTACAGCCTGCTGGCCGACCCAACCCGGCGGATGGCCAAGGCCTACGGCATGTGGGCCGGCGAAGAGCCGTACAACTGTACCAAGCGCGGCACCGTGGTGATCGACAAGAATGGGAAGATCGCCCATTACGAAGAAGTGGCGATGCGCGAGCCGCGAAAGAGCGACGATTTGGCGAAGCTGGTGGCGCAAGCCTAAATGACCTTGCGCGATTCGTGTAGGGTCCGCACCGCGGACCATTACGTTTGAGGTGGAAAATCACGGTCCACGGTGCTGACCCTACGAAGATTCGAAGCGGCTAATCGTGCACGGCCATTTAGAGATCTGATCGAAAGCCGTCCGGCATATTGCCGGTTTTGGAACAAAAACCATCCGAACTCGCGATCTGCCGGCGATCCAGTCACTGATTTCAGGGCTGGGACCAAAACCGGCATGGGCGTGGCCGTATTTCTTGGGAAGCCGTAGGGTGGGCGTACTCGCCCACCATCTTTCGCAGTTGGCAAACGGTGGGCGAGTACGACGAGCACGCCCACCCCACACCCGATTGCTCAAAAAAGAAGGCCGCACCGACCTTCCGTAAGTTCCTCCACAAGGGGTTTGACTCCGGCGCTCCTCATCCTATAGTTGCAGCATGCAACTATTGTCAGATGCAATAATGGAATCAGCGCCTGCGGAGCTTTGCGCGAAGCAGTTGATCGATACCGTTCCCCTTGTCATGCAATTCATGCGCCGCCAAATGCGGCGGGCAAGCAAGCAGGAGCTTTCCATCGCACAACTGCGCACCCTTTACTTTATCAGCGTCCACGATCATCCCTCCCTTTCCTGTGCAGCCGATTTCATCGGACTTTCGCTGCCGGCGATGTCCCGGCTGGTCGATGCCCTGGTCAAAAAGGGGTTGGTTTCCCGAACCGCCTGCATCAACGATCGCCGCCACGTTCGGCTCTGCGTCACCAATGCCGGCCAGAGCGCCATTGATATTGCGTGGCAGGGCACCCATGCCCGATTGGCCCGGGAAGTGGCCGAGATGACCCTCCAGCAGCGCTCGGCCATCAGCGGGGCGATGGACATTCTGCGGGCAACTTTTGATCCAGAAACAATTAAGGACTAACCGCGCGGCGGCCGCGGGGTCGGACTAATACACGCCTTTGTCGATTCGATTCAGAGCCCGGAGCAAGTTGTATGTGGATTGTCAGATTAGCCCTTCGCCGGCCCTACACCTTCGTCGTCATGGCGATTGCGATCGTGCTGATGGGCATTTATTCCATCAGCCAGATGTCGACCGACATTTTTCCCGAAGTCGACATCCCGGTTATTTCGGTGATCTGGCGTTATGACGGAATGTCGCCGGAGGACATGGAATCGCGCATCATGCGCCTCTATGAAGGCTTCACCACCACAACCGTTAACGACATCGAGCATATCGAAAGCCAATCGCTGCTGGGCGAAGGCGTGGTGCATATTTACTTTCAGCCTGGCGCTAATATTTCCGAGGCCGAATCGCAAATCACCAGCATTTCGCAAACCGCGCTCAAGCAGATGCCGCCGGGCATTACCCCGCCGCTGATCATGCGCTACAGCGCCTCGACGGTGCCGATTTTATGGCTGTCGCTGGGCAGCAACACGCTTCCCGAGCAGACGCTTTTCGACGATACCAACCAATACATCCGCAACGACCTGGCCATGGTCCAGGGCGCAATGCTCCCCTGGCCCTACGGCGGCAAGCAACGCCAGGTCATGGTCCACACCGACCCGGCCCGGATGTACGGCTACGGCCTTTCCGCCAGCACCGTCAGCGGTGCCCTCAATAGTCAAAATCTTATTCTCCCCGCCGGAACCGCGAAGATCGGCACTCAGGAATACACGCTGCACATTAATTCCAGCACCGATGCCGTCACCCAGTTGAACGACCTGCCGGTCAAAAGCATCGGCAATTCGACCATTCATCTTGGCGATGTGTCGCATGTCGCCGACGAGTTCATGCCGCAGATCAATATGGTGCATGTTGACGGGAAGAAAGGCGTGCTCGAGCCGATTTACAAGCTGGGAAACGCCTCGACGCTGGACCTGGTGAAGCGGGTGAAAGCAGCGTTGCCCTCGATCATGGCGCGCACGCCGGACAGCAAGGACCTGAAAATCACCCCGATCTTCGACCAGTCGATTTTCGTGCGGGCGGCGGTCATGGGCGTGGTGAAGGAGGCGGCCATCGCCGCCGGCCTGACCGGGCTGATGATCCTGGTGTTCCTCGGGTCGTGGCGCAGCACGGTCATCATTTGCATCTCCATCCCACTCTCCATTCTCGTCTCCATCATTTGCCTGTGGGCGCTTCACGAAACGCTAAACGTCATGACCCTCGGCGGCATGGCGCTGGCGGTGGGCATTCTCGTCGACGATGCCACCGTCGAAATCGAAAACATCCACCGCAACCTCCATCAGCGCAAACGGCTGGTTAAAGCCATTCTCGACGGCGCGCAGCAGATTGCCGTCCCGGCTTTCGTCTCCACGCTGTGCATTTGCATCGTGTTTGTCCCTGTCTGGTTCATCACCGGAGCGGCCAAGAGCCTGTTCACGCCGCTGGCGATGGGCGTGATCTTCGCCATGCTGACCAGCTACCTCTTGAGCCGAACCCTGGTCCCGACGCTGGTGCATTATTTGTTGGAAAGCGAAGTGGAGATGTACGGCGGGGTGGAACAGGAGGGAATCCAGCACGTTCACGGCGCGCCGGCCAAGCCGGCCACCATTTTGCATTCGGTCCTCTGGTCGACTTGCGCTCTGGCGGTGTTGGCCGGCGGGCTGGCGATTCTCGTTCTTCTCGCGTTTGTCGTGATTTGGGCGATGGGACACCAGGCGGCATTCGTCGATTGGGTCCCTTCGTTCATCACCTCGCTTCCCGAGGAATTCAAGGCGAACCGATTTGAAACGATCAAGACGTTCGTCCTGTCGATCGCGCTGATTCTCCTGGTTATTTCGTCGCTTCATTACATCCTGCGAAACAACTGGATTTGGCGCACGCACCGGGCGTTCAATCATTACTTCGAGAAATTCCGCCAGTTTTACGGCGGGTTTCTCGCCTTCGCCCTGCATCATCGCCTCAGCGTGCTGGCGGTGTTCGTGCTGTTCGTCATTGGCTCGTGCATCCTGTTCCCATTCGTTGGCGAGGATTTCTTCCCCACGGTTGACGCCGGCCAGATTCGGCTTCACGTTCGCGGACCGGCGGGCACGCGCTTGGAGGAAAGCGAACGGCGGTTTGCCGACGTCGAGGCTTTCATCCGCACCGAAATTCCCCCCGAGCAGGTGGAAACCATCATCGACAACATCGGGATTCCCAACAGCGGTATCAACATGTCGCTGAGCGATGGCTCGGGAATCTCCGCCGCCGACGGCGAAATCCTCATCTCGCTCAAGGAAAATCACGCGCCCACCGCCCGGTTTATCAAGCAACTTCGCAAAGACCTGCCCAACCAGTTTCCGCAAATGGGATTCTGGTTTCAGGCGGCAGACATTGCCACCCAGGTGCTGAACTTCGGGCTTCCGGCGCCGATCGATGTGCAGGTGGCCGGTCCAAAGCGCAAGGAAGAGCAGAATTACGAGCTTGCCGAACTGTTGCGCAAGCAAATTGCCGCGATCCCCGGCGCTGTCGATGTGCATATCCACCAGGTGATGCGCACGCCGGACTTGAACATCAATGTTAATCGGACAATGGCCAATGAGATGGGCGTCACGCAGCAATCCGTTGCCAGCGACCTGCTGATCTCCACGTCGTCCAGCGCGACGGTTGCGCCGAACTTCTGGCTGGAAAAGAAGGGCGGCGTGCAATACTCCGTCTCCACCATGACCCCGCAAACCAGCATCGATTCCATCAATGCCCTGCAAAACACGCCAATCTCAATGCCCAACGGCTCGGCAATGCTGTTGGGCAACGTCGCGACGATCGAGCGCGGGTATAGCCCCACCAACATCACCCACTACAACATCGTCCCCACCTTCGACATTCAGGCCAACCCCCAGGACAGCGACCTGGGGAGCATCGCCAAGCGCATTCGGGCACTGATCGGCGAGAAGCCGGCCAAGGGTCCCTGGATGATCGCCGGCCGCGAAGTTCCCGACGGAACCAAGATCACCATTCGCGGCCAGGTCGAGAGCATGACCTCGTCGTTCAAGGCCCTGGCGATCGGCATTCTCGGCGCCGTGATCCTCGTGTATCTGCTGATGGTGGTGAACTTCCAAAGCTGGCTCGACCCGCTGATCATTCTGATGGCGTTGCCGGGCGCATTGTCCGGAATTTTGTGGATGCTTTTCGCAACCCGCACGACGATCAACGTGCCCAGCTTGATGGGTGCGATCATGTGCATCGGCGTGGCGACGGCCAACTCGATTTTGATGATCACCTTTGCCAATGATTATCGCAAAGAAAACAATGCCAATTCGCGCGATGCGGCACTGGCCGCGGGAATGACCCGGCTTCGGCCGGTTATCATGACGGCCCTGGCCATGATCCTGGGCATGTTGCCCATGTCGCTGGGATTGGGCGAGGGCGGCGAACAAAACGCGCCGCTGGGCCGGGCGGTTATCGGCGGATTGAGCGTGGCGACGTTTTACACGCTGTTTTTCGTGCCGATGGTCTACAGCGCTTTGCGGACCAAGCCCCCGCACCGGGCTGTCGAACCCGAATTGCAGGATTGATCGTTGTTTGTTTGACGTGGATGATAGAATGTGTGATTGAAGACGGAGTTGTTCGATGGAAAGTAAGCTCACCACTGCCCCATACCCGCCTCTGGCGACCCGCACCAACGTGCCCGCTGACCAACGGCACGATGAACCGGTTTATGCCGGGCAAAATGGCAACGGCAACGGCCATGCCCATGCCGAGCACCATGATGAGATCGACCTGAATGTTCCGCATCCCAAGTCGGGCTGGCTGGTCGTGGCCGTGGTGGCGGCGGTGCTGATTTTTGGCGCGCTGCTGGTCGTCGGCTTGATGCCGCGCGAACACACCGAAAAGGAACTCGCCGCCGACGCCCGGGCCGCTCTCACCGCCCCCGTTGCCGTGAACGTCGTCTCACCCAAGCGCGCCGATGAAACCATTGATGTGGAAATCCCCGCCACCCTTCGGCCCTGGCAGGAAGTGTCGATTTATTCGCGTTCCACCGGCTATCTGAAAAAGTTCTACGTCGACATCAGCAACCAGGTGAAAAAAGACCAGTTGATGGCCGATATTTCATCGCCGGAAGTCGATCAGCAGCTTCGTGCCGCACAAGCGATGCTCGTGCTCGATAAGGCTGCGGCTGCCAAAAGCAAAACCGATCTCGAATATGCCCAGCAGACCGACAAACGCTACGAATCCCTTCGTGGAACCAGCGGCGTGACCCAGCAGGAACTCGACCAGTACGCCAATGCCTACAAAAGCGCAATGGCCAGTTATGATCAGGCCCAGGCGCAGGTCGGCGTCGCCCAGGCCAACGTGCAGCAACTGACCGAGATGCAGGGGTTTGAAAAAATCATCGCGCCGTTTTCCGGCGTGGTGACGGGGCGCACGTACGACGTCGGCTCGTTCATCATCGCCAACCCGACCGCCGCCGACATCCTGCCGATGTTCAAGATCGCCGAGAACGACGTCCTTCGCGCGTTTGTCAGCGTGCCGCAGAATTATTCGTTGACGATCAAGAAGGGGATGAAGGTGACCATCATCGCCCGCGAGCAACCCGGCCGCGAATTCACCGGCGAAGTGCTGGGAACGACCAACTACCTCGATCCATCGGCGCGATCCCTGCTGACCGAAGTGCGGATCGAAAACGCCGACCTGTCACTTTTGCCCGGCATGTTTGTGCAGGCAAAGTTCCACATCACCCGCGATCATCCGCCGCTGCTCATCCCCGCCCCGGCATTGGTCACCAACGCCGACGGAAACAAAGTCGGCATCGTCAAGGACAACAAGATCCATTTCCAGCCAGTGACCCTCGGCGTCGATTACGGCAAGGACATCGAGATCCTGACAGGGCTCAAAGGCGACGAGAAGATCATCGAAAACCCCGGAGAAAAGACCGTGGAAGGCGCCGAGGTAACAATTGCCAGCGAAGCCCCCGCCAGCCCGGAAACGGGCAAACCGCAGAAACTGGCCGATGCGGGGAAGTGAGAAAAAGAACACTCTTCCCGGATATCACGCCCGAATCGTCGGGCAAAATGAGCCGCGCACGGAGGGTACTCCGGGAGTACCCT
>DASRRM010000068.1:0-2495 GCA_035695715.1 Tepidisphaeraceae bacterium
TTTGGGCAATGCCAAAAGGTTCTTGGTCGCCGGCATGGATGCCGGCGAAATGCCCCGCACGATGCGCTGCCAGCGGCATTCACGCGCCACCTCCATCGGTCGCATTCCCCGCCCTTGTCTTATTCATACCTGGTACGACGAAATGCAGCGCCTCGAAAAGCTGCATCGCGGCACGCTCACCGAAGCCAACACGGTCATCGCCAATCCTACCTTGCAACAGGGTTGGCATCTCGACGCCACCGGCAACTGGACGAACTTCACCAATGTCGATCAGACCAACTCCGCCAACACGCTCGACCAGCAGCGCGCGAGCAACACTGCCAACGAAATCACGGCGATCAATCGCACCGTCGGCGCGCCGTGGGCCACGCCCGCTTATGACCGCAACGGCAATATGAACTCGGTCCCGCAACCGGCGGCGATGAGCAGCGCCTACGCCGCCACCTGGGACGCCTGGAACCGGCTCGTGTCGTTGTCAAGCGGCCTGACTACCATCCAGCAAAACGTCTACGACGGGACCACGCGCCGCATTCAACAAATCGTCAGCGGCGTCACTCGGCAATATTACTACAGCGACCGATGGCAATCGCTCGAAGAGCGCTTAGGCGCCTCGACAACCCCCGACCGCCAATTCGTCTGGGGCCTGCGTTACATCGACGACTGCGTCCTCCGCGACCGCAGCGTCAGCGGCGGTACTTTGAATGAGCGGCTCTACGCTCTGCAAGACGCCAACTGGAACGTCGTCGCCATCGTCAACACCTCCGGCACGGTCCAAGAGCGCTACGCCTACACTGCCTACGGCGTCCCACTGTTCCTGGGCGCCAACTTCTCGCCTCTCGCCGGCAATACCTCCGCCTACGCCTGGGAAACGCTCTATTGCGGGTATCGGTATGATCAGGCTACAGGCATTTATCGGATTCGCTATCGGCTGTTGCAACCGGTCGTTGGCTGCTGGTTGAGCCGCGACCCGTTCATGATGAGGGTCGACGTTAACCCGCAACGCTATGTTCGTAACCGGCCATTAAGTCGTCGCGATCCTGCCGGTCTCAGCGATCATCACTGGTTGCCGCAATTGAACGGGAAAGCACAGGCGCGGTATTGGAATCCTTTGTGTTGTGAAAAAGGAATTCCCGTGGACATTCATGATTTCACTACCACGCTACCTGGCTCGATTGGAGGCGGTGCAGCGGACAAGGTCACCACTCCCCACAGCGCGGTTGAATACAAAGCGGGCTATAGCAAACTTGGCCAATTGATTTACGACAGTGCAACTACTTGCTGCCAGCTTCTGTCCTGGTTCACGGTTCTGCGCAACTTGACTTGGTCATATCTACAAGATTTAAATCGGATGGGTGTGCTTTCTCCAAAGTTGCCACTAAATGCGGAGTTTGAGATGCATTACTTCAATAAACCCGGAAGCGGAGATACGCAGCGCCTATGGAGCCATTTGAACTGGGAGGCGTGTAAAGGCAAGCGTGACAACAATCCGCCCGAGAATCTCAAAATCTGGTTCGAAAGGTTCAAGGAAAGGCTGCGGCAGTTGGAAGGTGTGCCGGGCCCCGAGCCGGGGATTCGCACAGATCCGGCGTTCTTCGCCCTTACCGTGGCCGGTTTCGGAGGAATCTGGTACGCAGTCGAAGGTACGGCAACGACTGGCGCTGCGGCGGCACCTGCCGCGGCGGAAGGCATTCGAGATACCGCACCTGTGGTGGTAAAGACTCTTGAGGAAGAATTGGAAGCCGTCGGAAGTTGACCGCGCGAGTGATTCCACCAAGATTTCTCGACGGCAACCTCGATGGTCGAATCGGTTCCGCGGCGGGCCATCCGGCGAAGTTGACCAAATTGACCCGACCGTCGTGCGCGATCACTGTGAAATCTAATGCATAGTAGCCGCGACAATTTAGAATATTGGAAAGGCTTAGTTGGTGATTGCCATGCGCCATGTTCCATGGCGGTGTGGTGTGGTTCCCCGATTTCGATCGTCATCGCGGATCGATTTCGCGCTCGCGCTGCCGACCGTTTCGATCTGGGACCGACTGTGCCGGTGGACAGATTTCTGTTCGGAAAAGGGCCGCCGAGTGAAAGATACCAATCGCGGATTAATGGGCCTCCGTATCGTCCCGTGGATCGGCCCTGGCCGGTTGATCGGGCTGGAAAAGCGCTGTTGTTTTTCGCGCAGCTTTGTTTCTCCGATTCTCAGGACTATATCAGCGGTCTGCCGGGAGATGTGCTTGTAATTTTCATCCGCACAATGGAATTCATTAGCGGGTTGACGACGCCTTGTGTCCTTTCCGGCGATCGTGATTCGCTTGCTTTCGAATGGTACCCGCTTGGGCTGACAAATCTCGTCGAGCCGGAGGCAGGGCCAGCGCCCACTAACTCTTTGTGCCGGCAAGGACTTGTGTCATGAAATCGAAATCCCAGCCGCAACTTCGGCGTTTCATGACGATGCTCTCTTTGCCGGGATGCTGCTTGAGCAGCGATAATGTGAATCG
>DASRRM010000069.1:0-2242 GCA_035695715.1 Tepidisphaeraceae bacterium
GCTGCTCCCGCCACTTTCTGTCGTGCCGTACAAATTGCCGGAGCGGTCCTCAATCAGGCTGCATTCCGGATAGGCGCCATCGGTGCCTGCGAAGGTATGCAGCACCTTGAACGTTCCACCCGCCGTGTATTCGAAAACCTCGCCCTGATTGTTGGATCCCCCATCGGTGGTGATCCCGTAGAGGTTGCCTGCCTTGTCGCGAAGCAGCTGCCCGACAGGCTGGCTGCCGTCGGTGAAATCGAATTTGTGCAGCACCTTGTATTTGCCGCCCGCACCATATTCCCAGATGGTGCCGCAACCGCCGTCGCAATTGATGCTGCCCCCGCCGCCATTGGTGGTGCTGTACAGATTCCCGGACCCGTCGATCGCCGGCTGCGACCTGGGGAACGCACCATCGTTTCCATTGCCGAAGGAGCGAACGATCGTCTCGGTTCCATCCGGCGCAATTTCGAACAGCGTGCCGAGGTTGTACGCGCCGCCGACATAGGTGACGCCATACATGTCGCCCGCACTATCGAAGGTCACGCCGACCAGGGGATAAGCACCGTCGCCAGGGGCGCCGGCGAAATCGTGAATCACGGTGAGGCCCGGCTTTGCCGAGGCGGGCAAAGCGGATACCGCCAACGCCACGGCGGAGCCCAGCAGCGCGCCACGGAACACGGCACAATTCGAAAGCATCGGGTCAGATCCTTGATATTGCGAACAGCTGAATTGCAGTAGCCATGATTGGGGCGCGGATGCAACGCCAAACCCCGGCGACTTCTATGGGCCATTCCCAGCGGCCAGCCGATTCGGTGCCTGGCAATCGATCGGTTCGCGCTCCATTCGAAAGTGCGAGTATTTTCCAGGGAATTGCACGAGCGCAGATGCCCTTCGCGGCCAACTTCCTGCGGGTGCGCAGGGCAGCACCCGGCAGGCTCGTGCAGAATTTGACGGCAGGTTGCATGCGCGTATGAATACTCGTGTGGGGATTCCGGAGTGACGGAATTTGGTGGCGACGATTCTGCGCGAGCTGCAGCGGCGCAATGTCATTCGCGCGGCCATTCTCTATGTCACGGGCGTGTGGGCGCTGGCGCAGGGCATCGCGGCGCTCGGACCGGTTGTCGGAGCACCGGAATGGGTGGCGCGATGGTTCCTGATCGCCGCGGCCATCGGCTTTCCGTTCTGGATCGCCTTCGCCTGGTTCTATGAATTCACGCCCGACGGAATAAGGCGCGAGAGCGAGGTCGACTCCGACAAAGCGGTGCTCCGCGCCACAGGCCGCAGGCTCGATTTCCTCATCATCGGTGTGCTCGCTGTCGCGGTGGTGCTGCTGCTGACCGACCGCTTCGTTCGGCGCGACCGAGCTGTTACGTCTCTGCCGCCGCCCGTCATCACCGAGAAATCCGTCGCCGTGCTGCCACTGGTGAACGAGAGCGGCGACGCCAATGCGCTGTATTTCTCCGACGGCCTTTCGGAAGCCTTCATCGATGCGCTGTCGCAATTCCCCGGCCTAAAGGTCATCGCGCGTGCTTCTTCCTTCCAGTTCCGCAACAGCAAAGACCCTGTAAGCGTTATCGGAGAAAAGCTCGGTGTCGCACACCTTCTCGAAGGTAGCGTGCAGCGCGCCGGCGATGCAGTGCGCATCAGCGCAGAACTAATCAGTATAGACGATGGCGTAGCGATCTGGTCCGCACATTATGACCGGCCCTACAGGGATCTGTTCAAGCTGCAGGACGATATAACCAGCGCCGTCGCTGCATCATTGAAGGCGAAACTGCTCGGCGGCGGCAACGCCCCGCCGCCGCAAAGCGACCGTCCGCCCAGCGGCAATCTCGAGGCCTACAACCTTTATCTGGAAGGCATGTTCTATCTGCATCATGTGACGCAAGAGAATATGCGCAAGGCCGCTGCTGTTTTCAGCAAAGCAATCAAACTTGATCCCGATTACGCCGCTGCCTGGGCAAAACTCAGTGCCGCGGAGCTTAATGGCGCTGCGGCTTTGGGACATTCAACGGTGGAAATTCTGCCGCAAGCGCGTGAGCACGCCGAGAAGGCGGTCGCCCTGGCGCCAGACCTTGCACTCACACATCTGGCGCTTGGCAGTGTGCTTCAAAACCAGCTCAATTGGCACGGCGCGGAGGCCGAATATCGCCGCGCCGCGCAATTGGCTCCTGCCCTGGGCGATGTAAAAAAGTTTTTGGCCAGCTCGGCTGCAACCCTTGGCCGGCTCGAGGAGGCGGTCGCCCTCGTGCGGCAGGGT
>DASRRM010000070.1:0-11026 GCA_035695715.1 Tepidisphaeraceae bacterium
CTAGTGGACGCCTGAGCAATGCCTCCAAAATCCAAACACTCATCGCTGCGGCGCAGCCGCTTCATTATCAACTCCTTGCTCAACCCATGGTGACATTTTTACTGCGTTCAACAGGTGACATTTTCACTGCGTTACAACACCGGGAGAAGATCGAGGTTGACGCGCCATTGCCGGATGATAACATGGCCGCCCGTAATTGGAAGACCTTTTGACCCCCTTTCTCGGTCCGCCGCCGGCGCACTGGCTTTTGAGCCGATCATACGCCACCCGAAACAGGCTGCTGGGGAACAGGTCCGACTGATACCGGTAACCCGCGAACGCTCCGGGCTTGCGCATCAGCCAGTCGATTACGTGGCGGTAGTTCACCCGATGCTGGTTCCGCCCCCGTAAACGCGGCAGTTCCTCCACCTTCTTCTGGCCATACCACACCTCCAGATGCCCGACATACAGCCGAACCTCAACCTTCTGGCCGATCAACCGGCTGTTCACCGAGTAGGCATTGCGATCCACATGGATCAAACTTCCGCAATCCACCCGCGCCTCCAGACGCTTGACCGCTTCCAGTCGCGCGGGGGGAAGGCCGCCCAACGCCTTCAATTCCTCGGCGAAGCGCGATTGACGCCCGAGATTGAGCCGCTCCACCAGCGCCTTGAGGAATTGCCCGTACGCCGGCACATCGGCGAAGTCCCGGCTTCCCCGCAGCATCAGGGCCTGATCCACCGCGCGTTTGAAGCGATGGTGGCGTTGTTCCACATCCCCGTTCTCATGGCCGCTGTTGGGATTGGTCTTCTCCGCCATCAGGTTGTAGTGCTCCAGCAACCCCTGGTATCGCTGCGTGAACTCATCGAGGTTGCTGGACTTCGGCGAGCTCAGTCGAGCCGTGTTGGCCACGGCGGCACTGAGGCGATCGGTTCGATGCCGCTGGGGAACGCCGCCCAATTCCCACAAGGCGTTCTGCAACCCTTCGCTGAGGCTCTCGAAGCTCTCGGAGTAGCAGATCGTGAACGCCTCCCAGTTCGAGTAGGTAAGCACGAAGTGATACACCAGATGCGCAAAACTTCGCCCCCCGATCGTCACGCCCAGTTGGGTCATGTGCGAAAAGTCCGACTGGCACAGCCGCCCGGGGTGATGCACCTGGGCAAAGAACACCTCGCGGCCCGGCCCTTCCTGGCCACGCCAACGCTTCACCTGCCGCTGCAGCGTTCGCAACTGCCCGTCGGCGAAACGTCCGGGATGCTCCCGTTGCAAAGCCTCGAACAGCGTCTTGGCCTCCAGCCCGGGATTCAGCGACAACTGCTCGACCACCCACGGCCACACCCCGGCGAACGGATCGGGCCGCGTTCGCCAGCGGTGATCCATCCGCAACTCGCTGGGAAGCTTTCCCAGCGTGGAATACTTGCGGGCCGTTTCCCGATCCATCCCAACCTTCTCCGCCGAAACCTGCAGGGACTGCTCCGTCTGCAACAACGACATAAGTCTCCTTACCTGGCGATCCGTCACCATGTCTTGAACTCCTTTCATTGAAGTCCAAAACATCGTCGCCGATCGCCAGTTCAACTGGCGGATTCTAATTGTCGTCACTGCGGGATTTTAATTGTCGCTGGACAGTATGTAGATATCCGAGATCCATGGGATAGCTTATCACTATCTTACCCACAAACGAACGACCGCAAAACGGTTGAGGTTGTTCAGCATTGTCTCTGTTGCGACTGCAACAAATTGAAAACGGTGGAAATAAATTGAGACGACAAACTTTAATTCTCAACGTCGTTGCCGTATTGGCCTTGACAGCGTTCATCGCTCTAAACCATCACAGGCTGAGTATGTATCGGTCTACCTCATCACCACCAATCAGCGCCAAGCCACATGGTGACCCGAAATCAGGCGGCTTGACAGCCACAGAATCGGCGCTTCCATCCACCGTTCCTTTCGAAGGTTTAACAGCTCGCGGCGGCGTGCCATCGAGCGAGGCGGAATGGGCAGAATTCCTAGCACGATATTTGAAGTCGAATCGATTGCGCTCCCCCGATGACGCCGATGCCATGATGAACGGATTATACCTTGATTCGCAACGCCTTCAGGCTGGCACGCCATCGGATTTGGAAATATGCGTGTATGAAGTGGCGCCGCATCGCGATCTCGTCGTTCGACTCCTTGATGGCGTGCTCGACATGTCTCTTGTAACGCGGGCGGGGGGATGGCGAAAGCCGCCCGATGAATCGGAGCGATATGCGTGGTTCGGACCCCCCGAGGAATCGCCGACGACTGCAAAAGAAGGACCATATCCGTCCAATTCGATCGGCGTGGCAAGGAACAAAGACGCTGGCCGCTTGCATGCCCTCTCCAAAACCACGATTCCAGGCACAGCCGACCGCCCGAGCGTTCCGCACACCGAGGCAGATTGGTATTCGTACCTGCGGCGGCATGTGATAATCGGAATGAGTGAAGCGGACCTCGACATTGCTTTGAACGGGTTATACGAGGATCGAGCGATCGTCGGCCTTGGCGGCCTGTCATACCTACATGGAGTGGTTTACAATATTGGCCCTGATTTCGATGTTGGGTTTCTCGTAAGCCACGACAAGGCAAGAAACGCACGGCTCATTCATCGAACCGGAGCATGGCGAAAGGATGCCGACGGTTTCGTTGAAAAATACATTTGGTTTGATTGACCGAGGTCAATCTTGGCGGCGGAAAGGGGAGGCGTCTGCTCTGTCTGCTCTGTCTGCTCTGTCTCAACCCTCAGAATCACTGCAGCCGAGAAACGGGGGCCGGAACTGGAAAAGGGGTCAGGAACTGGAAAAGGGGTCAGAAGGTGATGTGATTTAAGTGTCGAGCGTGATAAACCTATGTCCGTCAGTGATGTCCACAACCAGATGACCGTCACCGATGGCACCGGCGGAATTCCCGCTGGCTTTGCGATGGGCATTGGCGATGTCAACAGCGAAGGGGGCGGAAAATCAAAGGGGTCGGCGGGCGGTCGTTTTTGCCCGCCAGTGCTGTCACGCCCATTCGGCACTACTTCGCGGAGGATGCTGTTGGCTTCGGATCGTAGATCGAATTCAGTAAATCGGCCAGTCGATAGCCGCCAAGAACGACGCGCTCGGCGGCGACGGCTTCGCCGTTGCGGATATAGTCCGGCGGCAAACCTGGGGCGGCTGCTTCTTTGGCCGGGCGGGTTGCGGGGCCGTCGCGAGATGGCTTTGTACCGCCTGCAAGTTTTCCGTTGAGGTAGGCGTATTGAATCGCCAGGGCATGGCTCTCATTCGCCCAGGCGGCGAAATCTTTGACGGCCAATGCATCCTTCAATTTCTCGCGCGAGAATTTCGGGTCGCTTCGCAAGCCGCGGGCGAAGATCGCATCGTATTCCACGCTCTTGAATTCGCCCGGCATCGAATCCCACACGAAATGCAGATTCTTCACGCTGTCGGCGTAAGGCGGATCGCGCATCACCATGAAGGAATTTCCGCCGCGATCTCCGGTGGGAAATTGCGGCGAATAAAGCGTGCAGGCGTGGAGCGGCTGATGAATGTCGCCGCACAAATGCGCCACCCAGCAAATCGCCACCGCCTGATCCGCGGGCGATGCCGCCGGGTCCTTTAAATCGGCCACGTTTTTCGCCAGCGCCTCCACAATATTGCTCGGTCCTTTGCCAGCTGCACCTTCCCGCGCCGGCGGCACGGGCTGGCCGTCGATGGCGTAGGGAATGTCGATGTAATGCCACGCCGGGTGATTATGCGTGGCGTGCATCGGATTATTGAAGCTGCGAACCGTGTCCGGCCAAATGGCGGCGGCTGTGAACGCGAACTTCGAAATGTCATCCCCGGCATAATTGGCGGGAAGATGATCGAGCAGGTCCTTCTGATATCGCGGATGCTGCTTGAGGATTTCCGTCACCTTCGCCCGCGTGGCCGGGGTGAGGTCTTCCCAGGCGATCAACGCCGTCTCCCGATGCCCGGCTTCGATCCACGCCAAGGCGCGGGAGGCGGGGAGGAGAATCATGGTAAGGAGGACAGCCGCGAGCCAGGGGATTTGTTTTCGCATGCTCAAATGATAATAGGGCGGCGGATTAAGAATGCGTTTGCAGTCGGGTGGGGAATTGATTTTCTTTGCTGAAGGATGGTGATAGGACGCGGGCAAGGGAATAGGATGATTCAAGTCGCATTTTTGGTGGATGAAGAGGATCAGACCCTTTATGTCATCCACGCGATGCCGGTTTCTACCCGTCGTCGTCGTCGGCGCTGACAGTTTCTGAGCAATCTCATGGACAAACGCAAGCGAAAAAGAGAGTTCAAGGAGTTGACGGGTGGCGAGTTCGATGCTCTGTCGAACGAAGAGAAGGAACGCATCTATCGCCAGATCGACAATGCTGCACCGGGCAAGCTTTGGAAGGACTCGCAGGCCATGACCGCCGCTGACCGCAAGCGCTTCGCGCCCATCCGAAAGAAAATGAAGATGGGTCGGGGCAAGGCCGGCGCCAGGGTGGTCTCCATCAGCGTTGAGGGCGAGTTGCTCAAGCGGATCGATGCGTTTGCCAAACGGGAGGGCGTCAACCGAACAGAGTTGTTTGTGGAAGCGGTCAAATTGCGAATCGGCGCATGAGGCGCGGAGTTTGGACTCACGCCCGGGTTGCCGCGATCGCGGCGGAACGAACGAAATCCGACAATCCTTTGTATCCCCGGCTTGCCGCCGCGCTCTCAAGCGTCAGCTTTTCCTCCGCCGAGAGCCGCACGTTGATTTGCTCGGTGCGGCGTTCTTCTGATGCGGGCAGCGGGGGAACCTCTCCTTTTTCCAGCATGCCGGCCACCGCCGTGACAAGGGTCGCCCGCACATTCCGGATGCACTGATCCGGCGTTTTGCCATCGTTCATCGCCAGGACTTCCAGGCCTTTGCCGTAATACTCCCCGTCCTCAAGCCAGATGAGGATTTTGTATTCGGCTGCGATTTCCGCCGCCCGCTTGAGAATGGCCGGAGCGAATGGCCGATCCAGTTCCAATCCTTCATGGGAGTTTTTCGATTTGCCGGACATAAACAGGTTTCACCTTTCCACCGTGAACCGGAAACGTATAAGACTTCATACCTTGTTTAACGAAGGTGTGATGCGATCCGTTGCAGCGGTCGAGGAAATAGGATTTTGCTTCCAGCATTGCTCTTACCACCGCGTATCGGACGGGGCTTGGCATCTTGGAAGTATATCGCGTGATATACGCCAGGTCAACGGCCTGGATGAACAAAATCCGAGGGCTTGTCGGTGCAATGGCGGCAGACGTGAATTGAAGCCCCGTGAAATTTACCGCACATGGGGAACGGCCCCTCCGCGCCATTCTTGGCGCGTCTCGTGGCCCGCGCGTTTGCAAGTCGGCGGATTGTCTCTATTTAAGCCGCCACGTTGGTTTCGCTCACATCCTTGAACCCCGCCCCGATCCTTGCCAGAAACCTCGTCGCATTGTCATGATACAACTTCTGCAACACCTCATCCGGCAGCGCCAATCCGCGTAGCGGCGGCTGCTGGTCGGCAGGGAGATCGGGGTCGAGAATCGGGTTGGGGCCGACGTAGGCGGTTTCCCATAATTTGCGATGAACCCAGAATCGGCTGGCGAGAAAATCGTAGCCTCTATCGTTGGTGCTCACCTGATCTGAGCCGAAGAGGATGCGATCCTGGTTGCGGATGAAGAATTCTCGGGCGGCGTCGCGCCGGGCGCTCACTTCGCGGGCCATCCAGCGCGTGGCGCTGCAATCGAGCGAAAGATTCGGGTAACGGTCGAGCAGGCTTTGCAAGCGGCCCAGGTCTTCGGGATTGCCGCCAAGGTGCGCGCCGATCCAGGGAATCTGCGGGTAGTCGGCCATCACCGATTCCCACATCTTGTAATGATCGTCGCGAATGCCGAATTTGGCAGTGTCGGCGGCGTATTTGCCGTTGTACCAGGTATCGGGGTCGCCGACGTGGGTCATGATCGCCATTTTGCGGGCGACGATGTCTTCGAAGACGGGCTTGTATTTTGGGGAGTCGAGGCGAAGGCCGCGCATCACCATGGTGCCGGGGGCGGCGTGGAATTTCACGATGCGGCTGCCGATGTTGTAGAACGATTCCACCCGCTGCAAATAGTCGCCAATAAAATCGGGCGGCGTGTCGGGCCAGCGCGGGGAAACGATGAACTGCACGCGATGTCCCCAATCGCGCATGATCGGCAGCGCCTCTTCCAGCGGCGACATCGTCATGAAGCAATCGATGCCGTAATGATCGGCTGCTTCAAACCACGCCTTGCCGTGATGAGCGGCCAGCAGATGGCAGTGGAAATCGATGACCTTGCCGCGCACTTTGGGGCGCGGCATCGGCCGGCGATAGTCCAGGCCGATGCGGTTGTAGTCCGACTCCTTGGCCGGGGCAAAAACCGAAGATGAGGCGGGGCTTGGCGCTGATGCAGTTACGTCTTTTCCCATCATAAACCTCGCTTACTGAACACCAGCACATAAAAAATCAGCAGCACCACCGCGATGATGATCGGGCTGAAGACAATCGCCGCGGCAACGATCGGCCGTGCTCCAGACTGAATCGGCTCTTCATTTTCTGACTTTATATCGAGTTGTTCATTCATCTTGTCCATTCTAGCAAACTTTCCAGGCACAAGCGCCGTATTAAAGAAATTCGAGTTGACATCTGACATACATCGCTTAACTTCTATACGGTTCAATCGCCCGATTGGCGATCGGGTTTTTCGATTCTTAGCGAAGATTTCGTCCCCGGAGGGATTGAGATGCGGCGTTATCGGCAGATTTTTGCGCTCTGCTCCGCGCTTTGGCTTACCGGCCAGGCATTGGCCACGCCCGTGCCCGAGTCGGCCGACGCCCCGCCTGCCTCGTATCCCACCGCGATCGATCTGACTACAAGCAATCCCAACCGTTCGTCGCTGGTTGTTTCGCCTCGAGATGCAAGTGGGGACCAAACGCTCCAGCCGCCGGTCGACTTGCCGATAATTGGCGCCGTGAAAGCGCCGGACGATTCGATCGACAACCCGGCCCCTTCGCCGATTCCTTCAGAGCTACGCGGGCCCTCATCGGCAATTGATCCGTCTGCGATCACCCCCCACGAATCGCGCGACATGGTTTCCCCCGGCACGGATTCTCCGTCCAACTCGGCGCATGGCGTGACGCGCGAGTTTGAAATCGGCGCTCCGGCAGCGCCCGAGCCGGGTTCGCTCGGCTTGCTTGCCGGGTCGGCCTTGTTCCTCCTTTGGCGCCGGCGAAATTCCCGATAAATATTTGCCCCGGCGATGCCCGCCATTATTGGACGATATCGCGCAGAGATTCTTAATTGGCATGCGCGCCGGAAGCGCGGCATAATGCCGGCCATGCCCAGGCGCGGAAGGAACACCTCGACGATCAAAGACCATAACGGACACACGGCAACAATGAGCGCCGCGCCTCCGCCGGATTTGATGGCGCGTGATGATCGGGCTCGCTCCCAGCCCGTTTCCGCCACGCCCGAACATCCGCCGGTTATTCACGAGCCTCCGCCCGTCCCGCAGCCGCCGCTGCTGTTTGAAGTGGCGTGGGAAGTTTGCTGGCAGCTTGGCGGCATCTACACCGTCCTTCGCTCCAAAGCCGCCACCATGCTTGAGCGGTGGGGCGATCGTTACTGTCTGATCGGCCCCTACAACCCCGCCACCGCCGCCGTCGAATTCGAAGAGCAGCCCACGTACGGCTCCATCCGCGAAACATTGCAGAAGCTCAAGGACGCCGGCATCAACTGCTATTTCGGGCGCTGGCTGATCGCCGGCCGGCCACGGGTGATTCTGATCGATTATCGCGGCAGATATCAGCATCTGGACTTTGACAAATTCCTGCTCTGGCAGGACCATCGCATCGAAACCCAGGCCGGCGACGGGGAAGTGAATGAAGTCGTTGCCTTTGGATTTGCCGTCGCCGAATTCTTCCGCATCTTCACGTCGATCGTGAGGGATCGGCCGGTGCTGGCCCACTTTCACGAGTGGATGGCGGGGATAGCCGTGCCCCGCATTGCGCATTTGCGACTGCCGGTGGGCACAATTTTCACCACCCATGCCACGCTTCTGGGTCGGTATATTGCGGGCGACAATCCTTACTTTTACGAGCACCTGCCGTTTCTCGATCCGGACAAAGAGGCGCAGAAGTATCAGATTTATTCGCGCTTCGCGATCGAAAAAGCCGCCGCCCATGCGTCAACCGTGTTCACCACCGTCAGCGAGGTGACCAATTTCGAGGCGGCCAGGCTTTTGAGCCGGTCTCCCGACGCGATTTTGCCCAACGGGCTAAACATCCAGCGGTTTGCCGCCCCGCATGAATTTCAATATCTGCACCAGCGTTTCAAGGAGCGCATTCACGAGTTCGTGATGGGGCATTTTTTCCCCAGCTATACCTTCGACCTGGACAACACGATCTATTTCGTCACCAGCGGCCGCTACGAATATCGCAATAAGGGCATGGACATGTTCATCGAGGCGCTGGCGCGCCTCAACCAGAAGCTTAAGGACGTGGTCAACGCCCCGACGGTCATCGCCTTCATCATCACCAAGGCGGCGGTGAAAAATGTCAACGTGCAGGTGTTGCAGAACCAGTCGATGTTCGAGGACATGCGGCATACCTGCAACGAAATCGCCCGGCAGATGGGCACGCGCCTGTTCCGCTCCGCGGCCGAGGGACGCATCCCCACCTTTGCCGAGCTTCTTTCCGAAGACGCCCAGGTTCGCCTCAAGCGCGGCACCCACGCCTGGCGAACCACCCGCCAGCCGCTCATTGTGACGCACGATTTAGTGGACGACGGCGGCGACCCGGTGCTGCGGCATCTGCGCCATCGCCATATGTTCAACGCCGCCGACGATCCGGTGAAAATCGTCTATCATCCGCAATTTGTGACGGCCACCAGCCCGGTGATCAACCTCGATTACGAGCAGTTCGTTCGCGGCTGCCACATGGGAATTTTCCCCAGCTACTACGAGCCGTGGGGCTATACGCCGATGGAATGCGTGGCGCTGGGCGTGCCGGCAATCACCACCGACCTAAGCGGCTTTGGCGCCTATTGCCAGAGCCACGTGCCCAATCATGACGAGCGTGGCATCGTAGTCCTGGAACGCCGGCACAAGGGCTTCGATCACACCGTCGATGACATGGTGAACTACCTGATGTATTTTGTGCAGCTCAACCGCCGCCAGCGAATCGAGCTGCGCAACAATGTCGAGCAACTCGGTGAGCTTTTCGACTGGTCAAATTTAGCCAAGCATTACGACGAGGCGCATAAGCTGGCGCTGGATCGCATCGGCACGCCGAAGGCGGGATCGATCGACGTGCGGGTGGTGTAGAATGCTGCACTACTTCGGCCCCACGGCTGCCTTGCCATACTGAAGCTTCATCGCGGAAATGATACGCCCGGGCCGGCGCTTACTCATGCAGTCGGCGCTTCACCCGTCCATTCCAACAATTTGGCCTTGATCTCTTCTTTCGATGGCAAATAAAGTTGATACTCGCTCGCGTGAATGTTCGCGTCCTTCGGTAATGTCAGCTTCACCACGGCATCCCGTTTCTCCTTACACACCAGCAAGCCCACTGTCGGGTTTTCGTGCGGAAGTTTTACGTGCGCGTCGAACCAATTCACATACATCTGCATCTGCCCGAGATCCTGATGCGTGAGTCTGTCAAGCTTTAGGTCTATCACGACATAGCAGCGCAACAAGCGGTTGTAGAAGACCAGATCAAGAAAATAATGGTCGCCTTCAAAGGTGAAACGCAAGTTGCCGCCGCGACATCTGGTCGGACGGCTGCCGCATCTGGGATTTTTCCGCGCCCTTACGAGGGTCAACGGGATGGTCCAATTTGCCAATAGGCTGTTGGCAAATCTTCGGAGCCCGGTTCTCGTATTGGATAAAGAAGGCGCGCATATTCTGAAGGTTGGATCGGGAGAATCCCCTTCCGAACTCCGAAGTCAATTCCGCAGAAAGATCATTCAGCAGTGTCGCCCCATACGCGGCCCGCTTTGTGCCTTTTTGTTCGTGTTCGACAATACGTCGGCCGATCTCGAAGTTCGTGAGCACCTGAAGTGTGTTGACCGTCAATGCGGCGGCGCGGCGCGCGGATTGAATGAGTCCGCGGACTTCAGCGATCAAGGGGCCGAGATCGTCGGGTTTCGATTTCATCAGGACGGTTCGTTTGGTCACATGAGTTTTCTTTTTCATCGCGCATGCGCCTCCATCAACCGCGACTTCGACTGCCCGCATATCTCGGCGATTTTTGCCAGCACCTTTTCATACCCTCGCAACAGTCGATCCTCGCATGTTGTGCAATCGCAGTCGAGGACGCGATCATTTGCCACGCGCCAAGAAGTTGTCGAAAACGTCCTTGCGAATCACCTCAAGCCACTTGGAGAACCAGTCCTGGCGACCGGAGCGCGCCAAAATATCCTCGACCGAATGCGTCTTGAGATGTGAGGCTTGATTAAAATGCTCGACGTACAACCCATATGGCCAAATGACGAACGTCGACCTGATCTTAACCAAGGCTTCGAGTTCACAACTGAGTTCGACCCGGAGCCTTACCAATTTGCCCACCCCCGGAAAGTCGGGCGTCGAAAGAAGGGCTATCAACTGCTTTAGCGCAGAGACAAGACGCGCAACCTCTCCGGAGGCAAATGGAATCGATGGTGACAACCAACCGCACACCAGATTTCGCGCTGCCGCGCTGCGCCAAACCCGGCGCAAATACGCGTCAGTTAGACCTGGCATAACCCGCCGGACTGTTGGTTTGGCAGCGAGGGACGCCTCAAGGAAACCTACAATCTCGCGAATGGACTCTAATCGTCGGCATTCATCAAAATATGCGGTCAACGGACGCCACAATTGGGGAGACAGCGCGCGGTCTAACCCGGCTTTCGCACTTTGAACGATTTTCGCCGAATTTTTCGCCGCTTTTCCTCATTCTGGCGCGGCCAGCGCGGGTTTGCTCCGCCAAACGCGTGTAGTGCAGACCTACCATCTTGATCCGTTGACGGGCGATTTGA
>DASRRM010000071.1:0-21765 GCA_035695715.1 Tepidisphaeraceae bacterium
TTGACGAAGTGGGGTCATGTGAAACTCCTTGGTAAAGGACAAGGAGTCAATGATCCCATCAGCCCATCAGTTGCGAGAACCCCTTAGCAACCAAAACCCATCCACCGCGCAGCGGTTTAGTTCAATGTCCCATTTTTTTGATTTTTCGCTCCGAAAATGGGACATCGACTTCTTTTCGTTCCGCCGAAGCTATTGATCCAAAGCAACTTGCATCTCTTGCGTTCCACCCGCCTCCCCGGCGGCGATGGGACATTCGGGACATTTTTGGGACAAAAAATGTCCCATATGTGTCCCATTTTTATTTGGCCCCGTTGCCGACGGGACATTGCCCTCGGCGGGCGGTCTTCCCTCCCCAAATTGAACAGCGACACGCCGGCTGGGCGACGGGCGCGATTTTGAAACGCAAAGAGAGTGAATTTTTTTGGATGTGCCGTGCTATTTGATTTTCCGAAGACCGACCAGCAAAGCCGTGACGTTGGGGCTCTGCCCCAAACCCCGAGATTTTGCGCTTTGAGGGCAATCAGCAGTGTCGGGAAAAAAGCATTACCACTACTTCACACGCGTCCATGTGTGTTTCACCGGCCCCATCGAATTTTTTCGTTTCGCTGTAGCAGATTCCGTAATTCGTAGACTTTGTGAACGCACGCCGCCACAGTTCCATTCTTGTCATCGTCATACCAGCAGACGACGGCGACAGGGAGTTTTTCGCTCTTGTCCTTCGTGTCGACTACGCCGCCGCTGACCTGGTGATGATGGCCGTGTAATATAAAATTACTGCTGTACGTTTCCACTTCGAGGTGGACCAACTCCCGCTTGCCCTCGATCTTGACGCGGAGGTCGGGAAACCCGGCGCGCACCCGATCGATTCTCTCGATGCCGAGCTTCGCGTGCGCGGTCAACAGAATACCCACGACCTCCTGTTCATTTCGCGGATCCCGGTTCACCATCGGAATTCGCTTTGGGTCGAGCTTTAGCTGCTTCACACGCTGCCGGATCAGATCAAAGTCATCCTTGCTCACCGGACTCAAAACTTGGCGGCCGAATACCGTTTTCCCAAGAAGCGTGTTAATCGATGGAACTGTTACGGGAAACGACGGCTGCCACCCGATAGCACGGCCCTTAATTGCCCAAGCAAATTTGCTATTTCCGCATAACGATCGCGGCTTGGGTGGGATCGCAATACGCTTTGTTGGGAGCGAGACACACTCGTAGAACCCAACAACCTGGCTTGTTCTATCGCGACGATTCTCGTCATTAATAAACGCAAATTCCACCCACCGATCCCCAGCCTGCATCATCTTGAAGCCCCGTGGGAATTCCGTTTCGCCGGTTCTCCAGATCACGCCCGGCCACGCCAAAAATGATGCGAGGTCGTGCTTTGCGATAAAGTACTTCCGCTCTCGCTTCTTCTTTGCCATCACGTAACTGTACTCGCACACCATGCAGTGAACAATTGCCACGCCCGCCTGCACCAAGCTTGCCCTTCCGGGAGCGGAGTGTGGTTCCACATTGTTCTACCCTCGATTACCCCGCAGTCCCCGCGTGCTTTTAACGTCGCCGAAAAGGCCCTCATTGGCCTACCTTCCCGCGACCGCGTTCGTTATGGTGCGATGGACCATGATCCCCCTCGTCACCATTGACATCGACTCAAATGACATCAAGCCCGGCATGATCCTTGCCGTGGATGACGAACTCTATCAGGTCGAAACCTTTGGGGAGTTTCTGATAAGAATTGCACCCAGATATGGTTTCGTCATCCGGCACGTTAAGAAAGGGAATAGTCGGCAACACTTTTGTTCTGGAAGAACGCAGATCGTCCGGCTGCCAGAACGTGAACTGCAATATCTCTACGCGATGGACACCGGCAATGTACTTTTCGACGCTGAGAATAATCGGGAGTTTTGCATTCCGCTTTGGCTCGGCAAGGAAGCATTTCTACAAATGAATGCAGGTGATCCGGTACTTGTCGGCTTCTGGGAGGGCCGTCCGAGCAGCTTTCGGCCTAAGCCTTGATCGGTTCGCACGCCTGTTAGTTCGACCCGGTTCTGATACACCCGCCGCATGATGTTGTCCGTTTTGTACGCAGGGCGCAATGAGCCGCGCACGAAGGGTACTCCCGCAGTAAGCGGATTCCGCGAAACCCGCTTACTTCGGGAGTACCCTTCGTGCGCGGCTCATTCCGCCCCGCGTACAAAACGGACAACATCATGCGGCGGGTGTATCAGAACCGGCGTTTTCAGCGAACGGCAATGTTATGGGGTAGACGGGAATCTCGCTGGAAAATGTGCTCGCTGACAAACCCCCAGTGAAACGAGGTCGACGACGGTCGGCCCGCTGAATCGGATATTATACCTCGATCGCCGGCGCGGTTTCCCGGACGCTATTCATGATTTGCTCATCCGTATCGGTCCACACCCGATCGCGCCGCGTGAAAACGCGCTGGGCCACTTCCACGGCTTTCTCATGGTCGTAAGCCGCCGCGCCCTGGTCGGTAAGAAACGTGTAGCTTGGCACGAAGCGCGGGGCGGCGGCGGATGTGGAAATCATCGCGCAATAGCCGACGTAGCTTCCACCCATGAAACGGGTGAGGATGGCGGTTTTGGTGTGGTCGCCGATCAGGGCGCCGAGGAATCGGCGGCCGGTGGCGATTTCGCGATTGCCCCGTTTGAGGGAAATCGGGCCGTAGGTGTTTTTCAGGTTGCTGGTGGTTGTTCCAGCGCCGAGGTTGACCCATTTTCCGATGTAGCTGTGGCCCACGAACCCTTCGTGTGATTTGTTGCAATAGCCCAGGAAAACGGTGGCGGAAACTTCGCCGCCCACCTTGCACATCGCGCCGATGCTGGTGCCGGGCCGAATGTTCGCCAGTGGCGTGACGACCGCGCCGGGGCCGACCCAGCATGGGCCTTGCACCACGGCATTGAAGCCGACCGTCGCGCCTTGGGCGATGGCGATCGGTCCCTTTGAAGCGTCCAGCACGCAGCCGGCGGACAGAATCGCGTCCGGCGCGACGCGGATGTCCGCCTCGTTCACGAGATGATACGGACCGGGCGGAGTGGGGTAATGCGATGCCTCCAGATGCGCGAAATCTTCCGCCAGCGATTGCTCGTTCCAGTAAATCAAATCAACCGGCGAATGCAGCAATTTTCCCGGCGAGGTCATGGCCGGTAATTGCAAAGCCGACAGCCAGCGCGCTGTTTTTCCCAGCACATCGCCAGGACCAAGATTGGGCTGCGTCAGCTTGACCGCGAGAATTGTCCCATTTTCAGCCGTGGCGACGGCCTGGGCCGGGGGAATCTCGACGGGGGACGAAAGGGCAGTCCGCCCGTTCAGGAGCAAAGCGGGTTGGCTGTCCAGCGCCACATTCACCTGCGCCGGCACACCAACTTCCGGCGCAATACGCTCGCGGCACCAGTTCGCCAGTTCCGGGCGAACCCACAGCGTCACACGGGTGGGTTTGACGTGGCGAATCTGCTTTCGCAGGAGATTGGTCATTCCGCTGGCCAGTGAAAACACCGGCCGGCTCAGTGAAAGCGGCGCGAATGCGTGCCAATCGGAATCTTCGAAGATAACCAGGTGCATTTGTGGCCAGTTGTTGGTTGCGCGTTTTGCACACTCGTCACTTGCTGGGTATCGGGTGATGAATCGGCTGCCTTAATGAATGGCGCAAAAGGCGTGATTGGATGTTGGGTCTTCCAATAAAACGTGACGAAGCGCTACTGGTGTCCGACGCCGCGCGCATCCAGAATTCGCCATGGCGTGGAATCGGTGCTTAACTGACTACCCACTGGTCACCGCCCGATTCACCATTTTCGCCATCTCATACAGCGCCAGAATCCGAGGCATCTTTGCCCCGGCAGCCGTTCCTTGGCGCAAGGGTTCGCCCAGAATCGCCTCGACTTCCATTTCGCGGCCTTCACGGCGATCAACCTGCATACTGGTCTGATATGGACCCATCGGCCGCGTCTTTTCGATCTGGCGACGGGCGAGATCGGCGCTCAGCCTGACACCCAGCGCCGCCGCCCCGGCGACCACTTCGTCGATCACATTCGTCACCAGTTCCATTCCTTCGGAAGTGGCAATCAGTTGATCCGTCGTCCAATTCAACACCGCGCCCAGGCCATTAAACGGTATGTTCCAACTCAACTTTTCCCAGCGCCCCCGGCGAAGATCGTCAAGTACGCGGCAGTCGATTCCGGCGGCGTTGAACATCTCCGCGATGGACGACGCCCGGTTGCTTGGGCCGCCGCCAAATTCGCCGATGCGAATCCATCCCTCGGCCATGTGATGGATCGCGCCCGGCCCAATGCGGTTGATGCAGGTGAACGCCATCCCGCCAAGGATGCGTTCTTTACCGAACAGCGCGGCCAGCGACTCTTCGCTGCCCAGGCCATTTTGCAGGGTGAGAATAGCGGTGTCCTGATTGATCGTCGGTCCGAGCAGCTTTTCAAACTCGTTGTTGGCTGTTGTCTTGAGCGTGACAAGAACCAGATCGGCCTTGGGAAGATTCCCAGGATCATCGGCCGCGCCAAACGAACCGGGAGGCAGCGAAAAATCGCCGTGGCAGCTCTTGATCGACCATCCATTTTTTCGCACAGTTTCATATTCGCCGCGCAAAAGGAAATGCACGTTGTTTCCGCGCTGGGCCAGCCGCGCGCCGTAATATCCGCCTACCGCGCCCGAGCCGATGACGCAGATGACCGGTCGATCCTGATTTGGCATTGATGACATGCCCTTAAGGTAAAGTTTCGCCGGCGCGGCGACAACCCGCCGCCTGACAGCGGCGCCGCTTGGCCGTATCCTTTGCCCCGTGAACATCATTCTGGTTCCAATCGGCAGTCATGGCGACGTCCATCCCTTCGTCGGCATCGGCATGGCGCTGCGTGCCCGCGGGCATCGCGTGCGCGTGATCGTGAATCCGTTTTTTGGGCCGCTGGTTGAGCAGGCCGGCCTCGAGCTGATTCCCCTGGGCACGACGGATTTCTACAAATCCATGGCGAACAACCCGGAGCTCTGGAAGCCAATTCGCGGCAGCAAAGTCGTCTTCCAGAGCATTGGCGAATTGGTTCCTCCGGTGTACGAAGCCATCGTCGCCAATAACATGCCGGGCGAAACGGCGGTGGTCGCGTCGACTTTGGCACTTGGGGCGCGGGTGGCCCAGGACAGGCATCAGATTCCCACGGCAAGCGTGCATTTGCAGCCGTCGATTTTTCGCAGCCACATTGCGCCGCCCAATCTGCCGGGCATATTCTCCGGCCCGCGCGTCCCGCGCTGGTTGCTCAAGGCACAATGGGCGTTCATCGACAACGTGGTGATCGACCGCCTGGCGTGTCCGTCGCTTAACGCATTTCGCAAGGAGCTTGGCTTGCCGCCAGTGCGCGGAATTCTTCGCGACTACATTCATTCGCCGCAGCGCGTGATCGGGATGTTCCCGGCGTGGTTCGCGCCGCCGCAGGCGGATTGGCCGCCGCAAACGCGATTGACCGGCTTTCCGCTGTACGATGAGCGCGGCATCGCCCCGCTTGCGCCTGAGCTGGTGAAATTCCTCGAGGAGGGGCTGCCGCCCATTGCGTTCACCTTCGGGTCGGCGATGTGGCATGCGCGCGAGCTGCTGGAGCAATCCGCCCGGGCTTGCACGCTGCTGGGCCGCCGGGGGATTCTGTTGACGCGCCATCGCGATCATCTTCCGCCGCGCCTCCCGGCGGGAGTGAAGCATTTCGACTATGCGCCGTTTAGCGAATTGCTGCCGAGATGTGCGGCGCTGGTCCATCATGGAGGCATCGGAACGTCCAGCCAGGGGCTGGCGGCGGGTGTGCCGCAGGTGATCGTTCCGCATGCGCACGATCAGTTGGATAACGCCACGCGCGTCGGAAAACTGGGCGTGGGGAGCATGATCAAGCCGTCGCGATATAAGTCAGATCTTGCGGCGCAAACGCTGGGGGATTTGCTGGGGAGCGAGAGCGTTGCGAAAGCTTGCCGGGAGGTAAAGGGAAAGTTTGCGGGGGTTGATGTGATGGGGGAGGCGTGTGGGATTATTGAAGAGATGCTGGGAGGGGTGAAAGGGTGGGGTGAAAGGGATGTTCCTGTTCCGGGAACGTCTCCCGAGGCTTCCGCCTTGTGCTACGATGAGGAATGAGGATTAAGAAAACTCCTCATGATAGCCGGGTGCGGAAGCCCCGGTCCTCGCGCCGCGAAGCGCAAGTGCGAAATCGCGGTTCACGCTCCCTTTGTAATTACGAACTTCCTCGTTCGCAGTTCCTCGTTCCTCGTTTCCTCCTTGTTCCTCGTTTCCCACGCGTTGCCCCGTTCCCTAAATCACATCCTTCACCCACGCCGGCGCAATCGGTTTGCCCTTGCGTCCCTTGGGCGTTTCTCCGCTCACCAGTTGCAAAATTGCCTCCATGAACGCCGGCAGATCATCCGGAGTCCGGGCGGTGATGATCGGACCATCCACCACGCATTCCTCGTCCACCCACGTTCCACCGGCGTTGATGACATCATGCACGATCGACATATAACTCGTGCACCGCCGCCCTTTGAGGGCCGGCGTGGAACAGAGCATCCAAGGCCCATGACAGATCGCGGCCATGGCGATTTTTTTCGCCGCCGCGTCGCGGACGAATCTCACCATCCCTTCATTCCGCCGCATGTGGTCGGGGGATGTGCCGCCGGGAATGACGATCAGGTCGTAGTCGGCCGCCTTCACATCGGTGGCGGCTTTCTCGCTTTTCTGCGGATAGCCATGCTTGCCGACGTAGGTTTCACCGGCTTTGGGGCCAATGACGTCTACCGTATGGCCCGCTTCTTTAAGGCGCAGGCGGGGGTATTGGAGTTCGAGGTCTTCGTAAATTTTTTCGACGAGGATTGCGACATTAGCCATGTTAATTTCCTTTGTATGTAACGGGCGATGGACGGCACTACGCCCTGCGCGATCCGTCGTCATAATGATAATGCTCGTGCCCGCAGGCAAATCGTTGGATGAAGTCGGCTGTTTTCTGATCGTCACGTTTGGGCTTGAAGTATCCCTCGCTTACGGCCCAATCGTAAGCACCCAAGTCAACGGGGGACTTCGTTAGTGTTCCGCTCAAACGATGCATTGCGATCCATTCCTCAGCGGTGGATCTGGTTGAGAAGACGCCGGACGGAAAAGTTCCGCCGCCGTTGAACACGTAGACAAACTGTAATGCGGGATTAGTCATTTCCAAGAGTGGATATCCTGAAGGCGAAGTCGGTCAGATCTCACAACGGTATAGCCTCCCTGCGCACAATCTCTCCAAATCGACCCGATAGCGTACCTTCGGAAATCACGTCAACCTTGATGCCCAGTAGCTCTCGCAGGTCCATCAGCAGTCCGCCTTGATCCAACAGCGATCGGCCCGGCTCAAAGCGCACGAGCAGATCCAGATCGGACTCTTCCGTGGCGTCGCCGCGAGCCACCGATCCGAAGATTCTGACATCGTGCGCGCCATATTCGGCCGCGAGGCGGGTAATTTCCTCCCGGCGTTTGCGGATATCTTCCTGCGTCAGCATGGTCTCTCCAAAATCAACCTTCCGAATCTTATCCGACCGACTCGAATAATTCCGCTCCCGTGCCCAAACATTCGCCGCGCGGTAAATTCTCCCCCATGAGCCTACAAATGCGATGGGTTGGCGGGAGCGACTTTGACCGCGTGGCAATCACGCGCGCGCAGTGTTACGGCTCGGCCAGCAAGGAAACGCCGAAATTTATCGATGGGATTCGCGCCGATGATCGCGCCAAGGCCGGCGATTTTTTGCTGGCCGAGCGCGACGGGCTTTCTGTTGGAACTGCCACCAGCCTTTCCATGTCGATGTGGATGCGCGGGACGAAAATTCCCTGCCAGGGCGTGGCGTGGGTCGGCACAGTCAAGACGCACCGCCGCGGGTCGCGGGCGGCGGGGGAGGGGATTGCCAGCCAGATCATGAAGGAAACGTTGCGGCTGGGGCGCGAACGCGAACAGGTCGTCAGCGCGCTGATGCCGTTTCGGGCCAGTTTCTACGATCACTTTGGATATGGCATCGTCGAACGGCGGAATGTGTGGACGGCTCCGCTGGCGGTGCTTCCATCGGGTGCGTTTGACGCGGTGCGATTTTATGAGCCGGGCGATCTGGACGCGATGGCCGCGTGCCGCCAGCGAACCGTGGAGCGTGGGCAGTGTGATATTGAGCGGTCAGGCGGCGGGTGGGCGGTTTATTTGAAAAATTGGCAGGACGGATGGTTGGCGGTGGATCGGACGGGGGATGGGCCGGTGCGCGGATACTGTGCCTTTCAAAACGCTCAAAAGGACGGGAAAGGCGTGGTAAGCGTGCTGGATTCGGATTGGGAGGACGTTGAAGCGCTGCGGCGGATGCTGCATTTTCTCGCCAGCCTGCGCGATCAATACACCTTCGCGACGTTTTCGCTGCCGGCGGATTTGCCGTTGAACCGGCTGCTGCGCGAAACGCAGTTGCCGCATCGGACGGTGAGCCATGGATATGCCGAGGTGCGGCCCACGACACGCATGTCGATCCGCGTGCTCGATCACAAACGATTGCTTGAGGGGATGAAGTTGCCGGCAGAGCGGTTGGGGAGCGTTGTCGTCGCGGTAAAGGAAGTGGAGGGACACGAGAGCCGGTTTAAGATTGATATTGAAGGCGGACGGATAACCGTCGCCGCGAGCAGCGCGACGGCGGAGTTGGAATGCGCGGATCGGATCTGGGCGGGGATTGTTTCGGGGGATATGCCGGCGACGCTTGCAGTGAAGCTTGGGTTAGCGACGGCATGCTCAAATCGCGCAGCGGAAACGCTCGATGCATTTGCACAGGGACCGGTCCCATTTTGTCAGGAATACTTCTGAATGTTGCGCTGAGATCACGCCAGACGTCGAGATCGTGCAGCGGATCGTTTCCGCGATTTCTATGCCTCTGCACTATGTTGCTCGTAATTCTCTCGCCATGCGCGAACTTTTGAAACCGCAAAGGCGCAAAGAACGCAAAGTGGACGCAAAGAAGAATTGAGGAAGGGGAACAACTTCCATTGCAGAATCCCACCTTTGCGTCCTCTTTGCGTTTCTTTGCGCCTTTGCGGTTAAACCACAGTGGGCTCCGGAGCAATTTGAATATCGCCGCTTTGGATTTCGTCAATCCGAATCTCCCTCGCCCCCAATTTGCTCGCGCCGCCTCAGCATGACGCGATCCACCATTCCCGGAAACAGCGCGCCCAGCGCCAGCGCCACGCGATATGACGTCAGCGGCCAAACTTCCGGCGCGGGCTTTTCAATTGCCCGCACCATTTTCGCCGCCACGGTTTCGGCGGATTGCACCAATTCGCCCGCAATTCGCTTGGGACGCTTTCCGCCGCTGTTGGCGGCGGATACTTTGCCGAACTCGGTTTCGGTGCCGCCCGGGTGAACGGTGGTGACGGCGATTTTGTCAGTGGCAAGTTCAATGCGCATCGCCTCGCCGAGGGAAAGCTGGGCGGCTTTGGTTGCCGCATATGCGCCGAAGAAGGGAATCGCCCGTCGGGCGATGGCCGATGAGACGATCATCACTTGCCCACGATATCCGTCGCGGATTTCCTGCTTCAGCATTTGCGGAACGGCGGCGCGAATGCAATCGAGCGTTCCGAAAAGATTGGTTTGCAGGATGGCGTGCAATTGCTCCGGCGTTGTTTGCGATACCGGCGCTAAAATGCCATATCCCGCGTTGCACACCAGCGTATCAATCCGGCCGAACCGCTCGATCGTTTTGGCAATCAATAATTCGCAGTCGGGCTGCCGCGCCACATCCGCCGCGATGCACAAATGGCCGCCGCCCAGTTGTCCATTGAGCGCTTCTAGGCGATCGACCCGCCGCGCTGCCAGGGCCAGCTTTGCGCCGCGGGTAGCAAGTTGCACCGCCAGCGCCCGGCCAATGCCGGCGCTGGCGCCGGAGATGATGACGACCATGTTGGAGAGTGATCGACGCATGGGGGAAATGCTAAAAGATGAATGCTGAATACTGTATCAATACCGCGCACGCGGTTGAATGACCTTCGGGTTTATCCGAAAACAATCTTTGCAAATATTCTCGATAGACTTCCAATTCCGTTTCCCCAACACGCCGGTTCTGAGGGACTCCGAAGAGCCGGGTCTTTCTCGATAACACCCGGCTCTTCGGAGTCCCTCAGAACCGGCGTCGAGCGGTCAGACTTGCGAGACGATCTCCCAAAATTGTACACGTTATATTCGGGCTACGTTTAGATTTGCGAGTCGCCATTCATTTCTCCGCATCCTCCCAATGAATCCCAAGCTTTTTTGCAAGTTTCCCCGGCTCGGACATGGGCGATGAGCAGGCGTTTCCCGTGCAGACGAATGCCGCCGCCTCGGGAAGCGGGGGGTATTCTACATCCGCGTTCGCCAGCGGGCCTTGGGCCTGATCCCACCATTCGATCCGGCTATAACCCGTTGGCGCACGCAACGCTTCCTCGAACAGCGCCCGTGCGGCCCGATCATCCTTTTTCCCAACCACGGTTACATGCAATGGCTCGGTCCGCAATTCCTCGTCGGCAATGAGCAACCCCGCCATCCACAAGCTGCGCGACAACGCGATCTGCGGCGTGGAGAGATATCGCATCGCCTCGTCAGCCCCGTCATGGTCGGACTTGCGCCCGGTGTAGTGATAGAGAAGGTTAAAGAATCGCGCAGCGGCCACGTTTTCGTCGATCTGCGGCGTGGGCTTGAAAGCCGATGCCGGGTCGACGGCGGCGGTGAGAAATCCGGCTGAGGTTTTCGAATCGGCGCCAGCGTGGAAATGGGCGGCGATAAAATCGGCGGCTTGCTCGGCGCGCTTCAGCCACGCGCGGTCGGCGGTGGCTTCGTAGAGCGCCAAAAAAGCCCGGCCCATCGAAAGCGTGTCGCCGAGGTATGGCCCGGCGGCGCCCTTGTCGCCGTGGCGGAATCCGCCGCCGTCGATGGCCCGGGCGGCCAGGGCCCATGTCGCAGCCCTTTTGGCCGCAGTCAGATCGGCCGGATTTTGCGTCAGGCGATAATAAGTCAGCAAGCCACGAATTCCCCAACCCGTTTCGCGGGCATATTCGTGCGTGTCGACGCGCGGAATGCCCAGCTTTCGCCGGGCGGCATCGTCCATGGCGAAATATTTATCGCTGTGCTGCCCATCAATTACGTCCGCGTCCTGGCTTACATAAAAAGCGCCGTCGGGCGATGTCAGAAAATCGGCGATGTAGCCGCGAATCTGCTGGGCCGCGTTGAAATATTTCTGCTCGCCGAGTTGCGCCCCGGCCAGGGCGTAAATGCGCATCATGTCGGCCTGAAACTGCATCAGTTTCTCGAAATGAGGCTGGCTCCAGTCGCCGCCGACGGAATATTGATAAACCCCGCCCCATACCGGGTCGATCAGCGCCAGCCCGCCGTCGAGCGTTTGCCGGGCGCGGTGCTCGGCGTCCTTGTCGCCGGCCTTGGCCTGCATCAGGCAGAATTCCACCGCGTCCCAATCGACAAATTTATGGATCGTTCCCCACCCGCCGTTTTTCGCGTCGTAATTGTCGACCAGCTTCTTTTCCAATTCCTTGCGAAGCGGCGGGGTAAGTGCCGAGTCGCGACCGAATTCGATTTTCTGCTCGGCGCCAACCGATGGTCCCGGCGTGGGATCGTCAATAATCGCCTCCAGCATCGACGCCATCGGCCCCGGCGGAATGTACCCGCTGCGCTTGACGATCTCGCCGCCATTGCCGTTGAAGACGATGGTGGCGGGCCAGCCGTAGTTTTCATAGCGATTGGAAATATCCGGCCGCGAATCCTGGTCGACTTTCACCGCGATATATTTCGCATTGATCAGCTCAATCACCTTCGGGTCTTGATAAGTGGTCTCATCCTGCACATGGCACCAATGGCACCAGACCGCCTCCAGGTCGAGCAGGACGATCTTATTCTGCTTCTTCGCCCGGCTGAAAACGTCATCGGAATATTTTTCCCAGTGAATGGCCGCCGCCGGCGCGGTCGTGGCAACCGGCGCGGGTGCGTGCGGCGCACTGTTGTTGCATCCGGCAACAAAGATCAAGCCCAACCCCACCCTGCGAATGTTAGAGAAGATCAAAGGCTTCATGATGACGCTCCTTCTGTTCCGCAAAGGCATACGTGAAACTTTCAATTCTGGATGAACGCAAGGTTGTCTGAGATGACAGATTTATGCAAGGTTATCCGGAGTTATAATCCACCGCGATGCCATCCCAAACCACACAGCGGATATTCACCATCGCATGTGCGATCTCAATTGCGTTGTGCGTGGTAACGTGCGCGGTTTGGGTGCGGAGCTATTTCACCACCGATAAGTTGACTCGATCCTGGCCCATATCGCCCACGCCTCGTGACGTGTTGCAGCGATTCGGAACCCCCAATCTCCGTTGCCTCGGAGCCGAGATGGGCCAGGGCCGGTTGCGCTTCTACAGGTATGATTTGGACATCCTTCTGCAAAAACTTGGCGAGCCCGCCAAGCCGCCGCTGAAGGACATGGGCTGGAAATATCGCCAGGCGCCGGCGTCTGACATCATCGGCCCCAGCGCCGAAACCCGCGCCCGCCTTGGCCTCTCTTTGGACGCCGATTTGCCGGGCGGAAATGTTGATATCGTCGTGGGATTTTGGATCGTCGCGATCCTCACCGCCATCCTCCCAATCGTACGGATCGGGCTACGGTTCAGAAACCGCCGGCGACGTCATCACGGTCTGTGTGCGATCTGCGGCTACGATCTTCGCGCGACAACTGGAAGATGTCCGGAGTGTGGGACGGAAACGGAAACGCCTGGAACTGTTCCGGGCATTTCAACGCAAAACAACGTTGTAAACTTCGTCACGATTGCTGGCCGGACCTGAGCCTTCCGACCAGTTTTTTACATTGCGGAGGCAAGGATGCCTGAGAAATGCATTCAATGGATGGATTCCGCCGTCAATTATGGCGTTATCTTTTCGTCCGGATCATATCGAAAGCGGATTAGGAATGAGCGCCCTCCGATTCCGCCTGCCGGGCGGTCATCCGACAATTGAAAACCGAGGTTTTTAAATCTCTTGTTGTCAACCATCGCCGATTTAACCTTTGCAACGTTTTCCTCCAGCGGCCCGAGCGACTTGACGGTTAGGCTGCCATCCATTGCGTCATCCAGCGCCAAATGCGTGACATAGGTGCCCGGGAAAAACGCGTTGGTCAAATCCGTCAGGAACTGAATATATCGAGGCTTGGGATGCTAAGGATGGCGAGGTGCTGGCACCGCAAGATAATCATTCACTACCTCAATATCGATTGCCCGGGCTGTTGACATTTCAGTCTTACGAAAGGTAAGCGGTGGCGTTACATCGTTCAAGGATGCGGTTCGCGCGTCGTTGGAGTTGCAGCAGCACTGGAATGAGGGCGAAATGGTGCTTGTCTCGATTATCGTGGAGCCGTTTTATTTGTTGAATCCGTTCAATTGGTTCCGGTGATAACGCAAGGGCGGGATCACTTCCCCGCCCCCGATTTTTTGTACGCCGCCAGCGTTTGCCTGTCCTGCTCGATCACCTTGGCCTGATTGTCCTTCCACCAGCTTTTCCATTTGCCCGGCGTGTCCTTGTCCACGCCGAAGTCCTGGCCGGCCACTTTGTCTAAAATCATCGTGCAATCTTCGCCGAAGGCATAAAGCAGAACGTCCGATTCCTCCAGCGAAATGGCGACAATCAGCGACTTGATGGCGTCGGCTTTGTAAGGCCCCTTTGCCAGGGCACGCGCCGCGGCCAGACGGATCGGCGGCTGTTCGCCCTTGTTTTCCAGGAGGGTGCAGAGCGGCTTGACCGCCACGCCTCCGCCATCGCTTACGGATTGCAGCGTTTCGGCCGCCGCACGCCGCACCAGCGGCACGGCGTCTTTCAATGCGCCGGCCAGCAGCGAAATCGACTTTCCCTCGCTCACGCCCTTCAGGCTTTTCACGGCTTCAACGCGCTTTTGCGGATCTTTGTCTTTGTATTGCTTCGCGAATGTTTCGCGCTGGGCCGCTTCACCCTCTGCCGCCAAGGCGGGCCGGGCGAGGAGCATCAGGCAAAAAACGCAGCCGACCACGCAGACCGGGCTAAAATTCCCGGCCGCCGATTTGTTCCAGTTCAAGCCCATGCGATGTCCTCTGTAAGAAATTTGTGTTCCGCCGTTTTAACTGCACATGCCTCGCTTGACCAAAACTGCGCAGAATTTACCCACGCCTCGCGCGGAGATTGAACTCAATCGCCTCATGAGCCCCAAAAACGTTAAAGCCCGAGCTCCCCATTGGGAAACTCGGGCTTAGGTGTTTATGAATGCGAATTGGCGTTTGGAATCTTTTAGGCTTAGGCCTGGCCGACTTCCAGGCGGATGTATTTCTGCAATGCAGCGCCCTTGGTCTTCAGGAATTCCGAAACTTTTCCCTTGTAAACCTCGGCGTTGATGAATTCCTGGTCGAGCAGGACGCGCTCGCCGTAGAAGGCGTTGAGCTTGCCTTCGGCGATTTTCTCTGCGATCTGCTGGGGCTTGCCGGTGGCCTTGGCCTGCTCGACGGCGATATCGCGTTCGCGGGCAACCACGTCGGCCGGCACCTGATCGCGCGTGTGCGAGATGGGCCGGGCGGCGGCGATGTGCATGCCGAGCTGCGAGACCAGCGTGTCTTCGACCTTGCCGCTGAAGGCCATCAGCACGGCAATCTTGCCCTTGCCGGCGGTGGTATAGACGTAGCCGCCGACGGTGTCGCCTTCCAGCGTTGCGGTGCGGCCGACCTGGACGTTTTCGCCGGTCACCTGCGAAACGCTGGTGAGCTGGGCCTTGATCTCGGCGTCATCAGCGAGATTTGCGCCGGGCTGCGACAGCAGGCGATCAATCGCCAGCTTGGCGACTTTCGCCACCGGCTCGCTCTTGGCGGTGAAGTCGGTGTTGCAGACGACCTCGGCCATCGCGCCGCGCTTTTTGTCGGGGCTGATTTCGGCCGTCACGCGCCCTTCGCTGGCGGCACGCTCGGCGATCGACGTTTTCACGCCCTTTTTGCGGGCGATGTCGATGGCTTTTTCGATGTCGCCGCCGGCTTCGGTCAGCAGCTTCTTGCATTCCATCATACCCAGGCCCGTCTTGGCCCGGAGGTCATTGACTACTTTTGCCGTGATTTCTGCCATGTGGGTTCTCCCTTGATGATTCGTTGTAAGAGTTGGTCAGCGAAAATGTCGAAGATAGTGCCGCTTGCGGCTTCGCGGATCAACAGCCTTGGTCCCTGACGCTCACGTTCCGAGCAACGCTCCCGTCCCGCGTCCACTATCTGAAAGAAAAAGACGCGGCGGAATGCGGCTTTGGATTCGCCAAGCCGCAAGCGGCACAGGAACCCGAACAGGAACGATCAAACCATCGCGAATGATATGCTCGCTCGGGTTGAAGAAGAAAGGGGCGAGGCAAGCCTCGCCCCTTTGGAGCAATTGCCTTCTGCGATGGCGAACCTTATCCGCCATGCCCCGCGCCAACCGGCTCGGGCGCGGCAGCGGCTGCCGGCGTTTCTTCGACCGGAGCAGCGGCGCCTTCGGCCGGAGCGGGCGCTGCCGGCGCTGCGGCTCCGCCCTCTTCGGCGCGGAACTGGCTTCGCGAGCTGCGACGCCGGGCGGGCGTGCCGGGCTGGCCTTCGGTATCGATTCCCTTCTGGTCCGCCCGGCCGGTTTTTCCTTCGAGAATGGCGTCGGCCATTTCCTTCATGATGATCTCGATGGCTCGCATCGCATCATCATTGCCCGGGATCGGCAAATCGATCATGTCCGGGTCGCTGTCGGTATCAATCAACGCAATCGTTGGCACGCCAAGCTTGCGGGCTTCCTTGACGGCGATGTGCTCGCGGCGGGTGTCAATGATGAACATCACCCCGGGCATTTTTTCCATCTTGCGAATGCCTTCGAGATTCGTCTTGATCTTGTCCATCTCACGCTGAAGCGTGGATTTCATCTTCTTGGAATAAGTTTCGATCTGGCCCGTCGCCCAGAGCTTTTCCAGCTCTTCCAGGCGATTGAGCCGCTGGCGGATGGTGCGGAAATTGGTCAGCGTGCCGCCGAGCCAGCGCTCCGAGACATAGTGCATGCCGCAGCGCTTTGATTCTTCCTCGACGGCATGGCGGGCCTGGCGCTTGGTGCCGACGAAGAGCACGTCTTTGCCGCCGGCCACCATGTTCTGCACGAGCTTTTTGGCGCGCAGCAGGCCCTTCATGGTTTCGCGGACGTCGATGATATGAATCATGTTCCGCTTCCCATGGATGTACGGTTCCATCTTGGGATTCCAGCGGCTGACGCGGTGGCCGAAATGCACGCCGGCGTCCACGAGCGATTTAACGAGTTCTGCCTGGTTCGTTGCCATAAAACGGATGCTCCAAAACATCGGCCCAGCGCGGTATCGGGGGGCCGTCAGCCGAAACGGAACCAAGCGGCCAGAATCGCCGGAACCATCGTGTGGCTTGGGTTCGGTGGAAGTTAAAAACAAAACCCGCGGCAGGTCACGGTCCCAATCGGACGCCACCGGCGCGGGGCGGCTTCTGGCAAAGCCGGAAGAGCGACTGTAACTCAGGTTAAGTTCCTATGCAAGCGGGATAAAGAATCACATTCGCGAAATTCGTTTTCGCATGAGCGCTGGCGCAAAAATTGCCGGGCGTCAGTCCATGATTTGTGTCGATTTGTTGGCAATTTCGATCGGGAATCGGGGGCAAGTCCGGAGGATTTTAGCTTTGCCAGGAATCGGGCACGAAGTGGACTAACCGAAACACCTCTGCGTCTGGAACCCGCAGCGCCTCGGATCGGTCAGTGCCGATGTGGAGCAACCAGAATTCTGCTCCGGCCTCATCTTGAAACCCAAACACTCCATTGCCCATGTGGTAGGCGCGGGACCACTCGGCCGCAAGTCGATTTCCAGACTCTCTTAACCTGATGCCAATGAATTCCGCGATCAGCCCTTCATCGCGCATTCCTTGAGGAACGAATACTTCCACGGTATCGGATTCATCAATCCCAACTTGCATACAAGCCGTCTGCGTCATTGCCGTTTCCTTCTCGTGGGTTGCACAGCCGACGTTGACCTTTTCGCATATCTGTGCGCTTCGTCGTTTCGTCGATGGTCACATTAGGTGCTTCAGGATCAAATCGAATACGTCCGTCGGCACAACCGAAGTTTTATCGAGAAGATCCGGCGTGTTGGTCATGAATAGCGCGCCTTCCTCGGGCGTTGGCGCGGGGCGGCCGTGGGAGCCGCGGACCAAAGTAGCGTCGGTGGGAATGACCTTGAACAGCGTGCGGAAACCCATTTTTTTGCGAAGGAGCGTCCATGCCATTCGGGCTTTTAAGGCCGGAAGCTTCGGATCGAGAAAAAGCTCGACCGGGTCGTACCCGGGCTTGCGGTGAATGTCGACGGTGTGGGCGAAATCCGGGGCCTTCGCTTCGTCGAGCCAATAGTAATAGGTGAACCACGCGTCCGGCTCGGCAATCGCCACCAATTCGCCGCTGCGATAATGGTCGAGATGCCATTCGTGTTTCCCAACTTCATCCAGCACGCGCTTGATGCCGGGCGTTTTTTTCAAGAGCTGTTTCACCTCTTCTAGCCGGGTCAGGTCGTTGACGTAGATGTGCGCGATTTCGTGATCGGCAACCGCGAACGCCTTGCTGACGCCGGGGTCCAAAAGTTCGTGACCCAGTTCTTCGCGCACGGTTATCAGGCCATGCTCGCGGAAAAGCCGGTTGAGATGAATCGGCCGGGAGACGGCCGTGATGCCATATTCGGACAGGATGATCACCCGGCTGCCGCGTGCGGCAAAATGATCGATCAACTGCCCGCAAACCGTGTCAAGTTCTTGCAAATCCTTGGCATTGGCCTCGGGGTCGGGGCCGCGTTGTTGAAGGCCGTAATCCAGGTGCGGCAGATAGATGAGCGATAAAGTTGGATTGCTCTGCCGATCGACGATCATGGCGGCGTTGGCGATCCACTGGGTCGATTCGATGGAGGTTGCCGGTCCCCAGAATTTAAACAGCGGGAATTGGCCGAGTTCTTCCTGAAGCGACTGGCGGAGATTTGCCGGCCAGGTCCAGACATCGGGCAGCTTGCGGCCATCGGCGGGATACATCGGACGCGGCGTGACGGTGATATCCGCCGTCGAATACATCGCATACCACCAGAACAAATTCGCGCAGGTGAAAGTTGGGTCGAGTTGCCGGGCCTTGTCCCAAATTTTGGGCTTCTCGACGAGGCGATTGGATTGCCGCCAGAATTTGATCTCGCATTCGTCGCGGAAATACCAGCCATTGCCGACGATGCCGTGATCCCGCGGCCATGTGCCGGTGAGGTAGGTGGATTGGACGGTGGTGGTGACGGCGGGAAGAACGGTTTCGACAGCCGCCAGCTTTCCCTTATCACGGAATTCGCGCAAGCGCGGGGTATGTTCGCCAATCAGCGCGGGAGTCAGCCCGACGGCGTTTATCACAACTGTCTTTTTCACGGAGGCGAACTATTGGGCAGGGAATCGGAAAAGGCAAGAGCGGACGAAAATGGTGAGTGCTCAAAGTTAATATTGAAATTTGGCTTTTGTGGAGTGGGCGTAGTCGCCCACCACTTCCGTGTCGCGCGACGAAAGGCGGTGGGCGACGCCCACCCTAACCCCTCAGTCCCTCGTGCTGAATTTCCGTAGGGTCCGCCTTGGCGGACGCGTCTATAGCGGTTCATTTGAAGCCGGACATTTACCCAAGGATTACATCATCCCGAACGCGTCCGCCAAGGCGGACCCTACTATTCGCATGATTTCATCCATTGTGAGTACGGCGCAGCCCGCATCAGGATTTAGGATGACGGACCCAACAAATCGGGACAAGCTTTATTGCGGCTTCCCCGAAGCCGGGACCACCAAATCCACCTCCGGAATCGGGCCGACGGGGACGATGGGCTTGGCCAGATCATCCTCGTTCTTCAGGCTCGGTCCCGGCACAACGCCAACCTGGCGAAGGGCCGAGGCCACCTGCTCATCCTTGGAATTGAGTGCATAAGCCCGGCGAAGCTCGACGCGGGCTTTGTCTTTCTGGCTGAGTTGCAGGAGGTACAGGCCGTTCTCTTTGGCGATGGCGAATTCCTTGGGCGCCAGCAGGGCCGCCTGTGAATAAGCCTCGACGGCAGCGTCGGCATCACCCTGGGCGCGGGCGATCTTGGCCAGCAGGAACTGGCTCTCCCACGCCGGGGCGCCGGCGACCAGAATGCTTTGCGTATCGCGGTCTTTCGACGCGACGGCCGCGTCTGCCAGGCTATTCAGGCATTGCAGGCGAAAGGCATGATCCTCCCGCCCAACGAGATCGTTGCTCATGATGACCAGCGTGGCCTTGTATTGCTCGATGGCCTGCTCATATTGGCCCATTTTGGCCAGGCACGCGCCGAGGAAATAATGCGAGCCGTAATCGCTGGGATTGGAACGAATCGTGCTGCGGAATGTCCCGGCGGCCTCGGCATATTCGCCGTCGTTGTACTGCTTGATTCCCGCGTTACGCGATTGCAGCGTATTGACAGTAGCCTCGGCGCATCCGGAAACAACCAGAGCCAGTCCGAGAATGGCAGTCGAGGCGATGGAAGTCAAAAGTGAGGGTAAGTTTGAAGTGTTCATGGCTACCTCCTGTAGCAGTTCTGATTTCAATCCATTGAATCGCCAAGGGCGCAATTTTTGCCCGATTGAGTAGAAGACTATCGAAGTCTCGCGAATTTGCAAGTTAGGGGCGGATTCGTGACAGGCTGTCAGTGGCTTGTTGTCAGTTGTCAGTTGTGCAGTTGTCGGTCGTCAGTGGTTATTTGTCACTGGTTGACTTAAGCGGTCAGCAGCCAGTCGTAAGCCCCGGCGGATAATGCGCCGTTGAGATCGCTTGACCACTGACCAACAACCGACCACTGACAACTGACAACAATCAAACTGGCAACTAACAACTCCTCTTCGTATGATTCGGCCGCATGCCGCTTGGGTTTGTTGAAAAAGTTGGACGGCGCACCACGGATGTGCTGGTCGCGTACGGCGAATTTTTTACCTTTGTCGGCCGGACGCTCGCCTGGATTTTCTGGGGCGGATTTCGCTGGAGAAACCTTCGGCTGATCCTGCCGCAGTTCTACGAGGTCGGCGTCAAAAGCGTGCCCGTCGTCTCCATCACCGGGGCATTCATCGGCATGGTCATGGCCGTCGAATCCGTCACCGAATTCAAAGCCATCGGCCAGGAAAACCGCATCGGCAGCCTGATCAACCTCTCGGTCGTCAAGCAGATCGGCCCGGTCCTCGCAGCGGTGATGCTCGCCGGGCGCGTGGGCGGCGCGCTGACGGCGGAGCTGGGCACGATGAATGTCACCGAGCAACTCGACGCCCTGCGCGTTATGGGCTCCGACCCGATCCGATATTTGGTGGTTCCACGTTTCCTGGCATGCGTATTCCTGACGCCGATCCTGACGATTTACAGCGATCTGCTGGGCATTTTGGGCGGGTGGGCGATTGCCGTCTTTGCCCTGGGCATTCCCAATCATCCCTACTGGCAGTTTTCCGATGTGGAAACCTGGCAGATCATGGAAGGAATCAGCAAGAGCTTCTTCTTCGGCGCAGCCATCGGCCTGGTCAGTTGTTACAAGGGCTTCACGAGCGGGTCCGGCGCCAGCGGCGTGGGAAAAGCCTGCACCGAAAGCTTTGTGGCCAGTTTCATCGCCATCATCGTGCTGAATTTCATCTTTGCGCAAATGCTGAAGGAAATGTACCTGGCCCTGTATGGCGTGCGGGGAATATTTTGAATTTGGATAAGAACTCCTAACAAAATGCCGGACCTGAACGCCAAGACGCCAAGGACGCCAAGAATACAATGGATTTTTCTCTTCTTTCCGAACTTGGCGTTCTTGGCGTCTTGGCGTTCATCCCATTTTGTTAGGGATAACTGGCAACCAACTCCAATGTCCCTCATCGAACTCAGAAAAGTCTACAAGCGCTTCGGCAAGTTGCTGGTCTTGAACCATGTCAACCTCAATATCGAGCAGGGACAAAGTTTGGTGGTCATCGGCGCCAGCGGCAGCGGGAAAAGCGTGATGCTCAAGCATATCGTCGGGCTGCTGCAGCCCGACGAGGGAGAGGTCTGGGTCAGCGGACGGCGGATAGACAATCTTTCCGAGCGCGAGCTGCAAGGCGTCCGCCAGCAATTCGGGTTTTTGTTTCAGATGGGCGCGCTGTTCGATTCGATGACCGTTGAGGAGAATATCGCCTTTCCGCTGGTGGAGCATACGACCAAGACCAAAGAGGAAATCGACCGGATCGTCGGCCATAAGCTCACGATGGTGGGCCTGCCGGAAACGCGAAAGAAATTGCCGGGGCAGCTTTCCGGCGGCCAACGCAAGCGCATCGCCCTGGCTCGGGCGATTGCCCTGGAGCCGGCGGTCATACTATATGACGAGCCGACCACCGGCCTCGATCCGATTCGGGCGGACGTGATCAACGAGCTGATTCTCAAGCTGCAGCGCGAGATGAAGGTCACCAGCGTTGTGGTGACGCATGACATGCACAGTGCATTTAAGGTGGCCGACCGGATTGTTATGCTTTACCAGGGGAATTTTATTTTTGACGGCACGCCCGAGCAGATTCAAAATAGTGCCGACCCGATCGTGCAGCGCTTTGTCCGGGGCGAAGCGGGAGAAGAAGAGCTGGCGTCGTTAAACGAGACGGTTTGATCTTTTACCTGCGATAAACACATGACACCACGAAGACGCAATCTCATTACCGGCGCCGTT
>DASRRM010000072.1:0-15138 GCA_035695715.1 Tepidisphaeraceae bacterium
AGGGTACTCCCGAAGTAAGCGGTGTTAATCGTCCGAACTCCGCTTACTTCGGGAGTACCCTTCGTGCGCGGCTCTTTGCGCAGCTGAATACAGAAAAGAAAAACAGAAACACGTTTCGTTCGCGAAGGCGCGCATCAGTCGAACCACGCCTCCGTGCTTCCGTGACTCCGCGGTTATCTCACCCCCATCTTCGCGCGCTCTGGTTTTCGCCCGCCGTCCGCATACCCTCTTTGCCATGCCTATTCTCGGACACGGAATCGACATCGTGGAAACGGCGCGCATCAAGAAGCTGGCGGATGATCATGGCCGGCATTTTCTCGACCGCGTTTTCACCGCCGCCGAGCAGGCGTATTGCGCCAAAAGCCCCAAGCGCTATTACGAGCACCTGGCCGGGCGCTTCGCGGCCAAGGAGGCTGTCCTCAAAGTGCTGGGAACCGGCTGGCGCGGCGGAATCGCCTGGACGGACATTGAAGTCGTCAAGGAAATCAGCGGGCAGCCGAGAATTGTCCTCACAGGCGAATGCCTCCGCATTGCCGGCGAGATCGGCATTTCCCGCTGGCACATCAGCATCAGCCACATTGAGACCCACGCGACGGCCAGCGCCATCGGCCTGCGCGCAGAGGATGCGGCAAAGCCATCGCCATGCTAAATGATCTTGCGCGATTCGCCGCGTCGGTTTTTCGTAGGGTCCGCACTGCGGACCGCCTTTTCCGCCGCAAATGCGACGGTCCGCAGTGCGGACCCTACACTAATCGCGCAAGATCAATTAGACTGATTTTCAATCATGCGTGATCGCCTTAAATCCTCTGAATGTTCCAAGTATCTCAAGGCAATTGCCGACCCCGATCGCCTGAAGTTGATTCAATGCCTGCAGGCCGGTCCCAGGCACGTCGGCGATTTAAGCCGCGAAATGGACAAGCCGATCGCCAACATCTCGCATCATCTCGGCCTGCTTCGCATCGCGGGAATCGTGACGTCGAGCAAGAAGGGGCGATACGTGACTTACGCGCTGGCCGATAAGTTCATCTGCGACACCAAAGCGCCCCGGCTGAATGTGCTGGAGTTCGGCTGCTGCCGGATCGAATTGGGCGAGAAATGATTCGCCGGCAGATATTGAAACCTTCAGCGCAAGATCAGGGCGACCCAAATGGGTCGCCCTGATTTTGCAAATCGAATTGTCTGCTATGAAACTCCGAGTAACGCTGGTTCTGAGGTATTCCGAAGAGCCGGGTCGAGCGTTCGTCGCGGAGAAAGAACCCGGCTCTTCGGAGTACCTCAGAACCGGCGTCTTATGCAACCACGAATACACTGAATCCTTGCAAAGGCTAAGCCGATTCCTTACGTCGTTCCGGCTTCAGCTCAAACAGATTATGCCGGCCTTCCACCACTTCGGGCGTGATGATGTATTTCCCGCCCTGCTGCTGGTCGGGAAGTTTGTACATCAATTCAAGCATGATTTCTTCGCACACCGCCCGCAGCGCTCGCGCGCCGGTGTCGCGCTTCAAGGCACGCTTGGCGATGAGCACCAGGGCTTCAGGGGTGAATTCCAGCTCGCTGTTTTCCATCCGGAAAATCTTGCGATACTGTTTCACGATCGCGTTCTTCGGCTCAGTCAGAATTGAAATCAACGTCGGCACATCCAACGGCTCCAAGGTCGCGATCAGCGGAAGCCGGCCCACGAACTCCGGAATCATGCCGAATTCAACCAGGTCTTCGGGCTGAACGCTTTGCAGAATCTCAGCCTTCTCGCTGCTGCTCTCGGCTTTGCTCGATTCGGAATTGAAGCCGATCTGGCGCTTGCCGAGGCGTTTGCGGATGATGTCTTCCAGGCCGACAAAGGTTCCGCCGCAGATGAACAGGATCTGGCTGGTGTCCATCTGGATGTATTGCTGCTCGGGATGCTTCCGGCCGCCTTGTGGCGGGATATTGGCAACAGTGCCTTCGAGCATCTTCAGCAAGGCCTGCTGCACGCCTTCGCCGCTGACGTCGCGGGTGATGGAGACGTTTTGGCTGGTCTTGCCGATCTTGTCGATTTCGTCGATGTAAATGATGCCGCGTTGGGCGGCTTCCAGGTCGTAATCGGCGCTTTGCAGAAGCTTGAGCAGAATGTTTTCCACGTCTTCGCCAACGTAGCCGGCTTCGGTGAGCGTGGTGGCGTCGCCGATGGCGAATGGCACATTGAGCACGCGCGCCAGGGTGCGGGCGAGGAGGGTTTTGCCGCTGCCGGTCGGGCCGATCAGCAGGACATTGCTCTTGTCGATTTCGGTGTCATCGCCGGAGGCCGGCGCGGGCGCTTCGCCCTCGGCGGGTTCGATGTTGGTGGTCAGGCGTTTGTAATGGTTATGCACGGCCACCGAAAGCGCCTTCTTGGCGTATTGCTGGCCGACGACGTAGCCGTCGAGGAATTCCTTGATCTGCCGCGGGCTGGGAATGGTGCTGAACAGGGGCTGGCTGCTGCTGAGCTTGCGTTTTTCCTGGCGGATGATGTTGTGGGCCAGATCGACGCAGTTGGCGCAGATGTAGACGTCGCTGGGCCCTTCGACCATCGGCCCGACATCGCGCGACGACTTTCCGCAGAAGCTGCAGGTTGTGACCCGGCGGCCGCGAAAGCCTCCGGGAGGATTATTGCCGCCGCCGCCGGGCGGGTTTTGTCCACCATTGCCCGGGCGATTAGTACTGGCCATCGACTCGCCTTCCTGGTCCGACGTGCGTGATTGCACGTCCGGGGAACGCCAAACAGCGGCGTTCCCCAAAAACACCAGCGTTTTGCGGCAGGTTTTACCAGGTTTGTACCTGGCCCGCCGAGGGGACAATGTCCCGCTAAACGCCATCCTTCCAGTCCGCCAGCGCCCTCGCGCGGCGTAACCGCTCCGTAGGTTATCGAACAGCAACCGGGATAGACTTGATACGCTTTACCATCCCTGCTGTTCCAATCTTACGATCAGCTTTTATAGAAGTTAAACAATGCCTTTTCGGCTGCTTTGTTGCAAGAGGCATTTCGAGTCCGATATTCATTTTGCGAGCAAAGGCTCAGCCCGATAATGTTTTCCCGCAACCGGCACAGCGAATCGCGCCCGGCGGATTGGTATTCCCGCACGCCGGGCAGACCAACCCAGCCACCGCTTCCAGATCGATCACTTCCGTCTCAGGCGCTGAAACGACATCCCCCGCCTTCGCGGGGACGGCTCCGCCCCCGGTCACCGATTTACGGGCGGCCTGGACGATTTTCGCCTTGGCTTTTTCCAGCTCGTCGTCGCTGAGGATTCCATCGCGATGCATCTGCCGCAGGTCCGCCAGGGAAAACCCCGCCGATGCCGCTGCATTTTTGTCCACCTCGCCGCTTCTCATCCGCTGTTTCACCTTCGCCACCGCCACGAACCCGACCACCAGCATGACAATCAAAACAAACGACCAAGCGATCACCCGGATCGAGTCGGCGGATGAAAAATTGTGGATTTGGGCGAGCATCGGGATACTCCCTTTTCACCGAGGTTTGGGCTGCTTGTGAAATGGGAAATTGTCGTAAGGAACTACAAAATCCCATCGCTGCGGCGCGAGCTTTTCCTTGACGGGGTTTTGCTCTACGTAATCGATGCGATTCCAAACTTCATCTGTTTTGTACAGAAACACCTTGTAGGGGCGCGCTGATATCACGGGGTGATTCTCCGCAATCTCATTGGGAAAGCGAAGGCGCAAGCGACTGCGAATGCCGTCCGCGAAAAGATTCCATATCGTCAAAGCATCGTGTCTGTGGGTGCGGATCAGCAGATGAATATGATTCCCGCATATCGCGCATGCGTAACAGGTGTAGCCGGCGGCGCGGATTACCTCTTCGATCGCCTGGGCGATAATTGCGCGCTTTGCATCGTCGATCCAGAAGACCGGGAAGTTTAGAAGCTCCTCATGCTGTGCGTGAAACTCCTTCAACTCCCTGCGCGTGGGTTGCTCACCCCGGGGTTTCCGCTCGTGGTGGATCGGTCCCAGCGGCGCGAATTTTTGATCGAGAAAATCGCTCGATCCCGATCCCCGCGGATCATTCACCGCCCAGTGACCATACAGCGTCAGCACCAGATGCACCGCGATCACCCTCCGGGAGCGCCCGTCACTTGCCGCTTGCGCCTTCGCCTCGTTTCTCATGCAAGCTCCCGATTTCGCAAAGCCTTGATCTTTATCTTAATCACGAAAAAGCAAAACAAAATCCAGCAGGCAATCACCTTCAGCGGTCCAGATCCTTCACATTCCCCAGCGCCTCCAATTTCCAATGCGCTCGATCGAACAGATACACATTCCGCCCCGGTTGCCTCTTTGCATAATACGCGAATAATTCCCTGTTCGTCAGCGGACCCAGATCGTGCGCGCGGATGATCGGGGCGTCATCCGGATTCACCACGTCCCAGTTGTAGACTGGCTCTTCATCAAACGCGCCGGACCGCTCGCCCGGCCCATAGCGAAATAAGACAATCGCCGGCTGGCGGACCCTGGCGGGTATCTCCACATCGTTCGCATGCATGACGCTACGGCTCAGCCGTTGGTATGCGCCCTGATCATTCAGGCAGAGGCGATGCATCGCCAGCAGGGCAATCGCCAGCGGCAGGAAGACAGCCGCCCGGTGGCGATTTGGAAAGGCCCGGGCAATTTCGGCAGCGCCCATGAGAAGCAGAATGATGACCAGCGCCGCAATGGCCATCACGTAATGATCGAGGAACTGGAATACGAATCCCGACCCGGCCAGATAGGCGGCCAGCGACAGGAAAACCACCCATGTCTTGCGATTCCGCAGCGCGAGCAAGCCGACGGGAATCGGCACGAGCAGCAGCAGCGTGGGCAACGCGGTGGCGAAACTGAGCGGCAGACGATCTTCAAACCACATTTTGGCCGCCGCACTGGCGGTTTGGAAGTCGCGCATGCGCGGGGCGACGACGCCGTCGTAGGTATCGCGGATAAGTTGAGAGGAGGTTGGCGGGACGAAGGCCGGGTCGTAGTGTTCCAGGCCGATCCCGTGGAGGTTGAAGTAGGTGCGGTAATACAAGCCCATCGGGCTTTGAAATGGATGGCCGGTGACGGCGCGATCGAAGGTAAGCTGCAATGCGATGAATGGCGCGATAATGGCAATTGCAATGGCGATCGCCTGTCCCCGCATTTTCCACGCGATGGCGCGCAAATCCCACGCCCAGGCGAGCGCGATGGGAGTCAGGATGAGGGCGCAGTCCAGCGGGCGGGTGATGGCGTACCACCCCGCCGCCAGGCCGGCCAGAGTAATCCAGCGCAACGCGTGCGAGCGCCGCCAACTGAGCCATGCCCAGAGGACGGTCAATCCCCACATCGCCCCGGCGGCGTGGGACATTTCGATCAGCGCCATCCAGCGAAACAGCGCCAATGACAGCATCAGCAAAACTGCCAGCCATCCCGCCACGCCGTCGATCAGCTCTGTCGCGATCAGATAAAGCAGCGCCAAAGTCGCCCCGGCGATCAAGAGCGGCGTAAACCAGTACGGCAAATGCAGCCAGGCGGCAGGAACATGAAGCAAAGCCGTCCCGGGAAAGTAGGCTGCGCCGTAGATTGGCCGCACAAACACATAAGGCGCGTCAAAAAAATCCGGCAATGCCAGCCCCGGCATGCCAAGCTTTCCATGCGCCAGGAAAGTTGTCTGCAGGCGGTAAAAGTTTTCATCGTGCCAGTAGGGCAACAAAACCCGCCCGCGCACAATCGCCAAAATGTAGAGCAGTGGCTGGGAAAAAATGAAAATGCCAAGAGCCGACCAGCGCCGCCTGGCGGGCGACTGCGTGCGGAGCTTTTCCAGAGCGGCCAATATCCATCGCCGGGTCATGGGAACCAGCGTGACGATCGCGGCCAGAGCGAGAAGAATGCGCTCGGCCCAGGCGTCATCGGCAAAGTTGTAAGGCTCGCCGGGGATTGACCGGTTTAAGGCATGCGACTGCGGATAGAGCAGCCAGCAAAGAAAAACGCCGCCAGCCAGCAGCATCAGGACTGCGAATTGTCGGCGGTTAAGTGTCATTCATTCCGCGATCCCACACTGGTGGATTGGCTTTGTATTGCGAAAACGCCTGCAACGTCTGATCGCGCTTGGATACCGTGGGATTGTTCACCGGCCACTTTATCGCAAGGTCCGGATCATTCCACGAGATGCCCCCCTCGCCGGCCGGATTGTAGTTGGCGTCGACTTTATACAAGACGTCGGCAGGCTCTTCGCCCAGCACGCAAAAGCCGTGCGCGAAGCCGGGGGGAATCCAGAGGAGCAGCCCGTTCATGTCGCTCAACTCCAGGCCAAAATGCCGGCCCAACGTCGGGGAATCCGGACGGATATCGACGGCAACATCCCAGATTCTACCGCGCACAACGCCCACCAGTTTTCCCTGGCTGGGGCGAAGCTGGTAATGCAGTCCGCGAAGCACCAGCGGCGCGGAACGGGAATGATTGTCCTGCACGAAACGGGTTGGCAGACCCAGTTCGGCAAAGCGGTCGCCTTGAAAGCGCTCGACAAAGAATCCACGGGCATCGCCGTGAACCTTTAGTTCAACGATGGCCAGGCCTTTGATATTTTCCACGGGGACGATTTTCATGAACGACTCCTCACCGCCGGAGAATGTAGCAGAAAACTCCCGCAGGTCATGGCGCAAACAACCGAAGGGACAAATGTAGCGGCCAAAGGAGGCTCTGGCCGATATTCCATGCAAGCGGCAATTCCGTTAAGCCGGTTCGGACTCCAGCCGACTTTGAAAGTGAAACGCGAGGAAAGATGGCGTGCGGTCGCCACAGGCGATTCACATTGAATTCGCGCGGCCATTTTTCCAGCCGCGGCAATGGATCGGCGACGGCGACGGTCCTATTGTATCGCGGTTCAAACGACTGCCACGATGGCAAGAAAGCATTTCCATGAGCGAGGTTAAGCAGGAATCAACTCCGGAACAGCAAAAGGCCCCCGCCGCCCCCAAGCCGCAGCCGGCCGTCGACCTTTCCGCCGAACTGGCGCTGGCATTGGAAAAAAGCGTTGGCGACCAAATCCGCTGCACGCGCGTGACCGGCGATACCTACCGCTGCAACTGGTGGGCCGCCTTCAGCACCAACGACTACGACAACCCAAAAATGAACGGCTTGATGGTCACCACGCATCGCGTGCGAAAGAGCCAGTTTTTGCATGTCGTCAAGGAAAAAGGGAAACTCATCATCCGCGAAAAGCGCCAGCAGGCCGTCAGCGCGGAATAAACGCGCCCTCTACAGCATTCGCGTCAGCCGGGGCGCTGTCGGGCGTGTCGCTGCGGGAAAATCGGAAGCCGGGTTTGTGTGGTGTTGGTGTCATCAAGAAGCCCGATTCAATAAGGCGGCAGCAATCGCCGAACGGCGTGTAGCACCACGACCGCTAGAAACACCAAATTGCGCACCCCAATTCCGGGCCAAAATAAGCCCAGGGCTCGCGTATTTTCGCGATTGGGATTGGAGATCGAGACAGCAAGCCTCTGCCCGAGACGGTCCATCCACGCCGTCGATCGTGGCCATTCGATTATTCCATTCCTCCATTCGGTTGGAATCTCCGGGGTCCCGACCGAAATCGCTGCCAGCGCGCCGACGATTGCTCCAACGCTGTCCGTATCTCCTCCGAGCAAAATGGCTGATTCCAACGCGGATCGAAAGTCGCCAGGCCAGCGCAGCCAGCAGTAGATCGCCACGGGCACCGCGTGAAGCACATAACCGCTCACGCCACGCTGCAGCCCAAGCTCGTCGGCAAATATTTCGCAACTGGATTGCCGCAGAAGATGATCGCGGGCAATAAGGAGCCGCTTGAGTAGTTCCGGCGATTCAATGCGCGAAACGATCGCATCGAGCATTTCGATCGCCGTCGGCGATGGAATCCCATTCTCTGAAGCAAGACGCGCCGCAATGGCAACCGCCAATGCCCCCTGCTCGGCAGTTGGATCGGTATGCGTCAGGCGGGTAGAGCTTCGCACCAGGTCGCGCAATGACTTTTCATCGCCCTTCGCGACTGCGCTGTAAACTCCAAGAATGGCGGCGCGCATCGCCGGCCCGTTACCGGCGGAAAAAACGCCGCTATGGGCAGGCGGAAAGCCAATCCACAATTTAATGATGCTCCGCAAGGTTGCGCTGCCGACACCGGCGGGCAGCCCCCCCAGCCACCATCGCAATCGCCATGAAAGCGAGCGGGCAAAACGCCGCGGCTCGCCGCCCGAAACGATCAACGCCTGCGCCGCCATGCACGTGTGCTCGGTGTCATCACTGATCATTCCCCGCCCGAAGAAGAGCCGATGGCGCAAGGGCGCACTGCCCCACATTTTTCGGGATCTTCTTCGCGACAATCCCTCGCGTGGCAATCCAAGTGAATCGCCGACCGCTGTCCCGATAAGCACCGCTTGAAATATCTCGCTGGGGTTCATGATCATCATTACAATACGGTGGCGACTAAAGTCACCACCCCGGCGTCGCCGGTGGCAATCTCAAGGAGCATTGACCACCTCAAAAAATCCCACCGGCACCGTGTCCGTCAACCACACGCCGTTCGGCGTCAGGAAAAACTCGTGCCCCGCGCGGTGCATCGCGGCGGCGTCGATCCGCAGCATCACCAGCGTCCCATGCCGCTGGCCGACGGCGGTGGCCGTGTCGATTGTGGCAGAGAGGTGAACGTCGTGGCGTTTGCCCTTGACCACCCCGCCGGTGCGGATGGAATCGAGGTATTTCACAGCCGTGCCGTGATATAAAACCTCCGGCGGAATCGCCGGGGCATATCCAAGCTCGACCTCCACCGAATGCCCTTGATTAGCGCGAATCCGCCGGCCGTCTTCGCTCAGGGCAAAGCGCTGCTTGTCGCTGGTGACGACGATTTCTTGCAGGTCTTCGCGTGACAGCTTTTTGCCGTGGGCGGTCATTGCCGCCAGCAACGTGTCGACGTCGATCCAGCCGGATGGATCGAGCGTGATGCCGATGGTGTCAGGCTTATGGCGCAGGACGAGGCTGAGGAATTTGCTGAGATTGATGGTGGTTTTACGGTCCATATGGAATGTGGGAAGATTCATATAACGCTCCAGCAACACTGCCCGGTAAAGCGACGCAGAGACGAGTTACTTTTCTGCGACGCCGGTTCTGAGGTACTCCGAAGAGCCGGGTCAACCGTGAGGTCGACCCGATTTCTTGCAGCGGGAAAAACACGGGCGGGCCGCCCGTGCCACAATCAGGGAATTCAACCCACTCGCGCTCCGCAGCTCACCAATTCTTCCGCCAACTCCAGCACATCCACCGGCCAGAAAACTTCCGGACGCGGCTGACGCACGCCAGGCAATCCTGCCTTCGGCCGGCACGAAAGCACCGCGTCGCGCCATTGTCGCGGGATTGCATCAATGCCGTACACCGCGCCCAGCAGCGCGCCGGCAATGGCGGCGTTGGTGTCGGTGTCGCCGCCTGGCCGCGTCGGCGGCATGGCCCTGGGCAACACAACCGGCGGCCGGAGCCAGCGCCCTTGCCGTTGTCGCGCCGATGTCAAACGGATCGGACGCATACCAATACGCGTATGAAGCGGCGACCGCCTCTTCGTCAAATTCCGACTCCTTCACGAGCGAACGCGCCAGCATCAACGCCAGCTCGGAATCATCCGTCGGCTGTCCGGCCAACGTGTCCCAATGTCCGCCATCCTTCAATTCGCGCAGGCCGTCGGGGAATTTGCGCCGAATGATGACGCCGCGCTGAAATTCGACGAGGCTGCCAAGCGAATCGCCGGCAGTCTGGCCCAAGAGACATCCTTGTGCGCGGGAAAGCACCGTGGCATTAGTTCCGATCTTGGCTCGCATTTGCGTGTCCATTGCTCACCTTGCATTCGGAAGCTCAAGACGGGAAGTACCGTTCTCGCATTCCCATTCGTTTTGATTCCTTTTACTACTACGCATCAATGCCGAGGGCACGACGCGTGGATTCATCGGCAACCGGATAAATCTCTTCGCGTGGCGTTAACAGCGCACTTGATCCGCCTGCGTCAAATCGGGCCTTTTGCTCGAGGACAAAGTCCGAGACATCTTCGATATCGCAGATCCACTCCCGGGCATATCGGGCGAGCGTCGAACCACGAAGTCCGAGCTGAATCGCCCGGCGAACCGTAGGCCGCCCACACGGCTCGTGATCCGGATCCCACTGTAATCTCACCTCTGACCCGCAAACCGACCGTTCCCACTGATCCTTCGATTCATAAATTCCCGGTTGAAAGCTTGAATGAACCGCCGTCGAGAGGATTTCGTCAAACGCGAGCCGATGCAGCGTGACGGCCAGCACCGTCTCCTGCCCCGGCTTTGCCGCCCAGCCACATCGGTACATCATCCAGAGAAAGTTTGGCTTGATCCAACTCATTCGATTCATGCTGAACCCGTCACCGAAGTATCCGCGAGCGACCGCGAAACAACTGATCTCCGGGCGAAATGCCTGGTAGATGACGACGCGCTCGTTATCAAACTGCGCGAGTATGTGCCTGCCGTCAGTCGGCCAGCGGGCCTTTTGCAGATGATAAGGTTCTGTTCGTAATTTCATTGTTGTCTCATCATCAACCTTTGGTTGTCGTTCCCTCGTCACAAAAAATGTGCGACTTACTTGCTTGCAGAAGCGACGCAGAGACGAGTGCTTTTCCGCGACGCCGGTTCTGAGGTACTCCGAAGAGCCGGGTCATTCGCGCGAACAACCCGGCTCTTCGGAGTACCTCAGAACCGGCGTTTGAATTCAGGTCGACGAGGTTTCGCAGTTCGTCTCCACAATGTTTTCAAATCTCAAAATTAAATCCCTTTTTCCTCAGCCGCTTGTAGCGATCCTCGTCAAACCGATACAGCCTGGCGGCGCGGTGGGCGACGTCCTGCTGGATTTCGTCCAGCTCCAGGAGGATTCCCATCGACAAAATTTTCTTGCGGAAGTTCCGCTTATCCAGCGGGCGTTCCAGCACGGTTTCATAGAGCCGCTGCAATTGCGACAGCGTGAACTTCACCGGCAGAAGCTCAAAGCCGATCGGCTCATATCGCACTTTTCCCTTCAGCCGATCCAACGCCCGCGCCAAGATGTCGGCATGATCGAAGGCAATGCTCGGCACATCGCTGGCCGCAAACCACGCGGCATTCTTCGCGTCCGTCGACGCGTGCAACGTTCGGCCGCTCAAATTCACCAAAGCGTAATAGGCAACGCTGATCACCCTGCCGCGCGGATCGCGGCTTACCTTTCCATAGGTATAAAGCTGCTCGAGAAAGACATCGGAAAGGCCGGTTTCCTCCTGCAATTCCCGCCGGGCGGCTTCGTCGAGGCTCTCCTCCATCCGCACAAATCCGCCGGGCAACGCCCATTTCCCCTTGAAAGGCGGCTCGCCGCGTTCGATGAGCAAGACCTTCAGGTCGGCATCGTCAAGGCCAAAGACAACGCAGTCGACCGTGACGCTGGGGCGGGGATATTCGTAAGTGTGCGGCAAGACTTCATCGCCTTGGTGTTATTCGTACACTGATGAGTGTAATTTGGACACGAAGGAATGTCAAGTCCTACCAGTGGCACGGGCTTCCAGGAGCGTGCAAAAATAATCTTTCGGGTTGCGGTCCTTGGAAAATCCTCCCCCCGGGCGGCGAAAGACTCGCTGCGCTCATTGCTAATTTCGATCGGAGCACCGATCGAACGCCACGGCGTACCGTGCCTCATGGGCGGGACGCCCATGCCACTGTATAATCCAAAAATGGCCACTCCCGAGATGTCAGACAGCACCACGCAGAATATCCGCGTGGGGGCGACGGCTTATTATTTGCCGGAGCAATCCGACCACGACCAGCGGCGCTATGCGTTTGGCTACACCATCGTCATCGCCAACAACGGCAACAAGGCCGTCCAGCTCGTCAGCCGGCATTGGATTATCATTGACGCCTACGGCCGGCGCGAGGATGTGGAGGGCCCCGGCGTGGTCGGGCAAACGCCGCGGCTTGAGCCGGGCCAGGCGTTCAAATACCAAAGCTTCTGCCCGCTGCGCACGGTATGGGGAACGATGGAGGGAACCTACCAGTTTCGCTACGACAGTGGGGAGACCTTCAACGTGGAGATCGCGCGGTTTTATCTGCGCGTGCCGAAGGAAGGGTGAGGGGACATCGAAATTCTGCGTTGCGGGAAAATGTCAATGAGGCAAAGCGTCATGATGCGGAAGTGCACCTGCGACATTCCGGATGGGGGACTCGGGAAAGTGGAGGGGGGCGAAGCCGAAGAACCCGGCTCTTCGGAGTACCTCAGAACCGGCGTCAAAGTCAAAAAAAGGCTTGGGTTTTCCTACGCGCTGCTTATCGCCCTCCTTTCGTTCCCAATCGTTACAATTGCGCAAGATAACGCCGCCACCCAGCCCGCCGCGCAAATTGATCCCGCGCGCATTTCGGCGGCTATTGCCAAACTCGGCGACAGCGATCCGGATGTGCGCGACATCGCCCAGGCCGACCTGGAGGAAGCCGCCGACGCGGCGTTGCCGGCATTGGAAGAGGCGCGCAAATCCGATGATCCGGAAATCCAGCGGCGGGCGGGGCTGGCGATCGCCGCCATCACGATTCCGCGCACGGCAACTCTGGTCAGCCTTGACGCGGATAATACGGCCGTGCCCGCACTGCTTGACGAACTGGCACGGCAGAGCGGGCAGGCGATTCAACTCAATGTCAGAAAGCCGGATCGGCTCGATCTGATCAAGCTTTCGATTCATGTGAAGAATGAGCCGTTCTGGTCGGTACTGCTAAAGATTTGCGAGCCGGCCGATTTGCAACCGACCGGCATCGCCCGCGGCGGGCAGGTCCTGCGCATTGGCGATGGTTATGGCGCGTGGGATCACAAGTTTGTTTCGATTCATGGCCCATTTGCGATGAGTCTGGCGCTGACCGGTCGAACCAGCCGGGTGATCTATGGGAAGGCCGTCGAGCAAAACTCTGATGCGTCGATAAGCCTGTATCTGCAGACCGAGGCGCGCAGCCATCCGCTGGCGGTCCGCAATCTGCGTCTCACGAAATGCCTCGACGACAGCGGCAAGCCGCTGCAAGCCGTTTGCGGTGCCGGCCAGCCATTCAACGGCACAACGATCACCACCGGCGGCATTCGCCTGGCATCGGCGCCAAAGGCAATTTCCGTTATCGACGGCAGCGTCGATTACATCCTCGAAGGCCGTCGGCTTCATGTCGTGGTGCTCGACATCATGAAAGCCAACAACGTCGTCCGCCCCGTCGGCAACATCACGCTGAAAATCCGCGGGTGCAGCAGGATTGGCGAGAAAACCTGGGCGCTGCCGGTGATAATCTCGCGCGGCAGCCGATCGGATGCCGATTGGAATGAACTCAAGCTCCGCATCCGCGACACGCGGCCGCATCTGGAAGATGCCAACGGCGGGCAGATCCCCTCATCCCCCTATCCGCAGCCAAAGGAAATGGCCGATGGCTGCGAAATCGAATATCACCTGACTGCCGCCGGGCCAACGCCAGGGCAAGCTGTCCCCACTGGCGAGCCGGTGAAGCTGGTATGGGATATTCCCATTCGCCAGCGCGTGGTGACCGTGCCATTTCATTTCGAGAACGTGCCGCTGCCGTAATTTGGTGCGGCGGGCGAGGGCCGACTTATTCCGGCACCTCAATCACCTTCATCACGGTATCGCGCGTCACTTCGTGGCCCTTGCGGCCGAGATGCACTTTGTCGAAGCCCCAATATCCCGCGGCAAACGCCGCATCCGGCGTGGGATTTACCCGGAATGCCGCGCCAATGTCGGCCACGGCGCACTGCTTTTCCTTTGCAACTTGCCGGGTCACCTCTTCGAGTTCCTTTCGGGTTTCCCACATGTCGTGGCTGGGGATGTTGGTCATGAGCAGGATGTCGGCGTGGCCGTGGGTTTGCGCGCGGATGCGGTCGACACACAGGCGCAGATATTCGCCGAAGCGCGGTCCACGCACTTTGCTGTCCCAGTCGTTCCCGCCAAACCAAACCGTCACCAGGTCCGGCTCCGGCGCTTCGGCGAGCCAGCGCGGCATGAGGATCATGTTCTGGCTGAGCGTCGTGCCGCCGATGGCGGGGTTGATGACTTTCACCTGCGAGCCGTATTTGGCCTTGATGGCCTCGGCGAGCAGGCCGTGCCAGACCACCTCCCGGTTGGACCAGTGATGCTGATCGGTAAGTGAATCGCCCATGGTGACGAGGGTGATCGGCGGATGTTTGGCGAGCTTGGCGCGAAGGCGCTTGAGGCCCGTGTCGGCGGGATTAATCGCCGGGATCTCGGCGGCGGGAATCTTTGGCTCAAGCGCGATGCGGTCGATAGTGAACGAGTGGGCGGGATAGTCGCGCCAGTAAAACCATTTGCCGAAGAAGAAGCTCCCGAAGTGGCTGGGCGGGTAGCCGTCCTTGCCTCCGATCAGCGGCCCGGCCAATTCCGGCGTCAGGTCGCTCCAGCGCACGGTGATCTTTTTCCATTCGGTGGAATCGATGGGAAAGCAATAGCCGTATCGCAGGCTGTAGTCATCGCGGTCGATCATTTCGATGCCGCCGAAGCTTTTCGACCCGTCGCCTTTGACCCAGAAGCTGAAGCCATCGGCGGAATCCCATTGCGGCGTTGGGTGAAGGCGTGCGGCGTGAAAGCCGCCGGAGGAATTCTCCACGAAGCTGAATTTCAGGGCGTTGCCGAATTTTCCGGGCGCGGCGATGACCTCGCCTGCGGGAATTTTTTGCCCGTTCCGGGTAAGCGTTCCCGCCGTAAATGCGGCCGGCGCACTGACGTCAACCAGCAGCGCAGGCGAAGCCGGGCCCGCCGTCGGCTCATCGCTAAATGTGACGCCCGCGCACAGGAAAACCGTGCAAAATATCAAAAGGCAACTGCGCATTGACATATGTCTTGTCCTTCCGACCGCCTGTCCATCCGGCTATAACATCGTAATGCATCCGCCGCGTGACGCTGTCCGATTTCTCGTACGGACGGGTTCGTCATCCTGAGCTCAGCTCAGGATGACGATTGCCCATTTTGGACATTTTCATGCGGCGGGTGTGTAAGAACTTTGGAATTGCATTGCCCGCCGATTGTTATACCGGCGTCCGGCATACAATGTTATTGAGGGAAATCCGTTGACGGCAGGAGAAATCCCCCAGCCCGATCGCGCGATTCAGACC
>DASRRM010000073.1:0-2252 GCA_035695715.1 Tepidisphaeraceae bacterium
TGTCGAAAACGACTAATGTAAAGGCTCAATTGAATGTACCGCAATTACGTTGGACTTGGGGTCAAGGACGCCGATCACTTTTACTTTCATCCCGGCGTCCTTGTTGGCCAGATCCTGATTGTCGAGCTTGTAGACCTTGCCCTTCACCTGGAGGACAAAAACTCCGCCGAGATTTTTGACGCAATATCGCGCGCAATCCGCCGCCGTTGTCCCGATGGACTTTTTTTCGAGCATTTCCCGGTGGGAACTACTAAGAGAATGCACGTTCAACGCGCATTGTGAATCCCCGATTTCGCCCTTGAAAACCTCCTCGTTGTTACCTGCGCTAACACAAATCGCAGCCGAGGCAATGAATATTGCCAGAACTATGATGCTCGAGCACCTTTCCACCATCGGTTTCTCCTTTTTGGAAGCAGCGCATGGCGTCAAGCCGGACATCGTCACGGCAAGACGATAAACTTCATGTGCATTCCATCGTGATCGGGGCTGCAGACCACCGTACACACGACCACGTATTCACCAGGCTCCGCCGGGGCCGTAAGGTTGAACTCCTGCGTGCCAGGCCTGAGCAACAAATCCCAACCTGGGACGGGCGAGCGATCCTTGGCGCGAAGCAAGCTGAAGCCATGGATCGAACCGTCACGGTTGTGATTTTTCGCTTTAACGGCCGTGATTCGCAGCGTAACCGGGGCGCCCGCGTGCACTGTGATTTCCGGGTCCTTCATCCCCGCCATCTTGAAGCGGCTATCGTGATCCGCCAGGACTTCGATCATCTGAGGCGACTGAGGCCACACGAAATGGGGAATCAGCGCCAGCAACAAGGCGGCCACAGTCACATAGCCCAGTCGCATCCCGCTCAATTTCGGATTTTTGCCCCGACGCACTCTCGATAGCCTATCGCGTGACGTAGCGCAGGATATATCGCATGTCGTCGTCGGTAATTGTTGCGCGCACGCGCATGTGGCGGATCGCCGTGGCCATTACGCGCGGCGGATATTTGTGCGGCGCCTGATGACATCGCCCGCAATTGGTCGCAAATCTTTTTTCGCCCTCCAGCCGCCACCGGGCTTCCTCTTGAGAAGCCGCCGACGAAGGCGCGGCATTCGCGTGACCGACAGTCGCTGGCGGGGCGTCTGGTGCATTGGCAGCCACATGCTTGGCTTCCTGAGCTGATGCCGGGTTCGAGCACAGACTCAGAGCGCCAAGCGCGAGGGTCGCAAGAATCGACCATTTCGCGGTCATTCTGCTTCTCCATTCCCCAGCGGAATCACGAACCGGTACGTAAGGCCCAGCGTCCAGACGTTCTCATTTCCACCGAGGGGCGCGAACTGCCGCCCGTAACTGCTCACGAAGCGAAAATTATCTTGGAAGTAATAGTTCAAGCCGAATTCGAACATGTTGGTGTTCACGGGAAGCAAGCTGTCGCTCGGCGAGGAGCTAACGTAAAACTGCTGCATACGCCCGACGGCCTGAAAATGCCGCATCTCGTCATGCCAAATGGGGAACTGGCTTAGCCGGTACGCCGATTCGATCCAGTAACCGCTGCCGTTCTGCGAACGCGCATATTCCCCACGGATATCGAGCGGGAGGGGCCTTGGCTGCCAAGCAAAATGGAACCCGAAGGCATTCGGCCGGTTATCCTGCAAAAGGTGCTCGAACGACGCTCCAACTTCGAGACGCGGCCCGGGCAAGAATATTCCCGCACGCTCGCCGATGGCTCGATCGGATTCGAATCGGTTCTCGACACTTTCCGCCGAAAAATAGGTGGCATAGTTCACTTCGATTTTCGGTGTCAGGTTGAATCCGCCGCGCACCATCGCTCCGGTGCTGGCGTTACTCGGGCCAACGCCGATGGGCAGAATCAGCGGATCACTTTGCAAGTCTCGAATCCATATGGGGTACAGGCGTTCGTTGTAGATGCCAAATGGAGTCAAGAACCGGCCGATGGAAACAGTCGCATAGCGGTTGGCGATGTAGTCCAATTGCAGGTAATCGACTTCCTTTTCCAGGACTCCCTTGAAATCGTCGCTGCCCGGCGGCGGAGCCAAGTCGGATTCGAAAGTGACTCGCGATTCAATCAGCCAATTTCGACCAATGGGGACGAGAAATACCGGCGAGACTAGGGGCCCCAAATGTGGAGTTCCGCCTTCGAAACTCGATATGAATCCCGCACCCATCGTAAACACTGGCACGGGCTTAATTGCTTGGGAATCGTCGGCTTGGGCATTGGCTTGCGTCGCAGTGGCGCCAAA
>DASRRM010000074.1:0-11861 GCA_035695715.1 Tepidisphaeraceae bacterium
CTTTACCTTCATCGTACGCTCCGAGCACCAATTCCCGTACCTCCGCTGAATGGGGTTGCATACAGTTACTCCTTTGTGTTGGCATTCAGAGTAACAACATTATGCCCGCGGCGCGCTAGCAACCTGAGAAACGCTCTAGTCCTTTTCAATCGCCGTCTTGTAATACGTTTCATCGTGCGCCGTTTTCCACCCATCGGTAGCGCCAAGTTTTCCTCGATGCAGCTTCCACATGTCGTTGGCAAAATCGTCCCAGCATTGCCCCTGCCGAGCCCAGTCGGCGGAAAAATCCTTGCCGGTCTTTGCCTTGATCTCCTTGACGAATGCCGAATCGTCTTCTTCCATCCAACGGTCGACGTAGTCGAAAAACGCATCGTGGTTCCAGGTTTTCTCCGCGTGCATCAGCCGCAGCGCCAGCGCCTCGGCCACCCATCCAATGCTCGTGCAGCAGCGGCGGTAGGATTCGCTGGTGATCTGGCCGCCTTTCCATTGTGCCGGTGGTGTATGCTCGTACGGTCCCCACGGTTCGCCACGCCCTTTATTGCGGCCCACGCCGGTCACTTCATCGATTCCAGAATGACCGGTGAAAACCACCTTCGCGCCGGTCCAGCTTGTGCCATATGCCGTCTGCTCGTCCTCGCCGAAGCAGGTGTTGGGAAACGAAGTGTGAATATTGGCCAGTTGTTCATCGCCGAGCAGGATTCCAGCAAAAACGATCGGCAGCTTTCGCCCGCTGCCATGCCCGCCCCAGCAATACCAGCCCGGATGCCCGGCGCGAATCATTCCGCCCAGATCGATCCCCACCTGCACATAATTATCAAGCAATACTTCCTTCTTCTCCGCGATCAGATCCGTGCAAAGCAGCAGCGCGCACATTCCCGAAACCCGCCCGTATTCCAGGCCATAGCTCGGCATATTCTCCACCGGCTCCTCGAACCCGAAAAAGCACGTCCCCACCCATGGCCTTTGCGTAAAGCGCACATATTGCAAAATATCCGGGATCGATTTCGCGGCGGCGGCGGTGGGAAGCAATTCGCGATGCAGATTTCGCGCAAGGTAAATTTTCTGCGTCCGGTCGCAAAACGCCGGGCGAAATGCATCGGCCGGCTGAGGCTCCGCCACGCATGTCAGCACCGCCGCCGTCTCGATCGGGCTGCTGTCCTCGACGCCGCGCTCAATTTTATTGCGCAGCGGCGCGTTCAATTCCAGACCCTTGGGCATGCTGATGCTCGACACCAGCGAATCGCCCGGCGTCATCGCCACTGGCAGCTTTTGAATCAGCGAAGGATCGAAATAATTCCGCACGCCGCTGTCGTATGACACCTTCATCGCCGCCGGGGGGTTGAGCATGAATCCATTGCGCACGCGCTGGTCCGCCGGGCGTTCGTTGTCCATGTGATCGAGCTGGCCTTTGGGAATCTCCGCGCCATGGAGCGGCTTGGGATCGATCTGCACAATGGTCACCGCGCCAACAACGTACCAATCACCATTGATGAATTGCCCGACATGGGCCGGCTTGTCGAACGTCCAGGTCATCCCATATTCCGAAACGCTGCCTTTGAGCGGCAGCGCATCGAGCGCCGGCGTTTGCGGCGCGTTGCTCCTGGTGTAGACGATTGCATGCCGATTCACCGCCGGGTCGGCGGCGATGGATTTGGCATCATACGGATTGGCTTCACGGTGCCCGGCAAGCTTTGTCGGCCCGCCCAGCGTCACCGTGATATCCGCCACCCAGATCGTCTGTTCGTTGCCTTTGCCATCATCGCCCTGGATGATGATGCTGTTGAACCCCTTCAATCCCGCCTTGCCGGCGTCGATCGGATTCGTCGGCTTGTCATTATGAAGAATTTGCAACCCCGACTCGGCGTCGAAATCGAAGGTAAACTTGTGCCAACCCGCAGGCGCGCGATTCGCGCCGAGCCAGAACAACTCGTCGAACCAGCTTGCCCCGTGATAAGCCGTCGCCGTGTATCCTTCGTTCCCACCCAGATAGGCGGCATACAAAATCCCCGCCTCCAGCAGCTTCCCATCGCTCTGCGCCAACCCCCATCGCGGGCCAACCCTTCCCGCCTTGGGATTTGCCGGGACGGTGCCATCATCATAAACCCACATCTCGACTTTACCTGATGCATCTTCGTCGCGAAGCTTGAGAACGGCTTTTGCGCCGGGCCCGATTTTCAGCGCGCCGCCTTTGCCATCATGGCTCTTGGCCGGGTCCAGCGCTGCATCGCCCGTGAGCGTCCACGCCGCCAGGGCCTGCTTCTCGGTGAACGATATCTTACGAACCGGTTCGGCGGGGGTCTGCGGCGCGCAGGACTGGGCCGTCAAATTCCGCGGAGATGCCAGTAAACCGAAACAGGCTATGGCACAGATAAAAATCGCCTTCGCGCAAATCTCGGCTGGATGTCGCTGGATGGTCATGATCGGTGGTTCCTCGCAATGTGTGGTCGGCATATTTGCAACTTGCGTTCCTAAACCGCATTTATAGCACTTTTCACGTTGGTGGCGCGTCCGCACGACCGTCATCCTGATTCGAAAAAATGTGTGGTCCGGGGAAACAATGAGCCGCACACGGAGGGTACTCCCGAAGTAAGCGGTTTTCGCCGGGACCACTGCATTTCCTTGCAGCTCACTGCAAAGTTATCCGCAAAACCGCGTTGGCGAGGGCGAAAATGAGGGTCGGTCGGGCGCAGATGGGCAAGCCCATCGCAGTTTTTCGCATTTGACGCCAACTGCAAATTTCCTTGTAAATCAAGGGCTGAATGCTACCATTTCGCCCAGCGGCTGTGAAAATCAGTTGGCAAATTCCGGCGGATTAAGGGCTTCACTTCTCCCATTTCGCTTGCGGGATATTTGCGGCCCTGGGAAATAGTGCGCGTGCCCATCTTTTTTCAGCGCCCGATTGGCTTCAGAGGAAATGCAAAGATGCGACCTTCATCTCTCACCATCAAGGCAAATAAACGGAATATTGCATTGGCAGTTGCCGCCGTCGCGGCCTGCTTTGCATCGAATCTGCTCGCCAATACCGAGCTGGATGTGGTCGGCGGGTCGAGCGATCTGACCGCCCCCGCCAGCTACGGCGGCACCGCGCCAACCGCCACCAGCGATGTCACGTTCACCGCCGCCGCTACTTATAGTCCTGCTACATTCACCGTCGGCAGCGGCCTCGGCATCGGCACGCTTAACGATCTCAGCGCCACGCCCATCACCTTCTCCGGCACCGGCCCGCTGACGCTAAACGGAGGCGTCAACGCCGTTGCCCCGGCTGGCGCCAATGGCGGAAACGCCGCCGACCAGCTCTTCGTCGCCAGCGGCGCAAGCCTCACCGACACCAACACGCCCGTCGTCCTCATCGCCACCGGAAACTTCGACGTGATCGGCACCGCTTCCATCGGCGGCGCCATCTCCGGCGGATTCGGGTTCACCAAGACCGGCGGGGGCACGCTGACGTTAAACAGCGCCAACAGCTACACCGGCGCAACCGCCGTCAGTGCCGGCACCCTGGTTCTTGCCGGGAGCCAGACTGCCGCTGTCGGGCAAATCACCGTCGGCAACCTCGCCGGGGCCACCGGCACCCTCAACATCCAGGCCGGGACGTATCCGCTGGGCGCCAACGCGATACTCCTCAGCAATGGAGCCAGCACGACTGGCATCATCAATCAAAGCGCCGGGGCCGTCTCGTTTACCAGCGGTAACGCGCTGCTGGTCGGTAACAGCGGCGGCACGGGCACCTACAACCTCAGCGGCGGCTCGCTGACCACGTTCTCCTCCACGACCCGCGGCGTCATACTCGGCGTCAACGCCAGTTCCAGCGCCACCTTCAACCTCAGCGGCACCGGCGTTCTGCAAATGACCACCGGCGGGAACTCGCTACTGGAAATTGGCCGCTCCGATTCCGCCGCCAACAGCACGACCGATGCCTTTAATCAGACCGGCGGCACCGCAACTGTCGGAATCCTCACTATCGGCGGGGCGGCCGGCGGGTCCACCGGGGTCAATGCCACCTTTAGCGTCACCAGCGGCACCTTCACCGCCAACACCTTCACCGTTCTTGGCGCTGCCGGAACCAATGCCATTAACATGACCATCGGCGGAAACGCCACGGTGACCCTTCCCGCATTTCCAACCGCCACCACCGCGCTTGGTGCGGGATCCACCGCCACGCTGACCCTTAACGGCGGAACCCTCATACCTCTGGCTTCCAGCACGGCCTACATGAGCGGCCTGACCAATGCCTACATCGGAAACAGCGGGGCGACCATCAATACCAACGGCTTGTTTATCACCGTCGGCCAGGCCCTGCAAAATGCCCCCAGCGCAACTGGCACGCTCACCAAGACCGGCACCGGCGCATTGTTGTTGTCGGGAACCAACACTTACAGCGGCGGGGCGACTGTCTCGGCCGGTATTCTCGACTTCCAGAATGTCAACGCGCAACCCGCCACCGGAATCACGACGGTGGCCGCCGCCGGCAGCGTGGGCCTGGGCGTCGGCGGGGCTAATTCCTTCACCTCGGCCAACATCGATTCGCTTTACCTCAACACCTTCCCCAATGTAACCCTCTCCTCCGGGTCCGGCGTGGCAATCGATACCACCGCCGGCAACTTCACCTACGGCACCAGCCAGGCCTCCTCCACCGTACCCCTGACCAAGCTTGGCTCTAACACGCTCACTCTTTCCGCGCCAACCAGCAACACCGCGGTCCTCACCGTCGACACCGGCACCCTGACGCTGACAGCCAATAACAGCACGCGTTCCACCTCGGTCAACGGGCTGACCACCGTCAACAGCGGCAGCATTTTGCAACTGCTGGCCAACGCCGGTAACACCACCGGCGGCATCTCGACCGTCCTGGCCTCTGAGCAAACCGCCAATCAGCCGCTGATCATCAACAGCGGCGGAACGCTGCAACTTCGCTCCGACAGCAGCGTCACTTTCGCCGGCGGAAATAACTTTGGCGGCCTGGGAAGCGCGACCATCACCATCGACGTAAACCAGATCACTGCCGGCAATAACAACAACACCCTCACGCTCGCACCGGCAGGATTCGCCACCAAAACCACGGTCATCAACGTCACCGGCGGCAACGGCTACACGCTGGCGTTGGGGCCGGTCACGGCGGGCAACACGACCCCCCTCACCTTCAATCCCACAACCGCCAATGTCACCCTCGGCGCCGTGCCAAACACCGTCACAACCTTCGCCAAGAACGGCGCAGGCACACTGACGTTCACTTCGAGTGACGCTCACACCGGGGTCACCACGATCGGCGCGGGAACACTGCAAATTGGAACCGGCGCCACCAGCGGCACGCTGGCCGCCGGAGCGGTAACCGACAACGGCAACGTGGCCTTCAATCGATCCGATTCCGTGACTCTGGCGAACACTATCAGCGGATCGGGCAGTCTCAGCCAGATCGGCAGCGGGACCCTCATGGTTACGGGGACCAACACCTACACGGGGCCCACCAACGTTTCGACCGGCATCCTGCAGGTGGGCGGCGGGGCAACGGCTGGAAATCTTCCCAACAATGGCAACGGCGGCGCGGCGCTCTCCAATTCCGGATCTCTTGTCTTTAATCGCTCCGATTCGATTTTAATGCTCGGCGCTGTCAGCGGCGCTGGCTCTCTTAACCAGGCCGGCGGCGGAACCGTCACGCTGGGCGCGCCAAATACCTATTCCGGCAGCACCAACATCACCAGCGGCACTCTCAAACTCGCCCAGGCCGGGACCAATGCGCCGGCAATCGTTAATGGCAGTTTCGAAAGTCCCGCGATTGCCGCCAACAGCTATACCTACTCCGGCGCATTCAACGCGGCACAGTTGTCATCCTTCGGCTGGACGCCCAGCGGCAACAATTTCACGACCGGGAGCGGCGGGCCGGCCCTCATCAACACCAGCGTTGCCTGGGCGTATACCACGCCTTATCCCAACGGCACCCAGGCACTGTCGATGCAGGAAACCTCCAATATTTCCCAATCGCTCAATTTCACCAGCCCCGGTCTTTATACCCTCACCTGGTCCGCCGAAGAGCGGGCTAACCAGGTTAATCCTGGCTTGGTTCAGTTGGATGGCGCGACCGTCTACAATTTCACCGCCCCGAGCAGCACGGCGTTCACCAACTACAGCGCCACCGTCTATATCGCCACTGCCGGCAGCCACACGTTGGCATTCGCAGGCACGACCACGGCCGACCAAAGCTATGCACTGGATAACATCACCTTGGCCGCTGCTCCCGCTGGAACATTGCCGGCAACCACCGTCCTTAATGTTTCCGGCCAATCAGCCCCCGGCGGCACATCAGGAACGTTTGATCTGGGCGGCGTCGGCCAGACCGTTGCCGGACTGACCGGCGGCGGAGTCTCCGGCGGCGGAACAACCCCAGGCCTGGTCACCAACAGCGGCCCCACCTCTGCGGTCCTCACCGTCACCGGCTCGGGAACCTACAGCGGCGTCGTCGCCGATGGCGCCAACACCACCGGGCTGACTAAATCGACCGGCGGGACACTCGTTCTCAGCGGCGTCAATACCTACACCGGCCCGACCACCATCACCGGCGGAACCGTCGATCTAAAGGGTGGCTCACTGGCCACCGGCAACATCGCCATCAGTGCCGGCACCCTTCAGGGCGACAGCGCTGCCAACCCCGGCACCATTCATTTTAACATCGCCGGCAATACCCCCGACACCTTCAGCAACTTCGGCACGCTCAATATCAGCAACCTCATTCTCGCCCTTAACGTCACCGGAACGCAGACCCAGAATTCCTACACGCTTGAAACCGGCTTCTATCAGGGAACGGCGTTCCAAGCCGTTACCGGCATTCCTGCCGGCGATTCGATCATTTACAACCCCAGCGCCGGCACCATTGTTCTCAGCACCACCCCCGAGCCGGGAACGCTCGGCCTGATTGGCCTCGCGTCCATCGGCCTTCTCGCCCGCCGAAAGAGCCGCGCACGCAGGGTACTCCCGAAGTAAGCGGATCCCCGGGTACTCCCGCAGTAAGCGGATCCCCGGGTACTCTTGGAGTAAGCGGGTTTTCGGAGTAACCTCCGTCCGCGGCTCGTCTGTATACCGACGACCTGCGGTTAACCAAAAATGTAGAAGTGACAAAGTACGGTCAATTCAAACTGACCCACGATCCGATACTTCCGATTATTCGTTGCATTCTGAACCTTGACCGGTGGACACGCCGTATTCATAATGATCAACGTGGCGCAGTACCGCATCGATAGCCTCGGTGAACTGGCCCGGCAAATGCAGTTCACACCGCTCGATACCCGCGCGGCCCAGGTGGCCGCGGCGGAGGAACTGTTGCATTCACTCCGCCCTGCCACGGCCTATCCCTTCGATTTTGTCGTCTTCCGTATCACCGGCTACCGCCCCCGCGAATTCAGCGAAACATTGCTCACCGGCATCGCCTTGCAGCATGATCTGGGTCTGCTGATTGAAGCCGTCAGCGAGACGCTCGATGTACGCAGCGATTCACTGACCGAGCCGGTATTGCAGATCGACGATGTCACCGAGCGATTCAACGTCACCAGCAAGACGATTCAGCGCTGGCGGCGAAAGGGCCTGCCGGCCCGGCGATTTATCTTTCCCGATGGCAAGCGGCGGGTGGGTTTTCTCATCTCCAGCGTCGAGCGCTTCTTTGCCGCCCATCAGGACCAGGTTGCCCATGGAACGAATTTCACGCTGGTGGATGAAACCGAGCGCGTGACGATCGTCAGCCGGGCAAGGCGTCTGGCCGGGGCGTGCGGTTGCTGCGAAAACGAGATCGCCCGCCGGATCGGCAAGAAACTCCAGCGCTCCCCCGCCACCATTTTGCATACGTTGCGCAAGCATGATCTGGGAAATCCGCAGGCTGCGGTTTTCCCAATGGCCGGTGCGGCGATCAGCGACGACGAACGAGCCCGCATCATCCGGCTCGACCGGCGCGGGATATCGCTTCGCGCAATCGCCCGGCGCTTGTGCCGGCGCAGGTCGGCGGTTTACCGCGTGCTGATGGACGAGCGGCTGGCTAAGCTCAATCGGCGAAAGGCAAAGTTCATCGATGACGTGCTGTATCACCAGGACGATGCCGACGCCGCAATCGCGGCTATCGTCGCCCAGGATGATCTGATGGGCGCTCAGGCAGCCGAGCAATCGCGCGTGCCGCGCGATCTGCCCCCTTATTTGCAGGACCTCTATCGCACGCCGTTGTTGTCGGCGGCGAAGGAGCGGGCGCTTTTCCTGAAGTTCAACTTCCACAAGTTTCAGTTTGTGACCGCCCGGCGAAAACTCGAGCCGGACTTTGCCCGCACGCGCCAACTCGATGCGCTGGAAAACGATCTGCGCAAGGCCATTGAAACTAAAAACGCGATCGTTCGCGCCAACCTGCGGCTGGTTGTCAGCGTCGCCCGCAAACACCTGCGGCCGGGGCTTTCCCTGATGGAACTCATCAGCGAAGGAAACGTGACGTTGATGCGAGCCGTCGAAGGCTTCGATCTTCATCGCGGCTATCGCTTCAGCACCTATGCCACCCTGGCGCTGATGAAGGGTTTTGCTCGAAGCGTCCCGCAAATGCTCGGCTCGCGCGGGACAGGAATCGAGGATGGCCTGCTGGAATCGCTTCCCGATCAGCGCGGCCGGGGCGAATCCGATCGCTTTGCCGACCGTGAGCAGGTTAACGATCTTCTCACCCGCCTTGACGACCGCGAGCGCGAGGTTTTGCTGGCGCATTATGGCTTGGGCGGCCGAACTGTTCCCGCCAGCTTCGACGAAGTCGGCGAGACCCTGGGCCTGAGCAAGCAGCGCGTCCGCCAGATCGAAAAAACCGCCATCGCCAAGCTGCGCGATCTGGCGGCTATCTGACCCTCAGGCTCGCAGCCCAGATTCCGCACAATACATCGAGAACGGGTTCATACCAAAACGCCGGTTCTGAGGTACTCCGAAGAGCCGGGTCGATAGCGCGAAAAACCCGGCTCTTCGGAGTACCTCACACACCCGCCGATTAAGAATTTCCGGTTCGCGGGAAGGGCGTAATCCGGAGGTGAATGAGCCGCGCACGTAGGGTACTCCCGCAGTAAGCGGATTCCGCGAAACCCGCTTACTTCGGGAGTACCCTCCGTGCGCGGCTCATTCGGCCCTGGATACGAAACGGACACCATCATGCGGCGGGTATGACGGACTGCATCGCCCGCAGCCAAAACCCACGCCCATGGCGGCGCGGGCGAATTTCCCGTATCACGGGCGTCTCGTCCGTGTTTTCGTTTCAAGAGGACACAGGCCCGACTCCCGTGATACCGCCATCCATCATGCGTTTTGCCGCGTACTTTTTTCTGACCTACTTCATGCTCGGCCTGCAGGTCGGCATCTCGCGCTATATCACAATCCACGGCGCTGCGCCGAACCTGGCATTGCTCGCGGTCATCTATATTTCGTTGAACGCCCCACGCAACGCCGCCCTGCTCGGCAGCTTTGCAATCGGTCTGACGCAGGACCTGCTGAGCGCGCAAACGCCAGGCCTGTATGCTTTTTCCTATGGCCTGGTCGCAATGATGACCGTCGGCCTTCATCATCTGGTCAAGCGCACGCATCCGATCACGCACTTGACGGTGGCGCTGATCGGAGGATTGATCACGGCGTTTGTGCTGCTGCTGCACAGCCTGATTCACCCCGCCGCCGCCGCTTTTGTCAGCGAAGGCCATGGAAAACTCAGCGCCGTGCGCATCCCGGCGGGAACCGAATTCGTGCGTGTGCTATACACCGCGGCCATCGCCCCGCTGGTCCTCTACGGCCTGGACAAAATCCGCGGGGTCTTCGCGTTCCAGGCGCAGGGACGGGCAAAGCGATAGACGCCCAATTCTTGAAAACAAATCAGCTCCCAGGCGAGCGTTTGACGACGCGCCTGGGAGCTGATGATTGAACACGGCATGGCGATTCAGTGCACGTCGGTTTATTTATTTGGGGCGGGGGCCGGGGATGGCTGGGTGGTCGGCGTCACACCCTTAGGAGCCACCGACGGCTCGCTCTTGGCCGGGGTTTCAGGGGCAACCGACGGCGTCTGCGGCTTCACCGACGGCGTGTCGGTCGCTGGCGCAGGAGTCGGCGTCGTTGGCGCGGGAGTTGGGGCAGCCTCAGGCTTGGGGGTTTCCGGAGTCGAAGCCGGGGCCGGGGTTGGGGTAGTCGGCGCGGGCGTCGGGGCCGCCTCGGGCTTGGGGGTTGTCGGTGCCGGCGTCGGGGTCGGTGCCGGCGTCGGGGTCACTTCGGGCTTGGGTGTTTCTGGAGCGGGAGTCGGAGCCGGGGTCGGTGCAGGCGACGGCGTGGGAGTGATCTCAGGCTTGGGAGGCTCTGCAGCGGGAGTGGGCGCAGGCGTGGCCGGCGTTGGCGCGGTGATATCAGCGCCGGTGGACACATGCCCGCTCGATGCAGGCGTTGCAGTGCCGGGGGTCACCGCGCCACCGGCCGTGGTCTGATGAACCTGCTGGCTGGGGCAGACGCCGTTGTCGGCCTCGGCGTCGGCATGATGGCCGCTGCAACCGGCGATAAACGCCATTCCCAATGCCAGTACGCCTGACAGGTAAATTTTAGTCCGCATGGATAAATCCTCACCGCCGATGGATAAATGAACGCCGTAAACCGTCACGGCGGGCAACGGCTGGCGTGTTTTTCACCGGGTGGCCTCCATGACCACACCGCGTTGTTTACTTCCTGATTACTCCAGCTTCGATTACTTGTTTGGTTCCACCGGCGCGGGTGCCGTCGTCGGCCCGCCGATGCCCGGCAGATTCAAGCCGGCCCCGGCCTTGGCGGCGACAAACTTGTCCTCGGCGGTGGCGATCTGGCTCTTCATATCCGGGGACAGATGGCCTTTCATCGCGTTCAGCTTTTTCAGATTATCCGCAGCCGCGTCCCATTTTTTTGCCGCCACGTCTTGCGATACCTCCGCCAGCAATGCCTTGGCATCACTCGAGGGTTCGGTGGCTGCCGCCGGTTCGGGCAAACTTGGCAGCGCTGTGGGATTGTGGCCGGGGGCCAGCGTGGGCGTTTGCGTATGCAGCGGCTTGGGATTGACCGGCGGCGTTGGGACGACCGGCGTGGCCGGCGCAGGCTGAACCGGCGGCTCAGACGGGGTCTTGTCCTGCTTCTTGCATCCGACGACCAGCACGCCTCCCAAAACCAGGCAAACGATCATGCGCGGCGCCAACATAGGTCTCCTTGCTGCTGGACCACTGAACCGTGCAAAAGTCCGCTTTTGCCGCCCAGCGCCCGATACGACCACCATAGTCTACCTATTTTTGGCAATTGGCAAAGCGCAGCCTCCCGTTTGCGACAGCCTGGGGCTCGTCGCGGGAAACAAAGTACATGGAATGTGGATTCGGCAAACGTCCATCAGGCATGCTGGTCGACCAGTTCGCCTTTGCCGGCTTCGGCTGGGCCGATCGATTCGGGCGACTCAGACGATTGTGATCCCCCCGCTTCGGATGTCTCGTGCTTTTCCGATGCGCCTTCAGCTTCGGAACCCTCGTCGGCCGCCTCGGCCTCTTCGGGTTTGGCGGTTTGAGCCTGCTTGGCCGCCAGCTTGGCGTTGATTTGCTTCAGCAACAGCTTGGCAACAACATCGCCATGCTTGGCCTGTTTGGTGAGCAATTGAATTGGCTCGTTGGCTTCTTTGTTGGCGAGTTTGACGGGATTGACCTTGGGTGCCGGCGCCGAGGTGGCAGTTGGCGCACTCTTCGCGGCTGCCGACGTCACGGCAGCGACGGAGGATGGAGAGCAGGAGCCGCCGCCACCGCCTGGCTTGAGATCGTCACGTTGGCCGCGGGGGTCGAAACCGGGCCGGTGGGCGCGGGGGACGTGGGTGAAGGTCGGGATCCTTGCTG
>DASRRM010000075.1:0-10789 GCA_035695715.1 Tepidisphaeraceae bacterium
CCGCGGATCGGGCACCTCGCGGCGGATGGAAAGGTCGGGCAGATGCCGGGCGAGGTATTCCACGAGAATGCCCTCGCGCAGGGCCGACTTGCACACCTTGATTTCCGTCAAATCGAGCCGGCGAAACAGCTCGTTCACCAAAAGCGCCCCGGCGGTAATCTGATCTTTGCGCTGATCGTCCAGCCCGGTCATTGCCGCGCGGTCCTTCGTCCGGCTTTCCAGCAGACGGGCGACCAGGCGCGCCAAGGCTTCGCGCTTGATGACGCCGGCCGATCGCTCGGGATGATGATCGTCCATGTCAGCGCACATCGCGGCGAGGTTCTCGATGGTGCCGCTGGTTCCCAGGGCGGCAACGGGCTTGAGCGCCTTGATGTTTTCGCAAATCGGGCCAAGCTCCCGGTCATATTGGGCGATGAGGGACTTAAGGTCGGCCGGGCTGATCGGATCGGAATTGATGAGCTTTGCCGTCATCCTCGCTGCGCCCAATTTTCGGCTTTCCAGCAGCAGGGGCTTGCTGGCATCAGCGACGATGAACTCGACGCTGCCGCCGCCGATATCGAGGATGAAATGCGGGCGCGTGCCCAGGTCGACGGCATGGCGCACGCCCAGGTAAATCAGTCTGGCCTCATCGCGGGCGCTGACAACGCGGATGGGAATGCCCAGTTCGCGGCGGACGCGCACGAGAAAATCGCCGCCGTTTTCCGCTTCGCGGACGGCGCTGGTCGCGACAGCGAGAATCTTCTCGCAGCCGCGAATCCGCGCCACCTGCTGGAACCGTGCCAGCGCGGCGGTGGCGCGTTCCATGGCTTCCTTGCCGAGGCGGCGCGAGGGAAAACTCATGCGCCCCAGGCCGACCATTTCCTTCATCCGCCAAAGAGTGGTGACCGCGCCATCGGGGTCGGCCTGGGCAATGACCATGTGCAGGCTGTTTGAGCCGACGTCGATCGCCGCCATGCGCATCTCCGGCCGATCAGGGGCGGGATGAGCGGCATGAGTGCGTTTGGTGGAAGTGGATTCGCGCAATGTTGAACCCTCACAATTCTGCAGTCGCATGTGTATGAAGAATCGATTCCCATTCGGGCGAAGGACATTGGGAAAACAATGATCGACGCCGTCAAAGGTATCGTCCCCAGACTTGCCGCCGGGTCAAGGGCCGGGGGCCGGCCCAGATTGCTTGCGGGTGTGGCCGTCTATTTTGGTACGGTCATTCGTGACACGGGCGTCCCGTCCGTGCTTGGTGCCCTTTACCCCGAAACCATAAGGCAGGGCCGAGACGGCCGTGTCGCGCGTGTCACGATCGTGCCAAGAACGACGGCCATATCGCGCTCAAAAATTCGCGTGCCCGACATCTTGCCACGATTCACCCCGTCGTTACAATGCCCGGTTCACCGCGCTGAATGACGGCGTCGTCATTTGACTAGCGCGGACTCGTCACCGCATTTAATGAAAGCGGAGAGTTCCATACCATGGCCCGTGAAAATGACCGTCGTGAGCGTAAGGACAAAACTGAGAAGTTTCAGACCTTCAACCGCCCGAAACTTAAAATCGCCCGCACCAGCGCTTCGGGAAAAACTTATATCGATTACAAGGACACCGAATCGCTGCGGAAAATGATCAGCGGCAACGGCAAAATCCTCAGCCGCAAGCGCACCGGCGCAACGGCGATGGAACAACGCATGGTCGCCCGCGCCGTGAAACGCGCCCGCTTCCTCGCTCTGCTTCCCTACGTCAGCGCGGCGAGCTAAGCCGAATCGAATCCCTGCAAAGAAAACGCCCGGTCCATTGCGGATCGGGCGTTTTCGTTTCAGCGTTTCCTTCGAAAATCCCGCCCGACCGCGGCTGCGGAAAATCCTTGACGCGAAGGCGCCTTTCCTGCGGGACTGTATCTTCTGTGGACGCATCCGGTCTGGTCCGAAAAGCAAAAGTGGAAGTACACGATCATCTGGCTCAGTCTTTTTGGAGAGTTGCTGATGCTCGGGCTCATCTTCTCGATCATCGTTGCCATGGCAGAGCATCTTTTCTAGCTTTCCTGCCCATGACCACCGCCCATCAGCGACGTTTGACGCTTGACCGCCGGCTTCGGGCCAAGCGACGGGTCTGCGCCAAGGTCGCAGCCGACGCCCTTGGCGTCGATGAGCGCACCATCCGCCGGGATTTGAAGGAGGTCCTCCGCGGCGAATGGCATCTGCCAGTGGAGTACGATCGGCACAAGCGGGAATGGTTTTACAGCGAATCCGCCGCACCATTGCCGGCAACGGTCATCAGCGATTCCGACCGTTTCGCGCTTCTCTTATCGCTGCAAGCCGCCGAGCAATATCGAGGAACGCCGCTGTATGAGCGATTGCAAAACGTTTACCGCCGGCTTCTGGACTTGATGCCAGCGGAATCTCGAACGAGCTTCGAGGCGCTGTCAAAGAAGATTCGTTTTGAAGGGCCGCCGGTTCTTCCCGTTTCGGAATTGATCTGGAACACGTTGATCTCTCGACGGCGGTGGACGGCCATCAAAGCACAGGCCCGGTCCATCATGTGAAGCTACGATTCGCCAAGGAAGCGGCGGCGCTTGCGGAGGATTACGTCTGGAACGGGACGCAGAAGGTGACGAGGGATGGGCAGGGGCGGATTATTGTGGAGTTCGATACAGGGGCGTTGTACGCTGTGGAGCGCCAAGTGTTGGGGTGGGGAGGCAAAGTTGAAGCACTGGTGCCAAAACAGTTACGTCACCGACTACAAGAATCGGTGGCGCTCTTGGCCGTGGTTTATGCTCGGATTTAAAAATAGCATTGTGTGATCGGTGTAGGCTCCACACGAATCGAATGCTCTCATCCTTGGAAGTGGCTTTATACCTTGAGAGGAGGCAACGGTGGAAAAGATCTTCGTCGGCTTTGATTCGGCTTGGGGGGCTAAGAATCGCGGCGCGATTGCCGATCTCGTGTTGAACGATGGAATCTCGCCCTCGTTAACACTGAAGTCCTCCCCCATAGCTGTAAGTTGGAAAGACGCGATTTCGCGTATTTCTTCCTACGACCACTGTGAACTTTGCGCGATGGCCATCGATCAGCCGATCTGCGTCAGTAACATCGGAAGCTGTCGTCCGGTGGAGCGAAATCTTGCCGGCGCGCTGATGGGTGACTTCGGTTGCGGCGCGCATTCGTCTAACCTTACGAATCCGTGCTGGGCTCCTGGTGCACAAATCTGGGGCTTCTTGAGTGAATTGTCCACCAGGGGTTATCGCCATGAGCCCATGGCTGTTCCGGGTGCACCAGGAGGGAAATTTTATTTCGAGTGTTACCCGCATCCAGCTATTCTCGGTCTTTTTCATCTCCCGAGAATCCTCCAATATAAGGTTCATCACAACAACGACCTGGCGTGGGATGAACTCCTCAATCATCTTCTCGGGTTGAAGACCGCCGATTTTCCGATCATGGATATCGATTCATTTGTTCGGCCCAACTTGCCGCGAACGAAACCCACCGAAGACATGCTGGACGCACTTCTGTGCGCGTACGTCGCTGCTTACTGGTGGCGATATGGTACGACAAGGTCAACCATGATCGGCGACCTTTCAAGCGGATATATGGTAACGCCGCATACGAACGAGATGAGGCAGCGGCTTGTTCGCCAGTTTGGCGCGTCGATCAACGTCGAGGGCCTCGCCTGTAGCTTGAGCGCCGGATCAGCGCCATCCGTCGCGCAGCTACCCCCGCCCGTTCCCGGTCAGCCGGAAAATCTCGATCCTGAGCCGCTCATCGATTGGCAACCGGCCTTGCTTACGGCAACAGACCCCGCAAACCTCTGGCGCACATCCAATGGCGCCCTTTGCGACGTCCCGACCGGCGGACATACGCACGCCAATCCGGGCCGGCGGTCATTTCACATCGTCCGGCGATATGCGCTCTGTGCCGACTCAACATCGCTTTGGGCGGCAATGTGGCGGAATATCCGAAAAGCCGATGGCACGCTGATCGTCGGTAAAATCGGCTTGGAGGCGCAGGCACAACGGAAGTAACCGTGACGAAAGCTCGCCGCACGGCTTACGCCTTTACCATCTTCATCGCCTCGAACTTCCCTCCCAACACCGCCTCACTCCCAATCCCCATCCAGTTTGCCAGCACGCCGGCGTAGACGCTGCGGAAGTCGACGGTGAACTTCACGTCCGGCATCGAGATCTGTCATACTCGGATGCTTGCTCAGCAGGCCGCTCTTTACCCGCCCGCCGGCCAGGAACATGGGGGCGGCGCCGCCGTGATGGGTGCCCTGGCTGGCGTTTTCTTTTACCCGGCGACCGAATTCGCTGAAGGTTGTTCCAGCGGATCGCCGGGAAAGTGCCTCAGAGCGTGTGAATTTTTTGCGCGGCATGGGCAGCCCGCCCACGTTTTCGAACGCGCGGGCCGCCCGTGCCACGTTAAAAACTCACACGCTCTCAGAATGACGATCGCCCATTTCGGACATTTTCATGCGGCGCATGCGTGAAAATCATTTTGCCTGATTCTGCGCCCGCCGGATTTCCGCACGGCGTTTGGCGGCTTCATCGTCGTAAATAAACAGCGGGCACGCAAAGCGCTTGCCTCGGGTGATGGGGCGGACCTCATGCATCAGGCTGCAGGAGAAGATGATCGCGCCGCCGGTGGGGGCATAAAAGCCGCGCGAGCTGTATTCGGGGAAATGCAGGCCGCCGCCGTCGTACGCGTCGGAGTTGAGCGCGAGGGAGACGGCGAATTTGCGGAAGGTGGTGAGCGGGTTGGTATTGTCGCGATGGGGAGCGAAAAAGCCGCTGGCCTGGCCGGCCTCGGGTGCATCGTAGCGGGTGACGATGAAGTCTTCGATTTGCGTGGCGCTGTATTGAAAAACCCTTTCGACCTGGGGAAACAGCCGCCGCCGCAAGCGGGAATCGAGGGCTGAAATCACCTCGCGGTCTTTAATGACCCAGTCGCGCGCCCGCCTGTTGACGTTGTCGTATTTATTGACGGGCCGGCCATTTTCGAAGGCCGTATAGCCGATGTCCTGTCCCGCGTCGGTGGCGTGCCGGTCGATCAGGGCCTGGCAAAGCGGCGCTTCAAAGATGTTCGGAAGGACCAGAATCGGCGGCAACCCTTCCATGGCGTTGACGCGAGGGAGGGATTGAAGGACCTCGACAATTCGCCGGGCGTGCGCAGGGCCGTCGCCTTCGAATGGAATAAACGCCGCAACGCGCAAGCTGGGATCGAGCACCAGCGAATGCACGATGTATCCACCCTGCGGCCGCGCGGCGTCGTAGAGACGGCTGATCGATGCGTCGAAGTCCCAAAAGTAAGAAATCCCCGGCGACGGCGATTGCAGGCGCTTTTGCCTTTCATCGTCCGGGTCGATGCTGACGCCGATGAAAGAGGCATCGACGCCATCAAAGACGGCCTGCTGGCGCTCGATTTCCTGAACGAGTTGCGGAATAGGGCCGAAGGTCGATGAGCCAAGGAACGACAACACAACATACCGGCCGCCGAGGATGCCGAGGTTCAACAAAAGACCAGACGATGCGCGTCCCTGGAACCATGGTGCGGTATCACCTTGAGTTAGCATAAGGGTGGCATCCTACCAGACAGTGCTACCATCCAAAACGAATTTCGGTTGTTTTATATGGCACAGGAATGTATCATTATGTATAGCTTTGCGAGGAGTATTTATGCCGACAGTCGTGAAGGTGCGAAAATGGGGCAATAGCCTTGGGGTCCGGCTTCCCAAATCGTTCACCGCGGAGAATTCAATTGTGGACGGCGCAACGGTGGAAATCGACAATCTGCGGATCGTTGATGTGCCGAAGCGCCGGCGGCGCAGCGGTTACAAGCTGAAGGATCTGCTCAAGGGATATGTCAAGCCGCCAAAGTCCTTCGATTTCCCTGCCGCCGGCAAGGAGTTGGCATGAGCCATCGCACGTATTACCCAAAGCGTGGCGACTTCATTCATTTCAACGCATCGCCATCGGCCGGCCATGAAATGGCGGGCCTGCATTTTGGACTGGTCATGAGTCCGGCCAGTTATAATCGCAAGACCGGCATGGCAATCGTGCTGATCGCCATCAGCAAAATTAAGCCGTCAGTTCACCCGCGCTTCGGGAACACAAAGGAAATTCCCCCAGGAATGATCAATCCAACACGGGCAACTCCGTCGGCCGCGGGACTGCTGTTTTGCGACGCTGTTCGCCAGATTGATTGGCGGGAGCGGAACGCTTCCAATGCCGGAGAAGCGCCCAAGGAGTTCGTCGAAGACGCCTTGGACCGACTTCTATCGGCGATGGAGGACGACGATAATGCGTGAATTTCGATCGACAACCCTCAAGGCAGCGCCCCCGAAGACACACTGCCCGCCGTGCTGCTTTTAGCGGAGGCATCGGGGCCAATCATGCGTGGACAGCGAATGCCTCAAACTTCCCTCCTAACACCGCCTCACTCCCAATTCCCATCCAGTTTTCCAGCACGCCCGCATAGACGCTGCGGAAATCGACCGTGAACTTCACATCGCCTGCGTCGAGATCCGTCATGCTCGGATGCTTGCTCAGCAGGCCGCTCTTCACGCGCCCGCCGGCGAGGAACATGGGGGCGGCGGCGCCGTGGTCGGTGCCCTGGCTGGCGTTTTCCTTTACCCGGCGGCCAAATTCGCTGAAGGTCATCGCCAGAACGCGCTGGTCGTGGCCGTGCTGCTTCAGGTCGTGCATGAACGCCGTCACGGCGTTGCTCAATTCGCCAAGCAGGGCGGCGTGCGCGCCGACCTGGTTGGCGTGGGTGTCGAAGCCGTCGAGCTCGACGTAATAAATTCGCGGCTTAAGCCCGGCATCGATCAACTGCGCGACCGTTTTCAGCCGGCTCGCAAGATTGGAATCGGGATACGCCACATCGGTCTTGTAATGATGGACGGCTTCCTGCACCTGCCGGCTGGATTCCATCGCGGACACTGTGCCCTGATGCAGGAAGGCGACCAGGTCATCGCGGGAATCGCGCGGCGCCGCGGTTTCAAGGTCGATGGCGCGACGCAGCTTCGCATCCCCGCCGTCGTCGAGCTTGAATGCATCAAGCGATTGAATGGAAGCGGCACGCTCATGGTCGCCCACCAGCGCCAGCGGCAGGCGGGCCGATCCCGACGCGAGATGAATCGCCGGCACATCGCGCTGCACCTTCCCCTTGGATTCCACCTCCAGCGCCCGGCCCAGCCAGCCCGTGGCGCGATATCCCGCGCCGGCGTCGGCGGCGTTGCGGGCTGTCTGCCAGATGTCCATCGAGGAAAAATGCGAGCGGTTGGGATTGGGATATCCCACGCCTTGCACGATTCCAAGCTTGCCCTCTTCGAGCAGCTTCGCGAAGGCATCCATTGACGGATGCAGGCCGACATAGTCGTCGATCTTTTTCACGCGGGCGGCGGGAATGCCGATCAACGCGCGATTCTTACGATAGACATCGTCGGCGTAAGGAATCACCGTGTTCAACCCGTCATTCCCGCCGGAAAGCTGAATAACAACGAGGATGGTTTCACCCTGAGCGTCGGCGGCGTGGGCCGAAGCGTTCAGCAGAAACTGCGGAACCACCGGCCCAAGCGCCACAAGGGCGGCCGATGAAATCGATCCGCGGAGAAATGCACGACGGGAAGTAAGAATATTCATAAACTCACCGTTTCTTGAAAGGCGCGAATTCGAGGCGACACTACCCTGGAATTCATCTTCATTGCTTGCGCGCCGCGCCGACGCGTCACAAACAATTTTGTGAATCCCAATCTTCCATGCCCCGCGCCGCGTCAACACATAATAAACACTATCGCGAACACTGCGTAGCGGTCGGACCGAAGGTCCACGGTCTCCCGCGCAGCAATCGGGCAAAAAGTCCGCTCTATCCCGCGTAGCGGTCGGACCGAAGATCCACTCTTTCCCGCGAAACGATCCGACCGAAACTCCACTCCATCCCGCGCAACGATCGGACCGAGCCGTCGAGCGAAGGTCCACAGTGTCCAACGCAACGTCGGGCAAAAAGTCCGCTCTACCTTGCGTAGCGGTCGGACCGAAGGTCCACTCTTTCCCGCGAAACGATCCGACCGAAACTCCACTCCATCCCGCGCAGCGATCCGACCGACGCTCTACTCTTTCCAACCCAACTCACCCCAACTGAAACTCCGGCAGCGCGCCCATCGCCCGAATCACATTCGCGATCCGCGCGCTGCGATCGTCCGGCGTGTCCTTCCCCCCGGCCAGCGACAGCAGCGCCTCGCGCGATTCCCTCGGAATCGGCGCCGCCACGAGCAATTCCAGCAGCCAGTCCACCGTTTCCTCCGGAGATTTAGCGCCCGCGCGATCGGCAAGGGCCTCCAAACTTCCGCCGCCGCGGTCGAAGCTGGTTTCGCTGGCCGACAGAATATGCGCCACCAGATTCGCCCGGCCCAGCAGCGTGGAAGAATTGATCCACGCCCGCCCGCCCGTCCATCCCTTCACGTTCGGCGGGAAAAACAGCCCCTGGCCAAGATCGGCCATCGCCTGATTCAGCGTCACCAGACTGCTCGTCGCATCCAGGCAGACGAGCAACCCCATCCCTAATTCCACCGGCGAGCGCACCTTCCGGCCGACGGCGTGATCGGAGAAAAACAGATTGCTGCTCAGGATTTGCCGAACGATTTGCCCGATATGAAACCCGTTCTCGCGAAGGCCGCGTGCGATCGGCTCGATCAATGCATCAGGAGCGGCGGGTTCATCGAAGACGAAGAAACGCACCAGCTTTGCGGCGATGAATTTCGACGCGGCCTTCTGGTCCAGGATGATTTTGATCGCATCATCGCCATCAAAGTTTCCGGTTTTGCCGAGGAACGTCTTGTTGTTGGTATCGTGCTGCGAGGCGTTGAATTGAAACTTGTCGGTGATGACTTCCCAACCGGTGAAAGCGCGGGCCACTTCCTTTACGTCTTTTTCCGTGTAATTGCCAACACCAAGGCAGAACAGCTCCATCAGCTCGCGGGCGTAGTTTTCGTTGGGATGAATTCGGCGATTGCTCGTCGAGTCGAGATAAACCAGCATGGCCGGGTCGCGCGAGATGGCGCGGACCATTTCCTGGAACTTGCCGTTGCCGAGTTTGCGCAGAAGCTCGTTCTGGTCGAGCATCATTCGCGGCTTGTCGACCTTCTTGGCGCTGCTGGCGAAATGGCCGTGCCAGAAGACGGTCAGTTTTTCGGTCAGCGGGTCGGCACTGTCGCGAATGCGATAAAGCCACCATGCGCCAAGCTCCTGCGAATTGCCGCTGGTGACAATTCGATCCACCAGCATGGCGATGACCTTTGCCGAATCCGCAGATTGCGCGGCCGGCGCGCACAAGCGGGCGATGGTTTCCTGCGGCCCGGCTTTGACGGCTTTATCCAGCGTGGCCCAATCCGCGCCAAACCCCGCCCGGCGATATAGGTGCGCCGCCAAACGCCGCGTCCAGGTTGTTTCGGCATAAGCCGACCATGCCCAGGCAGGGTCGATGGTTTCGAGATTGCCGCTCATTTGAAACCTCGGAATTTCCCGTATCACGGCCGTCTCGGCCGTGTCCGTTTTTTAGATTCAAGTTCGACACGCCTCGGAGATTTTCACGTTGGCAGCGCGTCGACCGTCATCCTGAGTCCTCATGCGGCTGCGCCGCAGCCGCGACGAATGAAGTTTTCGTAGGGTGGGCGTACTCGCCCACCGTTTCCTTGCCCGCGATGCAGACGTGGTGGGCGAGTACGCCCACCCTACAAAAATCGAGCCGTCGGAACGGCATTTTCAGAACAGGTGCTCCGAAGGCTCTTGCCCCTACGCGAAGGCGAGCCAGATCCTTCGGAGTACCTCAGCTTAGCTCAGGATGACGATGGGCCGGCTACACCAATCTGAAAAATGCCTGGTCCACACTTCAAAGACACGGGCGGGCCGCCCGTGCCACTGGACTACTTCGCCGCCGTCTTTACTTCCACTTCAAGCTGTATCGCATGGGCACTGGGCGTCAATCGTAGCTCGGCATCCTGGACCAGCCCGACCAGCGCCGCCAGCGTGTCGATTTCCTTTTCGGCGGCGGGGCGTTCGTGCCCCTTGTCGAGCATGTTCTGGGCGATCAACGGCTCGCGGTCCTCGTGGATCATGCTCGCCACCGCCGCCCCGTCGATTCTCACGAACGTGTTGTCGGCCGTCGTGCCTTTCGCATCGGCTTGCTTCTCGGCCAGGTCGGCCAGTTGCTCGGCAATCTGCTTGGTCGAACAGATCATCATGTATTTGTCCGACATCACCAGAGCCGGGGAAAAATTCAGATAGGTATCGTCCTTAATCGTCGGCTTATCCGACATGTCATAGGTGGCAAATTGAATATCAGCGCCGCCGCGTTTTTCGCTCTGCATTTCCAGCGTCGGACGGCCCTTGTTCACCGCGTCGAGATTGCTCAAAGCGATTGCCGTTTGGAAGCCGGTGCGGAGTGGCTTGCGCATCGTGGTGAATTTTCCCTCCTTGATCCCAAGCACCAAAGCAAAGCCCGGCAGCTTCAGCGTTGGCTGATTGACGCCGGCCACTTTGTAATCCTGCTTTGCCGCGACGAACTGAATCTGCGGCTTAAACGCCCCCAGCACATCCGCGCCGAATGATTTTCCCCCGAAAAATGTACTCAGTCCGCTTTCGGCCTGCGCCATTTGCGTGGCGACGGCATCGGTAAACAAATCAGGACCGGCCTGCCAAAGCGCCGACCCATCGCGATACATCGACACCGACAGCATCGTGCCATCCGGCCGCAACGGCTTGGCCGCCCCATCGCCCGCGGGTGCGAAGAAAAATTTCTTCGCCTGCGCC
>DASRRM010000076.1:0-21379 GCA_035695715.1 Tepidisphaeraceae bacterium
ACGAGCTGGTATGAGAATCCGCGCGGAAAGGGGTCAGAAGGTCATTGGACGCGCCACAAGGTCTTCGACAAAACCGACAACGAGTCCCCCACTTTCAGCGACCTTCTCGGCACCGGCAAACCCGTTCTCATCTGCTCGACCGGCGGGAAAATGGGATATGCCCTCCCCGACTATGCCGCACCCGAAAAGCCCTGGACCTTCCATCCCATCAGCCCGAAAAAAGGTTATCAACGCTTCACCCATGGACTTGGTTTCGGCGATGTGAACGCCGACGGGAGAAATGACATTCTCGTTCATGACGGCTGGTACGAACAGCCTGCCAAGCTCGACGGCGACCCCGAATGGGTCTTCCACAAAGCCGACTTCGGTCCCGGCGGCGCGCAGATGCATGTCTACGATGTGAACGGCGACGGCCGACCCGATGTCATCACCAGCCTTGAGGCCCATGGCTTTGGCCTGGCCTGGTTCGAGCAGAAGGGCGACGGCTCATTCGAGAAACACCTGATTGTCGGCTCCAAGGCTTCGGAAAACCCGCAGGGTGTGGAGTTCTCACAGCCGCACGCGGTGGATCTGATCGACATCAATGGCGACGGCCTGAAAGACATTGTCACCGGCAAGCGTTTCTGGGCTCACACCACTGACGTGGAGGCCAACGCCCCGGCAGTGCTCTACTGGTTTGAACTAAAGCGCGGTCCCGACCACAAAGTCCAATGGATCGCGCATCTGATCGATAACGATTCGGGTGTCGGCACGCAGGTCATCGCCAAGGATATCAATCACGACAAGCGCCCTGCGATCGTGGTGGGGAATAAGAAGGGAACCTTCGTGTTCATCCAACAGCCTGAAAAGGCCGCGGCGGCCAAATGAACCCGGATTGACGTATTGATCATCAGGAAAGCTCCGGAGGCATCTCCGGAGCCTTTTTTTCGCCGCCCGTCAGGTTCATGCAGCACAGCGACAACGCCCCGAGCATTAATGTTCCCGTCACGAAATACAGGCCGCTGAATCCGCCGGTCGACTGCTTGATCGCGCCGATGACCCATGGCGTGACCAGCCCGGCGGTGCATCCGACGGAGTTGACCACCGCGATTCCCGCCGCCGCACGCTTGCCGCGCAGAAACGCGGTGGGCAACGCCCAAAATGGGCCGAGGCTTCCCCAAATGCCGATGGCGGCGAAGCTCAGTGTGAAAATGACCAGCGGCGTGTTGGGACAAAGCGCGCTGGCCGCCATTCCCACCGCGCCGATTATCGCGCACGCCACCACATGCCAGCGCCGCTCGTTCAGAAGATCGGAACTGCGTCCGATGACCACCATCATGACCGCGGCAACGAGATAGGGAACCGCCGTCAGCCAGCCGCCGGTGTGATCGGTGATGAGGGATGGCGCCCAGAAGATAAAGCCGAACAGTCCTGAAATAATGCAGAAATAGGGGATCGTGAGCAGCCAGACTTGCCGATCGCGCAGAGCATGAAAGAAACCGCCGGCATCGTGATGGCCGGCGGGCGCATCGGCCTCCAGCTCGGCCTCGACCCATTTCGCCTGCGCGGGTGAAAGCCAGCGCGCCGATGTCGGCTTATCCGGCAGCCAATAGAGCGTCAGCAACCCAAGCGGCAGGCATGCCAGCCCTTCCAGCAGAAAAACCCATTGCCAGCCGTGCAGATGAAGCATGCCGTCCATCTTCAGCACGTGCGCCGACAGCGGCGAGCCGACCACGCCTGACAGTGCCGTGGAGGTCAGGAACAGCCCGAATGCCTTGGCCTGTTGGCGGGCGGGAAACCATTGCGAGAGATAAAGAATAATCCCCGGCATAAACCCCGCCTCGGCTGCGCCAAGGAGCAAACGCAGGAGCGAGAAGGAAGTCGCCCCACGGACAAATGTCATGCAAGCCGCGACGATTCCCCACGAGATGATAATGCGCGCGATCCAGCGGCGGGCACCAAAGCGCTGCAATGCCAGATTGCTGGGCACCTCCAGCAGCGTATATCCAAGGAAAAAGATTCCCGCCGCAAATCCGTAGGCGCGCTCGGAGAGATTCAAATCCACCTGCATCGGCTTTTTTGTAAAGCTGATGTTGGCGCGATCGATGTAGTTGACGACGTAGAGGAGAAACAGAAATGGTATCAGCCGGAATGCGATTTTGCGCAGCGTGCGCTTTGCGTCGGCACTGGAGGCGGAGATGGGCGGTGTTGCATAGTCGAGGTGCATCAAAGTTTCGCTTGAAAAAGGGACATGAGCGACTATGCCCAAGCTACGACGCCGGATGGCGTCCGCGGACCATCTCCTCTTTTCGGATGGCGAGAATAAGCGGGCGGTTCATTTTGAGGGCCAACACCGTAGCGCGACCTACGGCTGTTTTTCCCACGATCCTCTCTCCGCGCCATTCGAAATGTGACGCCCAAATATCCGTCCGTGGATGGTACAATCGGATTTCCTCACCGGTTTGCGGATCAATCGCGATTTGTTTGGCTGCCTTATGCAGTGAACAGGAGACGCACGCAAGTGCAAGGTTGTCTTCGGTCGTTGCTCCGCCGGCCACTCGGGGGTCGATGTGATCGATATGAAACGCGGCCTCCTGGCCTGCCTGTGCCAGTTGGCAATATTCGCAGCGGTTGTGAGCGCGAACGATCACCAGTGATCGCATCGCCGACGGTGAGTCACTCATTTCGCCGCCCGCTCCTCGCGGAGCCTTAGCAAACTGAGGAATTCCGCCAAATCCACCAATCCTTCCGCTTCCTCTCTTTCCGCAATGGACAGCGTCGCGCCAGCATCCTGCCGATCCAACAGTGCCTGCAAACGCGCCGCGACGGCAGCAGGCAGCCGCAAGTGGGCAAGGTCGCCAGGGAGTTCAACTTCGAGCGTCAATGTCATACAAGCCTTCTCGGTTGATCAATTTTACAGCCGAATTGACCCAACAGGCAATTCAAAACCGTTGCAAGCAGTTTTTGTTCTAATCCGCTACCCGCCGGGGTATCCGCTCCTCCCGATATCGGCAACTGCACCTCCATGCTCCGATCCTGCCCTCGGTTTCACTGAAAGTTCTCACCCTGCGATTGTCGCCTGCGATAACTTACCGCCCTTGGTGAATGTGACTTCGACAATGTGGTCGGTCAGCCGCGGCCCGTCGAAATACACCGTTGCCGCGCCGTCAGCATAGACCAAACAGGTCATGTCACTTTCACGGAGGCAACGAAGCATACGCCCAATCTTGCGCCATCCTTTGGGAGTGTCCTGCCTGGGAAGTCCCAAACGCGAAAAAAGTTCGCTGACGCGATTTTCAATGGACGGCATCTCGTCACGGAGATGCGTCAATATTACTTCGGCGTTGTCCCAACATAAATCGGTCTCGTCCGCCGTAGGCCTGATGGTGACCTCGACAGTACGGGTGTCGAACTGCACAGACCCGGTGAAACCGCCATTAGGCTCCGACGTGAATGTCGTTCTGTCGATAATCAACATTCCCTCATCCCCCCACTCCGCGCACCGGCGCATCGGCCCCTCCCAAGATCGGCAACTGAACTTTCATGCTCCGATCCTGCCCATCGTCCAGTCCCGGGGCCGCGCCAATGTACTCCTTGTCGATCTTCCGCACATTCCGCACCGGCGGATTGGCCAGCGGTTGCAGGTCGGGCGCATCGGCGCCGTCGTGGCGGCGAAGGACATTGTAATACTGATCGCGCTGGGCGGGAATCCAGCCGGCGTCGCGGACCAGCCGGCAAATCTCCCGCTCGCTCAATTTGAACGTCGCGCCGGCCGCACTAACCACATTTTCCTCCATCATGACGCTGCCCATGTCATTAGCGCCGAAGAACAAGGCCAGCTGCCCGATCTTCGGGCCCATGGTCACCCAACTGCTTTGCAGGCTGGGAATGTTGTCGAAGAACAATCGCGCGATGGCGAGCATGCGGAGGTATTCATCCGACCCAGCCATGCGAACCACACGGCCGCGGAGGATGTCTTCATTGGTCGAATCGTCATAGGGACCGTGGATGGCGGGATCCCATTCCTTCGCCCGGCCGAGGGGCGTGTTCTCGCGCTGGAAGGGCCAGTGGATGAAGGCGGTGTAGGAGCCGGGATTTGGGGTTCGGGGTTCAGGGTTCAGGGAAGACTTTGCAAATACGCCGGGCCAGCGGCTCCGCACTCGCTGCCGCAGCGCGTACGCGCTCGCCTCTTCGAGCAGTACTTCGGCCCTTGTCTTGTAGGGTCCGCACTGCGGACCGTTTTGGTTGGAAACGCGCGAATCGGTCCGCAGTGCGGACCCTACGGCATGATCCACTGCGAGCGACAACGCGTAATCCTGCATATCCCGCAGCGCGCTCATGTGCTCGATGCGCTCGCGCACGAACTCGATATGGCCGATCAGCATCGTGCAGCTTGTGTTCATCCCCTCTTCGTGCGCCACGCGCATCACGCGCAGCCAGTCGTCGCCGGTGCATTTGCCGATGCCGATGCGACGGCGCACGCGCGGGGCAAAGATTTCCCCGCCGCCCCCGGGGATGGTGTCCAGGCCGGCCTTATGGAATCGGCGGATGATCTCGCGCACGTCCAAGCCGAAAAACCGCTCGAACTCGATAAACTCCGGCGGGCTGAAGGCATGAATATGCACCGTCGGAAAATTGCTCTTGATGTAGCGAAGCAGGCCTTCATACCACTCGATCGGCAGGGCGTCGTTCATGCCGCCCTGCATGAGAATCTGCGTGCCATTGATGGAAACCAGCTCGCGGATTTTCTCGCCGATCTTTTCATACGTGAGCGTGTAACTGTCGGCATCCTCATGATCGCGGCGGAAGGCGCAGAAGGTGCATTTGGCCGTGCAGACGTTGGTGTAGTTGATGTTGCGGTCGATGACGTAGGTGCGGTAATCCTCCGGATGCAGCCGCTGCGTGACGGCATGTGCCCATTCGCCAAGATCCTGCAACGGGGCGGCGTGGTAAAGCTCCAGCGCCTGAGCGTCGCTCAGACGGGCTTTGCCGGTGATGATCGAATCGATATCAAACGAGAGCTTGCTCATGGGTTGTAAAGTGTATGGGAGGCCGGGGGACGGGGAAAGAATTTGCGCGACCGGCCGCTCAATTTCATCGCATTTGAAAACTGCGATAAAGGTTGTGAATTGAAATTCCCGCAAACGCGCGGACGCACTTCCTCATGATAGCCGGGTGCGGAAGCCCCCGGTTCTCATTGTCGCGCTTCACCCGCAATGGAACCGGGGCTTCCGCCCCCGGCTATCATGAGGAAATTTGAAATGAATTGATTTCCCATGCTGCGGCGCACTACGTCCGCGTCTGCATTTCGCGCAGGATAGCAATCATTTCCGCGGCAGCTTCCGCCGCGCGCTCACCGGCGTGCCCATGCGATCCACCAATACGGTCCATGGCCTGCTGCTCGGTGTTGGTGGTCAACACGCCGAAGATGACTGGCAGCACTTCATCGACGGCCACCTGCTGAATCCCGCGGGCCGCTTCCCCCGCAACGTAATCGAAGTGAGGCGTGTCGCCGCGAATCACGCAGCCCAGGCAAATCACCGCGGAAAACCGCCGCGTCTGGGCGGCGGCCTTGGCCGCGACGGGAAGCTCGAACGCGCCCGGCACGCGGTATATTTCCACAAGATTTTCGTCCGCGCCGAGCTCTGCAAGCCGCCGCCGGCAACCGGCCAGAAGCTCATCGACGATGCGAGAGTTAAAGCGCGCCGCGATAACCGCAATGCGGGCGGCGGGAGGAAGCTTCGCCTGCGATGGCCCGGGAATGTTCGTGCTCATGACCGGAGGCTACGGGGCAACACGGGGAACGTAAAGGGCAGACGCTGAACCGCCGGCGACGAGCGGCGGTATGAATGCTATAAATGGTGCCGGGTTAACCGCACTGATCTTCGTGGTTTTTGTGATGGACCCCGATGAGCATTGCTCATCGCGCGATAATTTTCATGGACCTTCTTGACACCCAAATCCACTCTCGTATTGGCACCGATGGGCTTACCCGGCTGGTTGCCGCGTTTTATCGGCAGGTGCCGGGGGACGACATTCTTGGCCCGATGTATCAGAAGCGCGATCTGGCTGCCGCCGAGCAGCGCATGCGCGAATTCCTGATCCAGCGTTTTGGCGGTCCCGACTGGTATTCGCAGAAGCGCGGGCATCCGCGCCTTCGCATGCGCCATTCGCCATTTCACATCAACCAGGCCGCCCGCGACCGGTGGATGACTCTCATGGAAACCGCCATGGCTGAAGTGAGCCTGCCAATCGACGTGCTGCAGATGATGCGGAAGTTTTTCCACGATGCGGCGACATTCATGATTAACCAGCCGGAATGAGATTCGGGCGGGTAAATGAAGATTTTTGGGGGTAATGGGTCAGTTTGCATTCCCGGATGGGTGCCATAGGTCGCGGTATTCCGAGACCTGTGTTTCGAGGCCGACCGGAGGAGCACAGGTCTCAGAGTACCGCGACCTGTGGCACCCGACGGTAATTCAAATTGAACCATTACCTTTTTGGAAGAAAGCAGCCGCTTGGTGGAACAGCGTAAATGGCGCTCTTTAAAAAACACGGGGCGGAATTCGATGAGGTGATACATTTGCAGGGAAAGAGCGGCGGCGGTCGGGTGCAGCCATCACCCGCAGCCAGCCGCGGGAAAAACAGACGTTCTTTTGCGCGTGTTATGAACCTCACGTTTACTGTGCCGTACTATTGGTGAAAGAGCTTCCTTCCCTGGGTGCCGTGGTAGCCGAGAGGACCACGGCACCTTTTTTATGCGCGTTCTTTAAGGGCACTACTAAATTAACAAGCCCTGCGGGACCCTACGAACTTCGACGCGCCTCATATTTAATTTAGATCCCGTCGTGACGGGCCCCGGGCGTTTGGCTCCCGCTATGGTGCGGCGGGGAATGATTGATGTCGCAAGCCGGCGCTCAGCGGCGCATGACGATTCGAAAGACGACATATGCCGCGATCAGAATCACGACAATTCCGATGATGATCACCCACGGCAAAATTCCTCCGCTGCGCGGGCCAAACGCCTTTAGCTCGCGCTCTGATTCCTTTGCCGCCTTGAGAAACGCATTGCGGTCATCGATCGATTTGTAGTCGGATTCGTGAACGATCTTGTTACGGACGGTTGCCACCAGGCGAATCTTGCGAACCAGCTCGCGCGGCAGGCGGGTTTCCACGCTGCTTACTTTTTCGTGCAGGCCCTTGCCCGTTGCGCCCAGCTTCTGCTCGAGGAGGCCTTCAAGAGCCTTGGAATGGGAAATGGCCAGGTCGATATCGCTCATGGGCTCAAGAGTAGCAGAGGCGATGGGTTCGGCGAAAGGTTCTTGGGACGAATGAGCGGAGTTGTGGTATCAGAAACTCGTGCCCATGCCCCGGACAAATCCTATTGGACATGGACCATGTCCGGAATCCGGCGCCGATTTGGCGAATGATCCGGGCCGGCGCTGCGCTTGACCCGGCGTGTAGAGCAGTGCGCACCAGATTCCACTGCTCAGGTGATGATCGTGCATTCCCATTGCTCATCCTGAATCTGCCGGATGGAAAGCGTGATGGGAATGCTTCCATTGACGAGGCGGATGGTCCAGACGGCGTTTTCGCCGATCTCGATTTCGCATTCCCCATGGGCATAGCGATGCACGCGGCCGCGATGGCCGGGAAGATCGCCTTCGTAGTCGAGATAAAGCCGGCGATGGTCCTTCAGGCGGGTCAGTTGTGCCCGGCCTTCGATCGGCCAAACAGGCGAGCGCCAGGTGGTAAGCTGCGAGCCGGGGAGGGTTTCGAACAGGAGATCGTAATGAGGCTCGTCGATATCGCTGTGGTGGAGAATGGCGTATCGGAGAGGGCGCATGGGAGGAATGACGAAATCCGAATGACGAATCAACCCCAAATGACGAATGTCCGAATGAACGAGGTATTCACGATCGCGACTGGTGTCAGATGGGCATTTTTAACATTTGGATTTTGGTCATTCGGAATTGATTCGTCATTCGGTTCTTAGCCGGCTCATGCAATCAATACCGGCGATGGCTGATAATGACTTCGCACCCGCCCGCTGGGGTCTACGCTGCTCTTGATGTCGCAGGGGTGGGCGTCGGGACCCAAATCCCAATCCCTGGCGTAATCATCCGCGAGCTGCTTCAGCTCCTTCATCGAAAGGTTCGGCTTATCGCACGATTCGGCGGCCTCGCGGATTTCGTGCTCGTTGAGCAATGTGCCGGTGATGGCGGTCATGCCGTTCTGTTGCAAAAGCCATTTGCAGGCGAGCTGGTGAACGGTCATGCCGTGATCGGTGGCGTAATGGCGGACGAGTTCGAGCTTTTTCAGGCCGTTGATTTTCCAGAACTGGTCGCGGAATTTGCGATGGTCGGATTCGGTGATGGTGGTGTCGATTTTCACGACGTCCTTGAGAATGCTGCTGTTGTCGTGAACGCGCGCCAGGACGCCGCCGTGCGTGGCGACGGCGGTTTCGCAGAATTCGCGGCCGGGTGATTGCTCGAAAAGGTTGTAAACGGTCTGGACTGCTTTGGCGCCGTGCTCGAGCATGGCCTTGATGCCTTCCTCGCGCCAGCCGATCGCGGGCCCGAGCGAAACGCCCCATACTTTGATCTTTCCCTCTTCCTTGAACTTGTCGAGCGTGGCCCAGAGGTCGTCATTAAACTGCGGCAGCTTGATGTTGTGGGCCATGTACAGGTCGATGGTTTCCACGCCGAGTCGTTGCAGGGATTGCTCCAGGGCAAAGCGGAGGAACTTGGGGGAAAAGTCTTGCTTGCGTTCCTTGTGGCCGCCCACCTCGCCGGGGTCGGAGTAGAAGTCGTAGCCGCACTTGCTGCCGATCTCGACCTGGTCGCGCGGGATGTTGCGCTCTTTCATCCATTTGCCAAAGACGGTTTCGGCCCGGCCATTGCCGTAGGCGTCGCCGTTGTCGAAATAGGTGATGCCGAGCTCGCGCGAGAAGTCGAGGAGCTCGAAGGCGCGTTCGTCGGTGTAATGTCCCCACCAGTCGACGCCAAAGATCCAGCAGCCGAGTGAGATGGCCGAGACTTCGAGGGAGGTATTTCCGAATTTGCGACGTTCCATGTTATTTTTGCTCCGCCAGTGGCGTCTGAACAATACGATACATCCTGCGAATGCAGTGAAATCAGAAAAGATGATCCACGAAGGACACGAAGGTCACGAAGAAAATGCAAAGGGAATTAATCTCGATTCCGGGCTGAGGTAATCCGAATCACGGCCACGGTCCGCGCTTTTCTCCTCTTGGTCTTCTTCGTGCTCTTCGTGATCTTCGTGGATGAACCTTTTCAATTCACCTTGCCTCCCTCATACCTGCTTCGCGCCCTCGGCGCGCAGGCGCTTGATGCGGTCCTGGACATCCTTGTACTTAAACTCCATCTGCGCCACCAGGCTGTATTGCTTCAGAGCCGCGCCAATATCGCCTTTGGCTTCCAAGGCCCGGCCATAGTGGTAAGTCATCTCCTTCGACTTGTCATCGCCACGCGCGGGATATTCATCGATGATTACCTTGATGGTATCAACCGCTTCATCGTAAAACCCGGCTTCCAAAAATGCCCGGCCCAGCAGTGTGCCGGCCAGCGCGCGGAACTTCGGATCATGCCGAACCTGCTGCAGGACGGGAATCACATCCTGATACTGGTGGAGTTGGAACATCCGCTCGGCCATCTTAAACCGGGCGCTGGTGTCGGTTGGATAGTTCTCAACGATCAGCGCGTATTCTTCCAATTCCGACTTGATCTTGTCGTTGCGGAAATCATCCAAGTCTTTTTTCTTCTGGGCATCTGTCGGATGGGCCTGGGCGTCCTGCCTTAGCGTACGCTCCATCCGGTTAAGCTGCGAGATTTTGATTTCGCCGGCCCGCTGCCGCCATTTGAACTGCTTGCTGCTCTTGTACATCTTCTCGAGCTCTTCGATGGCGATGTTTTCCTGGTCCATCGATTCGGTCGTCTTTAGCGCATCAATGTACTTACTGAACTTCGACGGATCATTGGGCGAGGCATCCCATTCAGCCCTGGTGTCCTTCACTTTAATCAGCAGGCTGTCTTCGCTGCGCACGTCGCGTTCTTCATCCAGCAGTTTTTGCTGGCCGGTCTTGTCGCGCATGCTGTCGCGGAAGCTCTTGGCGCGGACATAATTTCCGGATTTCATGGCATGCAACGCGGCAAGCCCCTTCATTTCGCCGGTGAGCTCCATGTCATCCTTGCGAAGCTGAAGGGCGGCCGAGCATGCTTCGCTCGCCTGCTTGTAATCCTGCAGGCCTTTGTAAATATCCTTCAGGATGATGAATTTGTTGTAATCAGGCTTGCCGCTGTCAGCATTGGCGCGGAGGGCCATGTCGGCACTCCATAGGGCGGTGTCGTAGAACCCGCCGCGAAACGCGCTTTGCGCGAAGAGGATCATGTGGTCGGTGTTGCCGGGCGAAAAGGCGAGCTGGCGCTCGGCGTTGAGCATGTTTTGCTTTTCATCGCGCGTGCTGGTGGGGTATTTTCGGCGGTCGAACATCCCCATGTCCTTCCCGCCGGACACTTTTCGCTTGAGCGACAATTCGCGAAGCTGCTTGTGCTGCTCGAGGTCTTCAGGGTCGAGGGTCAGGCCCTGGATAAACATCTCGATGGCGTAGTCGTATTGGCCGGTGGCCGCGACCGACTTGGCGTGATCGAAGAATCGGCGGGCCTTTTTGCGATCCTCGTCGGGAATGTCGCGATAGCCCTCGGGAACTGCGAGATCATTGGTGGTAGTCACAGGTTTGGAGTCCTCGTCCGTTCCGGGTCTTCGGGTCATCTTCCGGCGTTCGGTCCGTAAGCCGTTTCAGACGTATTACGGGGAAACAGCAGCCATGGTGCGTTCGGCGAAACCGGAAGTTTACAAATGGCGCCGGAGGGTTTTAGAATCAACCGGCCCCGTATCATGGAAACACTCAATTTTACGCGTAAAAGGCGCTGGCTGTCAATAAATCAATTCGCGGCTTATAGTTGCCGGCGAACCCTAAGCAGCCCATTTTCCACGGAATTTCAACCGCAATGCCCGAAGCACTGAAGATCGTTCTTTACCCCGATCCCCGGCTCAAGAAACAGAGCACGCCGATCACTGATTTTACCCCCGCTCTTTCGGAGTTGGCGCAGCAAATGTTCGCCCTGATGCGCGAGGCCAAGGGTGTTGGCCTGGCCGCCCCGCAGGTGGGGCAAAACATCCGCATGTTCGTGATGAACGCCACCGGCAAGCCCGAGGACGACCGCGTCTACATCAACCCGGTGTTAAGCGATGCCGAGGGGGACATGGATGAAGAGGAAGGATGCCTGAGCATTCCCGAGTTGCGCGTGAAAGTCTGGCGCGCCAAGAGCGTGCGGATTCAGGCAACCGATCTAACCGGCCAGCTTGTGGATCAGACCGACGACGATTTTGTCGCCCGGGTCTGGCAACACGAAACCGATCACCTCAACGGCATTCTTCTGACCGACCGGATGGGCGCAGTCGCGAAGATCGCCAACCGCGGACTGCTGCGTGATCTGGAGGCGAAGTTTAAGAAGAAAAAGTGAGACGGTGTTTGTAAGGAATCGCGAAATCGCAAGCGACATGGAAAGGCATTCGGCGTGTCGAATGCTTTGACGCCGAACGCCGTTGGATGTCGCTTGCGATTTCGCGATTTCGGGTTTGGAGATAATTACCGCATCTTCAGGCATGCGCGACCACCGCGCGCCGCCGGCCTTTGGTCAGAAATTCCCTGGCGAACAGAAACACGAAATGCGTGTTGGTTGTCAGGTAGCGTTTCCACAGCCGGCCCGGTTCCTGAACCAACCTGAATAACCACTCCAAGCCGCGCTTTTGCATCCAGGGCGGGGCGGTTTTCTTTACGCCGGCGTGGAAGTCGAACGCCGCCCCCACGCATAGCTGAACCGCCTTGATCGATTCGCGATGATCGTAGGCGAACTTCTCCTGCTTGGGCGCGCCAAGGCCGATCAGCAAAATCCCGGCCCCGCTGTCGTTGATTCGCTTGACGGCGGCGGCGTCTTCCTCGGCCGTGAGCGCGCGGAACGGAGGAGATTCGATACCGGCGATTTTCAATGCCGGGAACATCGACAGCAGATTTTGCTGAAGCTTTTCCAGGACGGCCGTGGTCGCGCCATAAAGATAAATCGACACGCCCTGCTCGGCGGCAGCCTGGCAGACCCGGCGCGTCAGCTCCGGCCCATAAACGCGGTCTTTCAACCCCGCGCCGTACAACACATTGAGCGCCCACCGCACCGGCTGCCCGTCGGTCGCGATCACGTCGAACGCGTTGAGCCGTTTCTTGTGTTCAGTGTCCTGCACGCCGCACATCACGCAATGAACGGCGGCAAAGGTCATCATCGCGTGCTGACCGCGTTTGGCGGCGGCAATGATTTTCGAGGTCAGCTCGTCGTACGATGTCGCACTGACCCCCACGCCGAACATCTCGTGCTTCACAGGCCATTGAACGGTTAAGGGATTGGTGTTCATGAGAGATTGCATTTCGCCTTTGCGATCAAACATCGCGGTTCTGATTGCGACATCGTCGAATTAAGACTGGCGTTGAACCGAGACGTGCCGCCGACAGCGGGCGATAACATGTTCGATGCTTCGCAGGGGGTGCCTGTGCGGTTTATTCCAGCGATGCGGATTGGGTAACCAAAAAGTCGTTGACTAACGGTTCACGCCGTGGACGAGCGGCAGCGAGGACGCGGATTCGTGTGCCCGACAAAATCCGAATCCTCGCTTTCATCTCGCCCACGGCGTGAATCAATTCAGACCGCGCCGAATAGAACCTCGTCCGTGACACGGGCCTTCATTCTGCATTCTGCATTCTGCACTTACCTCGCCCCTTTGCGGAGCAGCACAGAAGGAATCGTGCTGAAGAGAATCACCATGTCGTGCAGGATCGTGCGGCGGCGGATGTATTCCACATCCATCCGAACCCACTCGGCAAAGCTCACCTGCGACCGCCCTTTCACCTGCCAGATGCAGGTGATGCCCGGCGTCACGTTCAGGCGATGCCGCTGCCACTGCTCGCAGCCTTCCTGCTCGGCGATCGGCAATGGGCGCGGGCCGACCAGAGACATCTCCCCACGGAGAATATTCCAAAGCTGCGGCAGTTCGTCGATGCTGCTCTTGCGAAGGAAATGGCCGACCCGGGTCACGCGCGGATCGTGGGTCAGCTTGAACGCCGGGCCGTCCTGCTCGTTAAGCTTTCGCAGCTCGGCCTGCTGCTTTTCAGCGCCGACGATCATGGTGCGGAACTTATAAATCAGGAACGGCTTGCCACCGAGCCCCGAACGCTTCTGGGTGTAAATTGCCGGGCCGGGCGAGGTCAGTTTGATGGCAAGCGCCGCCAGCGCGAAAATCGGGGAGAAGAGGATCATCAAGGCGGCGGCGCTGATAATGTCGATAATGCGCTTCCACCGCGGCATTGGGAATGCGAGCAATTCTTCAACGCCGATCACCGGCGTAACTTCCCGCGCGGCGGCGGGCGCTGTTTTTGGCGCAGCCCCGAGATTGATGGAGATCGTGGAAACATTTTCGGCCGTCGCCAGGGCGGCGGTTGCCGAACGGGCGGGGGCGTTGAGAAGCGCGGTGCCGTTGCCATTGCCATGGAAATGGCCGTTATGATTTAAGCCGAAATCGTGGCCGTTTTGATGATCGTGAGAGGTTCCATTGTGATGGCTTTTGCCGTTGTGATGAGCGTTGCCGTTCACAAGGGGATGACCATTGTGGCCGTTGTGTCCATTGGAATGGCCGTTGTGGCCATTGCCGTTGTGATGGTTGTTTCCATTTCCGTTGATGCGGCGCGAAGCAGTTGCGGCTGCGGTAATTCCGGGGATTTCAGGAGTCGCGCCGTCGCGCGGGTAGGTGTAAACCATTGCCAGCGGGCGAAGCTCGCGCCGGGCCACAATGGCGGCCACCCCGTCGGCAAACGCTCGCGCGCCTTCGGGCGAGGTGTCCGGAAGCAAAGCGGCCAGATGCTGCTCACCCACCCAGCCTACTTCATCGGTCAGACGGGCGCGCTTCAGCATCACCCGCGCCAGGCGGTGAACGGCCAGCGAACGGCGCTTTTTGTTCCCGGGAGCAACCCGGAAGAGCACCAGGGAAAAGATCTGCCCGTTTCGGTCGGCCCGCGCGCATTCGCGCCGAATGAGGTGGTCCATGACCTGAGCAGAGGCAACGGCATCGAATCGATGGGATCGCATTTTCTGGATAGCCCGAATACGAAAGTGAGGCAAACGGAAAAATACAGCAACGTAAATGCTCCGCTTCGTCCTTCCACCTTCTGGTTACAACTGGTTCATTAGAGACCCGCGGCGATTGATCCCTTGTTCTTACCTTGTAAAAGGGGGTGTTGCGCCAATCTTCACACTTGTTGCACTCAGTTGGAGCATTTAGCGCGTGAAGCTTGGGCAAATGTACCGTTCGCACCGAAAATGCCGGCTGTTTTTTGGGAAAAGTGAGGTGGACCACGCGCAGAATCTCCGGCGCGCATCCGATAAACCGGACCGTCCGATTATCCGCAACGCGATGACAAACTGGCCACAATGGGCTGGACCGGAAGGTAGAGTTCAGTTTGAATTTATCGTCGGGTGCCACAGGTGCCACAGGTCGCGGTACTCCGAGACCTGTGCCTTCGTTCGGGCGAGAACACGGGTCTGTGAGCACCCCGACCTGTGGCACGCAGCAGGCATTTAAACTAAACCACTACAGACCGGAGAGAATGCTGTCATGAATCCGAACGGGCGCAACGCAGACCTTCCACTTAGATATCAGACCCCCGCCGATTGGGCCGGGCACGTGTTGGCATATCCGCTGCAATTGCTCAACGATCACGCCCACCTGGAAAAGAAAGCCGCCGCCAATGCCCTGGAATTGGTGAACCGATACCCCGAGCCCAACCCTCCGGAAAACTGGGTCAACGCCATGACCGCCATCGCGCGCGATGAGGTGGAACACCTGGCGGTCGTGACACGATTGCTGGCCCGGCGCGGCGGACGGCTCAGCCGCCAGCACGGCAACCCATACGCCTCCAGCTTGCGCGCCCTCGTCCGAAAAGGCGAAGGCCCGGCCGAACTGGTCGATCGGCTGATGGTGTCGGCCCTCATCGAAGCGCGAAGCTGCGAGCGATTCAAGCTGCTCGCCGATTTTCTGACGGCCGGCGAAAACGAAAGCCCGCAATCCGCCGATCGCGAGCTAATGAAACTTTATCGCGGCTTATGGGCCAGCGAGCATGGCCACTATCGCACGTTCATTCAGCTTGCCGAGCAGATTCAACCGGGCGATGAAGTTGGCAGGCGATGGGATGAAATGCTCAACGCCGAGGCGCAGATCATCTCGATGCAGGCGCCGGGCGCGCGGATGCATAGTGGAAGCGATTGAGAGGAAGGACGGATGGGGTGAAGGATTCGGATTTACTAGAAAACCATGGTCGTCGAACGACCAATGAGCCGCGCACGGAGGGTACTCCCAAAGTAAGCGGGCCCTCCCCGAAACCGCTTACTTCGGGAGTACCCTTCGTGCGCGGCTCGCTCGGCCCTTCCTGTGCCACCGGCCAAAAGCGAAGGGCCAGGGTCAAAAGAGCTGAGCTCTTCCGGACCCTGGCCCTTTATTTTTCGCCCGAATGGTCTCTGGAATTACGCCCCATCAATTACGAGCGGCTCAGATAATCCCCGGTTTCCGTGCTGATGCGGATCACTTCGCCGACTTCAATAAACGGCGGCACGCGCGTCTTCAAGCCGGTTTCCATCACGGCATCCTTCATCTGATTCGTTGCCGTCGCGCCTTTAATTCCCGGGGCGGTGTCGGTGACCTTCAAATCAACCGTCTTGGGCAGATCGTAGCTGACGATCTTGCCGTCATGGAAAAGGGCCGTCAGCGGCGTGTTGGGCTTCAAATACTTGATGTCATCGCCGAACACTTCCTTGGCGATGGTGTTCTGGTCGTAAGTCTCCAGATCCATCAGGATGTGTCCCTCATTATCGCTGTAAAGATATTCCACATTCCGGCTGTCGAGCGTGGTGGTCTGAATATCATCCGTTGCACCGACGCGCTTGTCCTGGATCGTTCCCTTGAGCACATCGCGCAGCTTGAATTGCACCTTGGCGCGCAGATTGCCCGGGGTGTTGTGATCGGCGCCGGTCACGACGTAAAGCTTGTTGTCGACAATGACGGCGGTTCCCTTGCGAATTTCACTGGCTCGCATTAGTTCTGTCCTTTTGTTGCTGGAGAAGCGTTTTTCCCGCGACAAACGCCGAAACGCGGTCGGGGCCTCTTCCTTCTACGTTTGTAAAGTGGGAAAAGGTCGCAAACTGTATCAGAGCCGCTGGCAGTGGTCAAATCGCCCCAAAAGGCATTGGAAGTTATGCCGCCTTGGGATACGCGGGTCTGCGAAAAATGTAAGACGCATGTAAGAGCGCAGGGGTTGCGTGCGAAGGTTACCCCCGTTTTTGACCACGCCACGCCGGTTCTGTGGCTAAAAATGTAAGAAAATGCAAGAAAATGTAAGTAGAATCAGGCCTCTTGCAGCAAGTATTTGATACTAGATATATGTTGTTGATATTACCCCGGTTTCCCGTCATTCTCTTCGTAGGTCCGCGGGAGTTACGTGTACGCCGCTGATCGCGACGGCGATGGCCGATGACACCAGCCCGACGACCAGCACGATGCCCAGCGTGCCGAACAGGTAGGGAAAATTGATAGGCCGGGTCTCGCGCACGACTGCGGGAATGATCCCGATTACGGCGCTGATCGTTCCCACCGCCAACCCCAAAACGAGCAAAAACGCGTTTTCCGACAGAACCAGCGTCACCCGCGCCGCGGCGGAAAAGCCAAGCGAAGCAAGCAGAGCGAGTTCCGCTTTTCGCTCGATCACGGTTCGCACCAGCACCACGGCCAGGCCCAATGTGCCGAGCATCAGGCCCAGCGCGCCCAGGGTTTGGAACGTTTCCAAATAGGTGTTCTGCACGTTCTGGTAGGTTTTCAGCCGGTCGACGGCGGTGTCGACGCTTACGGAGTAATCGCCAAGCTCTGAACTGAGTTTCTTCGCAATATCGGTCTGCCGCGCATCATATTCCTGCGGCGTATTTTTACCTCGGGGAATGTCAATCAGCACCACGCCGAAACCATTTTGCGCGGGAAACAGCTTCAAAAAGTTGGCGTCGCTCATCAGCAACTGGCCCTGAAAAATGCTATGGGCGATGGTGGCGGCCAGTTCAAGCTTACGCGGAACGCCAAGCTGGTCGGTGATGGGAATGATGCCGCCGAGCTCCATTTGCAGGACATATTCCTGGGTGTCGCTGTCGGCGATAACGGGAATATTGTCTTTCTGGTCCGAATCGAGAATCGACCAGAAGGGAATTTTCTTGTCCACGGAATCGTCGGGAATAAATCCCCCGCGGGCAATCATTTCCGGCGGCAGGCCGAGAATCGTCGGGCTGTTGGGCTTGGTCAGGTTCAGGCAACTGATGTCCTGCCCCTGCCATCGGCGGATCATGGTGAAATGCACGCCGGCGTAAATTGGATCATCAGGATGCGTGAACCCCAGGAGCTTTCGGCCGGCGGATGAATTCAAATCGCCGGTGAGGGGAATGCCGGCGTTCAGGACGAGCTGATATCCGCCGGTTTCGGAATTCTTGTTATCCGGATCGGCGATTCCATTTTGTTTCATGGCGGCGACGGTAATGAGGGCATAAGCCGCGACGGCGATGAGGCCGACCGAGAGCACGCCGCGTGCGGTATGCCGGGCCGCGTTGCGAATGCCCAGGCGCGTGATCGATCCGGCACCGGCAAAGGATGCCCCGCCATGGCGGCGCGGGCGCAGGGTTGAGCTCAGCCCGACCAGCCATCCGCACAATAGCAGCCCCCCGCCGCCGAACCCCTCTACGACCGAGATCTTCCCCCAAAGTGCGACGGCAACGATTGCCAGCCCGATGACGGTGCAGCCGATGCCGATCCATCGTGCCCAGCGACCGTCGCGCGGCTTGCGGATCTTCATTCCCCATCCCCCGGCCAAAAGCAGGGCCGGCTGCGCCTTCCCCACGCGCCACACCGCCCAGAGGATCGCAAAAAATGCAACGAACAGACTGCCAACCAATCCATAGACCAGCGTGAGCGGGACGATGTGCAGTGTCATGGCGGTGGTGCCGACGGCGCCGATCCACCAGGTGCGCAGGCCATACATGATCAGGCTTGTGTAGCCGATTGCGCCGCCCAGGCCGATGATGCCGCCGATGAGGGCCAGGATCATTCCCTCCCAGAGCGAGAGCCATCGCAGGGCCGAGGGAGAAAATCCCACCGCCGACATCAGTCCAAGCTGGCGGGCGCGCTGCTCGATGTTCAGCCGGAACAGCATCGCCACCAATAGCGCGGCGGCGACGATCAGGAAGAAGCTGAACATGACAAAGAACATGGAAAAATCGGTGCCGCCGGCGGCACTGGCGAGTTGCTCGGCCTTGATCGGCCGGAAAATCAGCCCCACCGATTCGGGCTTCAATTCCGCCAAGAGCCGGGCGGAGAATTTCCCGGCCTCGGCCGTGGGAACGCGCAGCCCGGTCACGTTTCCGTACGGCCCGCCCCACAGCTTTCGGGCCGTTTCAAAATTCAGGAACAGCTTCGGTGCCGCATGCCAGGCGTGCCAGTAATCCTCGTCGGCCTTGGTCACCAGCTTCTTATCAATGGTCAGTCCTTCGGGCGGATTCCAATCGGCCACGCTCTCGGCGTTGGTCAACCCCTCGTAATTCGGCGGTAATTTCGAGTCGGCTCCCAGACCGCTCATCGGCAGGATGGTTTTCACCACAAACGTCAGCCGGTCTTTTGGCAGCGACTTGCTGGCGTCCGCCAAATCGCCGCCGGCTTGCCGCAGGTCAAAATCGATCGCCAGCTTGTCGCCCACTTTTGCGCCAAGGTGGTCGGCAGTCCATTGATTGATGGCGATTTCATTTTCGCCAAGCGTTCCATCATCCAGCGACGTGATTCCCGCGCCTACCGCATAGTGAATGACCTTCGGTTTACTGTCGGCCGTGGAAAGATTCGTGACCGATGTCACCAGGTCGACATTCACTTCGCGGAGCCGGATGTGCAGCGCGTTGGCGGCGGCTTTGGCCGCATCGGCAACCGGCGGGGCAATATAGGTATCGCGGGCGAAAACCGACGATTCATTATCACCGACGGGAGTTACCGTCAGCCCGTAATCGTTGAGGTGAATTACCTTGCGGAGGCGGTCGTTGAGGTCTTTGGTAAATGCATCCGGCGGAAATGTCGAGTGCCGATCCGGCTTCATCGCCACCAGCATTCCATTGACGCGGCCCGGCTGCTCGGTGTACTCCTGCAAGTCCTTCAGATTCACCCAGGCATTTCGCGATACGCGCTGGCTTGCGCCCAGGCTGAAAAGCGAAATGAAACCCGGCTCGGTTTCGATGCGCTTCACCTTGGCGTTGAGATCATTCAGCACATCATTGCGGCCGCGATGGGAAAGCGCCGATTCCCGCGGCACATCACTTCCCGCCGGGACGGATAATATGATGCCCGTGCCGGCCTTGCCGATTCCCAATCCACCGGCTAATTCTCCGTTTACAATACACGTTCCGGATGGCAATTGCAGATCGGTCCCCCCGGCCGGCTCAAGCTTCCCGCCCGGCGAGCCGACCGCGGCAATCTGCACGTCGGCGGTGCGGTTATTGCCGGCCTGCGCCCCGCCGGTGATGATGAGCGCCGGGGTGACGACGCCGGGAATGCCGGGATTGCCGGTATTGTCGGCGTTGATTCGTGCCGCGAGCGTCTCGTCAAAAAAACGCGTCGAGATCAGGGCATAATCAACCCAACCCAGTCGCCGCTGAACCAGGTCGGCCAAACTTCCGCGCACGCTGTCGCCGACCATCAGCGCGCCGGTAAGGACGGCGGTGGCGACAGCCATGCCAAGGATGACGGCAAGGTTAACGCCGCGAAAGTAGCGGAGATTGCGAAAAAGGAGGTGGAGTCGGGTCATGAAATCAATTCACTTCAGAGAATTCAATCGCTGCATCAACCTGACAGGCGCTTTAATTCTTCGAATACTCGATCACGCCGGGAACGAGCGACAGCGAGGGCCCGGATTCTTCGTTTCCGGAATTCCACGCCCAAACATCCGGGGCCTCGCTGTCGCTCGTACCCGGCGTGAAATGATGCGGGCCTGCTCATGCCCCGTCTTGCAACTTTCCATCCACCATCCCCAGCTTCCGCGAAAACATTTCCGCCAGTGCCGGACTGTGGGTCACGACGATCAGGATCGCATTTGTCTGTGTCGCGAGCTTCGTCAGCAATTCCCCGACGGCCTGTCCCGTTTTCGTATCGAGATTTCCCGTTGGCTCATCGCAAAGCAGAAGCTGCGGCGAATTCATCAGCGCCCGCGCGATGGCCACGCGCTGCCGCTCGCCTCCTGACAGTTCGGCGGGCAAATGCGTTGCCCGCCCTTCCAAGCCCACTTGCTTCAACAACTCCGCGGCGTGGTCGACATCGGCCTTTGTCGCATTCCCCAACGGCAACTTTGGCACCAGCACGTTCTCCAATGCGTTGCATTGCGGCAGCAAGTGATGGTCCTGGAAGACAAAGCCGATCCGCTCGCTTCGAAACCGGGCGAGCTTTTTTGCCTTGAGCGAAAATGGATCGATGCCGGATAGCGCCACCGTCCCGCTGGTCGGCTCATCGAGGGTGCCGATGATATTGAGCAGCGTGCTCTTTCCCGAGCCGCTGGGACCGATGATGGCAACGCGCTCGCCGGGCGCGACGGCGAACGACACGCCGCGCAAAACCACCAGCGGCTCGGCGGGCGTTGGATATTCCTTGCTGAGGTTCGCAACGGCCAATCCCGCGCCAGATGAGGTCGCGGCGGCGGAGTGTGGGGAAAGTGTGGTCATTATCGATCAACTCAAAATTGTCTTCTGCGCGAGCGCCGAAATGAAGCTATACACTCCAACCGCCGCGTCTGGCAATAATGATAATACCCCTGAGGGGCGATGGGGTGGAAAAAAAAGCGAAATGGGCTTGCGCGATGACAGTGCGTTTTCTAAATAACCCTGCGCGATCATGCGCTCCCAAAGCAAGGAACCGTCATCCTGAGGTACTCCGAAGGATCTGGCCATTGCGGCGAAACAGCAAGATCCTTCGGAGTACCTCAGGCGTGCTGGCTCGTGCGCCCACCCCGTTGTGACTATCCCACGCGGAGCGAGGGCGGGAGTCTCTGAAGTGTGCACATCTTCTGCAAGGAAGTGCGGGCCGCAGGGGCGCACGCAGTCGTCTAAGCGACCAGCGAGTCTTGTCGGCCTTGTGCATGGTTCAGAGAATTCAATCGCGCCGCAACCGGCCTGACTTGGAGGCTTTATATGCACAAGCACTCGCGAGGCGGCGGTGTGCCCGAACA